>CAYJIK010000055.1:0-2539 GCA_964370205.1 uncultured Oscillospiraceae bacterium | reverse complement strand
GCCATGGCGACTGTGGTGGCTCTGATGATGTTGGTGGCTACCTGTAGGTCGTTGGACTCTCTTGTGCGCTCTACATAGCGGAGGTACTGCGGCGCAAGCACCGAAGCAAGCACGGCGATAACCGCCACAACTATGATAAGCTCCACAAGGGTGAAACCTTTGTTGTTCTTTTTAACGCTTGTTTTGCGACGTAAAAACATAGTGTTCCCCTTATTGTTCGTGGTTTGCGGAGTGGCGACAATGTCGCCACTCCGATTTTGGTTGGTTATGTTTGGGGTTATTGCTTAAGGTTAGGGGTTAGTCTACGCCGATTGTTCCCCAGTCAGCAGGTATATCAGAGATGTTACCTGTGCTAGCGTCAACTTCGAAAGTGAAATCAGTTCCTGTACCTAGAGCAGATTCAGCGTCTGTTACATCTGCTACAGTAGTGCCGTTCCACCAACCCATAACAGTTGCTATATCTTCGCGTATTGCTGCGTTCGCCTCAGTGGTACCACCGGTTACGGTTAAATTAGTGCTTCCACCTGTAACCCAAGTCACTACTATGTCAGCGCTAGCCGCCACATCATTATTCGGGTCTGCTATAGCAACTGTCGCTGCTCTCATGATGTTTGTCGCTACCTGTAGGTCGTTGGACTCTCTTGTACGCTCAACGTAGCGCAGGTACTGCGGTGCAAGCACAGATGCAAGCACGGCGATAACCGCAACAACGATGATTAGCTCTACAAGGGTAAAGCCCTTGTTCTTCTTTGCCTTTAGGCGGGTAAATAGATTTCTCATTGGAATCTTCCTTTCAAATGTTTGATAATTTATATTTTCCCACAGACGGCACAAAACCATCAAGGGTAAATAACGGTCCAGCCCCGACACTTGCGGTTGACATCAAAGTCGTCAACCTCGTCGGTTGTTTTTCTCTGTTTGCTTTCTATGATGCTATTATAACAGTTCAAGGTTACATCTCGGTTACATTTGAACAATTTTTTTAAAAAAATTTTGTAACCTAACTTTTAGGCGATTTTTCGAGTGTTTTCTGCTAAGATTGGGGTTACTTGGGGGGGAGGTCAAACTAAACCTGTATGGTTTTTGGGAGACTGTAGGGAACGCATTGCATGCGTTCCGTCCCCATTTTCTACGCTACACGTACAGAGGATATATACGTATCTGATAGCAAAACGCACCAAATGTGTTCCCTGCGTATTTGCCGCAAATAGCGTGTGTCAAAATCAAGTTTCAGGTTATTGATAAACACTTGGACGCTAGTCAATTACTAATTGCTAATTAGCACTAACTCCCATCGCCGCCCATTCCGGCGTGATGTTCGTTATTCTCGCATTAGACGTATCTATATCAAAGGAAAAGTCCGCTCCGTTACCTATCTCTGACTCTGCGTCCTTCACAAGATCATTCACATACGCCTCACTGTCATACGGATTTTCTCCGTTTACGATGTCCATCGTTTGGCATATCGCAAACCTTGCTCTCGCCTCTATCTGCACCACTTCTGACGCTGAATGGAAACTCTCGGGGTGGTTCATAGCCACTGTGATTGTACCCGGGTTTATTCTGCCGTCCGCCTCCTCGGTGTAGGTGTGCCATGTGACTTTTAGGCTTACACCCATCGGTATGTCAGTCATATGGTCGTTTATCGCAACCTTAGCCGCTCTCATTATCGAGGTTGCATACTGGTCGTCGTTAGACTGCCGTGACTGCTCCACATATTTGAGGTATTGCGGCACGAGCAATGTGGCAAGTACCATCACCACCGCCATAACTATCAAAATCTCCACCATAGTGAAGCCGCTGTTTTTCCGCTTTAGAATAAAACCTTCTGTCATCATCTTCTCCTCCCATGATGGTGTAACTACGGCTTACTACAGGTTATCAAGCGCTGTGTACATTTCAGCAATAGGTAGCATAACAGCCACAACTATCGTGCCGACTGTGAGCGCAAGCACCACGATTATAGCAGGCTCCATCGCTGACATTATCATGGCGGTAGTGTTCTCCACCTCTTCGTCGTAGTAGTCGGCAAGCCTTGTAAACATGCCGTCAAGGTCGCCTGTTTCCTCGCCAACCTTCGCCATATGCTCCACCCTCGGTGGAAACAATTTACTGCGGTTTAGCGCCTCGGAAAGTGGCGTTCCCATCATAACATCTTCACGAGCAAGCTTCATCGCATTTTTAAACATCACGTTGGACATGGTGTCCGCCACTATATCAAGTGTGTCCACAAGCGGCACACCGGCGGCAATCAGACTGGAAAGGGTACGGCACATACGAGCCGAAGCGGTCTTAACGGACAGTTTACCGAACAGCGGCGTTTTCAGTATAATCCTACTGAACAGCTCACGCCCCGGCGGTGTCTTAGCAAACTGAATAAGTCCGTACACCAGCGCACCTGTACCTCCCAGTACCCACATCCAGTTAAACTGCATATATTCACTTGCCGCAAGTACCATTTTTGTTAGCCATGGTATATCCGAACCTAAGTCGGTGAGCATCTTCTCAAACTGCGGCACTGCAAACGCAAGCATCAAAA
>CAYJIK010000054.1:10091-13426 GCA_964370205.1 uncultured Oscillospiraceae bacterium | reverse complement strand
TTTAAAAATGGTCTTGCAAAATGATAAAATACATACTATAATCTTTCCTAGCAATTCTAAACCGTGCCAGAGCGGTTGTGTAGTGTGATAACGGCTCTGCTGTGGCGAAAGCCTCGGTTTAGAATTAGGACAAAAGCAACCACCCAGACTTGTGGTGTACGGAAAGGGGTGAAAGACTGTGATTTTTGAAAAGATAAAAAACATCTTAATGGAGCAACTTGATTTGGACGAAAGTCAAGTTACCATGGAGGCGAATATCGCTGAAGACCTAGGTGCTGACTCGCTGGACGTTGTGGATATAGCCATGACCATCGAGGAGGAGTTCGAGGTTGAGATACCGGACGAAGCTGTCGAGGGTATCAGAACTGTGGGCGATATCGTGAGATTTGTTGAAGAGAATAAGGCGTAATTTCAGCGGGACAGAATGTCCCGCTATTTTTTTGCCCGTGAGTGGGTGGAGTTGCCAAATCTCCCCTGTACAGCCTTTGTGAAGATAGATGGAAATAGAACGAGGGGTCTGTGACGAAACCTTGTAGGGGCGGTCCTATGTGACCGCCCGAAACCGTGGTTTTTACCATTAGTTTCGGGCGAACACACAGGTTCGCCCCTACAAGTTTTGTGCATTATTACAATTTCGTCACAGCCCCTACAATGTTGCTTTTTCACGGTTGCAAATCTAGCGCCAATCTTTTCTAATCTACGCTCGTGTAAATCTCGCCGTCTATGATCTCAAACGTTGCTATGTCCGAATAGGCGGTGTTGTACTGCATATCGGTCATGATGTACATCATCATAAACATACCGTCGCCGAGGTCGGTTTCGTAGAAGGCGATGTCCTCGGTTACTATGATAGTGTCGATAGGTACTGACATGAAGTCTGAGTCGTCGCTTAGGAAGGTGGCGTAGTGGATTGTCTGTATCTCGTCGCCTACTTCGAGGTAGCGCAGGTTTTTGTCCGCCGCACCGTACTCGTCTATGGGGCGTCTTGCCCCCTCTATGTAATATTCCTCATACACAAAGTCGTAAATGACGGACAGGTTGTAATCCTCGCCGTTTAGCAATATGGGCACAGCGTACTCGTTGTAGTCGTCCCCCTCGTACACCAGCTCCATGTAAACGAGATAGCCGTCAATACTACCCCACACCCCACGGAAGTTATCTTTAAACACGCCGTTGTCCCAGTCTGCTATTATGTCGTTATCTATTCCGAGGCTTATGAGTATATCTTCCTCAATGTCGATGTAGTAAAGCTCAAATGCTATCGAGGACAGTATGTCCCACGCCTCGGGGCCGAGGTCGAGAGTGGCTAGGGCTTCGTCGTCTACGTATAATGGGTAGTCCTCCCAACTTACACTGTCAAGGGTGTAAAGCTCTGGGAGAGTGTCGTATTCCACGTCAAGTTCCTCGACATACTCATAGCCGTCCGACGGCAGGTCGCCTGTCAGGCCGTAGGCGTAAAAGTGCTTGAAGGACTCACCCACGCCGAGGTACATATACTGTTCAAGATCGTCAATGTCTCCGTTATATGAGTAGTAGCAGGAGATGCCCATAGATTCGGGGCGATACTTGCCTGCAACCTTGTATTCGACACAGTTCTCGATAGCGTCTATAACAGCACCGCTGGTTTCCGGTAGCAGGTCATACGATTCCGCCGCCAGATGTCCGAGGTCTGCCATATTTGTAAAGCCTTGCTCACGGGTGTTGCCACCGTAGTTTTCAATACTGTGCGCAACCTTAGAGAAGTGAGTAAAGAAGCTGGGGTCAGCAATGGCGCTCTCGAGTGCTTCTCTGCCGAAATCTTCATAGGCAACAATCAGCGGTTCAAGCTTTGATAGGTTAATGACGGACAACGTAATGTCGTCCTCTGTCCACTCAAGTTCACAGCCCTCGACATAGGTGTCGCAAATCTCTATGGAGAGGTCAAGCGGCGATATCTGCGGATCTAGAGCGAGTGCCTCCATAATACCCGAGTAGTACCAACCGTTACCCGGCTCAAGCTCTTCAGACGCTACAAGGTATTTCCCGAGGTCGGAGAAGATATAGGCGGTGTCGATAGTCGCCATCAGGCAGGTGTCAAAGCCTATGATGTCCACCGGTTGATCATCTGGGTCTTCGGTGTACACCGATGTGAAGGAGGCGTAAAGCTCGTCGAGGGTGAGGGCGTCCATGTCGAACTGCTCGTCAAACGCAACACCGCTTACCGAGCCACCGCCGTGGTTCCAGAAGTTCACCATGGTGTTGTTTGCAGGGTAGTTTTCGGTGGCAAACGCCAAAAAGTCGGCGAGTGTGTCGGGGTCGCCCATGTTCACGGGTTCAAACTCCTCGATGAGGGTGAGACCATCGCTGTCATACACGAAGCGTTGCCCCATGTCAGCGTCCACAACTTCGTTATACCAGTAGTGTGCGCCACCTGTCTGGATAACCACCTTGACGTTTTCGGGGAGCTCTACTTCCATCATCTCTATGAGGTCGTCGGTTGCGCTACCGTATTCGCTTTCGAGGTCGCTACCGCACAGGTACCAGTAGATAGCCCACTCGGTTTCACCGCTTGATGTGTTTGTTATGTCGGGACTTTGGGGGGTGCTGTTGAGGGTGATGTCGCCGCCTTCGTCACAGCCCACAAGCCCTATAAGCATTAAAAATGCCGCAATCAGTATAAGGTATTTCTTCATATGTATCAGACCTTTCTCTTTTGACGTGTTGTTGCTACTATTACCCTACCATAATACTCTAAACAGTAGCGTATTGCAACCGTGCGGAGGGATGTCGACAATAATAATTTGGAATGCTGAGGTGGAGAAGGCAAGGGGGTAACGTTGGCTTAGGGGCGAACCCTTTCCCGTCCTACGCTCGCCTGAAGATATCGCAAACCGCAAGGTAGGGGCGAAGCCCCGCCTGTGGAACACAGGCAAACGCAGTAGAACTCGGGCGTGCGGCCCGAGTTCTACTGCGTTTATTGAGCTGCGCTCAATGGGGCTTCGCCCCGACCTTGCGGTTTACGATATCTTCCCCACTGTCCCCAATGGGAAAGGGTTCGGCGATGATGCCATCGTTCACATCACCCTCTCCCACTGTCTTCTTCGTAAATTCTCAACCCTTCGAAGCCCTAACCACCGCCTTGACAATGCTCTTCGCAACCTTTTTTATCTCCCTGTCCGACATTGTCCGATATATCTCCGGATCCGCTTTCTCAGTTCGAGTTCTGCCGGACAGCATGTCGGCAACCCTCGCAAAAATTCCCACCTTTGTTGTTGTGTCGTTGTTTTTCATTCTGTTATATCCCCCGATGTCTATCCCCGAGGACATTCACCTTTCAATTGTTTTGTAGACCTCCA
>CAYJIK010000054.1:0-9991 GCA_964370205.1 uncultured Oscillospiraceae bacterium | reverse complement strand
CCCCCGATGTCTATCCCCGAGGACATTCACCTTTCAATTGTTTTGTAGACCTCCAAGTGTCACCTAACTAATAACAGCGGAGGTGTTATATTCTATTTGTTTCCTTTTTATTGTGAAATATCCCCTTTATCGCTAAATTTTGCCCATGACTGCACCTTGCCTGCAAAATAAAGATGTACGCAGACGCAAACTGTGCCCACCCCCGAGTATACCCCCACAAACATATAAACACCCACAGAAACAGAGTACAGCAATAGCAACAGCGCAGACAAAACCAAAACCATCACCCAAGCAAAATAGGCTGACGCTCTACCGTACCGTGTAGATTCCAAAGTGAATGGAGCGTTCAACACACGAGCAACATAGAGCGGCGCAAGTACCGCTAAAAATATCACCGTCCCCCTCCAATCTTCCGAAAGCAGAGCAGACAAGAGTGGCAACGCAGGATACAACGCCACTGCCACCGCAAAAGCTGCCGTTTTAGCACGATTTCTAGAGGGGACGACCGAGCCGTCATCCCCTGTAACATACCCCACAGCAAGCGAGTAGAGCGCCTCAAGCGAAAGCAAAGCCACAGCAAGCCGTCCGACGTCGGAAATGTCGTACCTAAGCGCCACAGCAAAGCTCAACCCCCCTGTAACCACCGCCGAAGACATTCCACAGAGAAGCCCACTAGACCTCGCCTTAAACAGCAGTATTGGTTTGCGCAGAAAGCTCCGCAGTGTATCCCCGACATTCGGAGGATACGCCCTAAAAGTGCGAAGCAAAAACAACGCCGTAAACCCCGTGGAAAAGCTGTACGAAAGCACATGACCGCTCATCAGCCCCACAGCGCCGACATCAAAAAGACCTGCACCATACTGTAACACCATAAGCGAAAGCACACGCACCACAGGGGACAACAGCGAAGCTGTGTACTTTCCTTCTGCAAGCGTTAAATTAAATGAAGCAAGGTTACTCCCGATAGACCCTATCCCAAGCGGCACAAACAACACCCCCAGCGGTATAGGTAGACGAAACAGAGCCCCCCACACAAACAATATCACCACCGACACGGTCACAAAAGTGTACACCGCCATAACCGATGAATAATAGTGACGGCATCTCTCTTTAGTATCCACCGCAACCGCTATCCCCATGTCAAACCCCAGACAAACCACCTGCCCGGGTAGGTGTATAACCGCCAGATACAGTCCATACTCGCCAAACTCCGCAGTGGTATACAGCCCTGTCAAAAAAGGAATGAAACATAGCAGTAACACCGCCACCGCCATCATCCCGGACTTAATGGTGGGCTTTTTTAAGTTGTCGCTTGACATGTCAATCACCACCGGATAATAAATGATAGTGTAGAAATAAAAGTATACGTAAAGTAGATACACACACTCGCTTTTAAAAGGATAGCGACGTGCTGTCCGCCCGACCGCCCCTGCACCCCTACCGACACCACTACACTCCCCCTAGTATTGACCCTCCCTCCTCCTTATAGTCACCGTCACTCGGATTTAGCCTTGATATGGTAGCGATAAAATAATCCTAATAATTTTTGCAAAAAAGTGTTTACAAATGAATGATGATGTGTTATCATGTGATTGTTAAGTAAAGAATGAGAATGAAAACCGCCTATAAAAAGAATGAAGGAAAAGCAATAGAGGCGGTAAGGAAAGGAGACACTAATGAGTATGAAGTGTTCAAATTGCGGTAGTGAATCGGTATGGAAGAATGGCCATCACCACGGGCGGCAGCGATTCAAGTGCAAAGACTGCGGATATCAGTTTACAGTGGAGAGCAGAGGCAGAGGGATGGAGTTTAGGATGCTCACTTATCTGCTGTACACCTGTGGATTTTCGCTTAGAACAGTCGGCAAACTGCTGAGCGTGTCCCATAAAGCGGTGCATGACTGGCTGAAAGAAAGGCACGCCGAGCAGCGTAGCGTAACAAAGGAAATAGAAGGCGAGTTCGCCACACTGTACAACGACTTTTTAAAGATTTACCAAAGCAACCCGGAAGACCTCGAAAAGTACAATCTCGTATTACTTGCGCTGGACGCTAAAAGTGGCGTAGTCCGCAGTGTGCTTGCGAGAAGCGGCGACGAAACCCACTGCCATGTCATAGACGAAGAGGAATACGACGGTCATCGTCATCATTCGAAACATTACAAAACTGACGATGATCATCATTCTAAAGGTGACGAAGATAGTGGTGAAGAGGATGAAAGGCGCAAAAAACGTCATTCAAAAGAACACATGACAGAAGAAGAAAAGAAACAAAGGCGAGAAAAAAAGCGTGAACACCGTCATTCTAAACGTGACAGTGATGGCGATGTAGTGTCAGATGATAGCAGTAAAGATGATAAAGACGAAACGAGAGAGGAGCGTGACGCTTAATGTACGGAGGCGGAAGAGGATTTCACGGTGGCGGAGGAAATATGACAGATGAGGAGAAGAAAAATCTCCCGAAAATAACGTGGCCACTTGTTAAGAGGGTTTTGGGATATATAACGCCATACTGGGCGTGGATGATACTTATACTGGGGACTATAGTGGTATCGTCGGTGCTCGGCATTATGCCGGCGATACTGACAGGTCGCATTATAGATGACGGCTTTTACGCAGGCGACTTTAATATGCTGATGCAACTTGTGGGGCTGTCCTTCGTGGTGGTCATAGGCTCTAACCTTGTCATGGTGCTACAGAGCTATGCAAGCACATGGGTGTCCCAGCAGATAGTTTACGACATGCGAAACCAGATGTATAAACACCTGACGTTCATGTCCCACCGCTTTTTCACATCGGAGAAGCCGGGACAGGTCATCACCCGAATGACCACCGACATAAGCGGCGTGCAGTCGGTCATAAGCGGGACAATGACCAGCATATTCAGCAATATTATCACACTTGCCACAACCCTGATAGCGATCTACTCCACCGACTGGGTGCTGGCGACAGTGGGCGTTATCATCATCCCGATACTGATAATCCCCTCGAAAAAGGTGGGCAAGGCACGCTTTAACCTAGCTATAACTGCAGGTAAAAAGCAGGACGAAATGAACCAGATATTAAACGAGACGCTGAGTGTCAGCGGTTCACTGCTTGTGAAGATTTTCTCTAAGGAAAAAGACGAGTGCGAGAAGTACCGAGTGGTAAACAAGGATGTCACCGCCCTTGCTGTGAAAGAGAGCTTGGTGGGACGTTGGTTTAGAATGGTTATGGGAGTGGTTACCAACATAGGGCCTATGCTTATATATCTAGTGGCAGGTATACTGATGTTCAGAATTGGGAACTCGACTCTGACTGTTGGTGATGTCACTGTTATGGTAACGCTGATAAACCGCCTGTACGGCCCTGTGAACTCGCTGTTTAATATACAGATAGATGTCACACGCTCGCTTGCCTTGTTTAAGAGAATTTTCGACTACTACGATCTGCCTATCGAGATAGCTAACAAGGAAAAGCCGACAGCTGTCCCCGATATAAAGGGCGAAATCGAGTTTGAAAACGTAAGCTTCCATTATAACGAGGAGACGCCGATATTGAAGGGTGTGAACTTCGGTGTGAAGCCGGGTAAGACACTTGCGATAGTCGGGCCGTCCGGCGCAGGGAAGAGTACCATTATCGGGCTTATCCCACGACTGTACGACGCTGTATCGGGTAGTGTTAAGGTGGACGGTGTTGACATAAAGGACATGGATGTCCACAAACTCCGTGATTCCATTGGTTTTGTCACACAGGACACCTACATGTTCAACGGCACCGTAAAGGAAAATCTCCTATACGCCAGAGAGGACGCAACGGACGACGAGATAATCGACGCCTGCAAGCGGGCAAATATCCATGACTTTATAGAGGGCTTGCCAAACGGTTACGATTCGGTGGTGGGTAACAGAGGGCTGAAACTATCAGGCGGTGAGAAACAGCGTATCTCCATAGCGAGGGTAATGCTGAAAAACCCCTCCATTCTGCTGCTGGACGAAGCAACAAGCAGTCTGGACTCCATCTCCGAGAGCCTTATACAAAACGCACTCGACCCCCTACTTGAAGGACGCACCAGCGTAGTAATAGCGCACAGACTGTCCACCATCATGAAGGCGGACGAAATATTGGTAGTGGAAAACGGAAACGTCGTGGAGCGAGGTGTCCATGATAAGCTACTGGCAAACGGCGGTATCTACAAGGAGCTATTTGAAACACAGTTTAGAAAAGCGATAGACTACGCCATAGAACACGGGGCGTAGAGTGCTACGTGCGAGGCACGTAGCAAGTGAAGAGTGAAGGTGTCGATTCGTGACGGATTATTCTAAAAAAGGAGGAACAACCATGCCACTAAAACTAAAACTACCCACAGCGGAACACGAACAGCAGGTCATGGACTTTCGGCGTGAGTTTGTGGAAAACGGTGAAAGGACATACGGCGCAGGAAACCTGCATAATGTCGAGAACTTCTCCGACTGGCTTGAAGCCGTTATCAAAGGCAGCAGTGAGGACACTGTAGACGAGGACAGAGCACCCGGGACTACGTTTCTTGCGATGGATGAAAACGGCGAGCTGGTCGGGACGATATTCCTACGTCACCGCCTGGACAAATTCTCCGAGCGGACGAGAGGTCACATCGCTTACAACGTTAAAAAGTCGCAGAGGGGTAAGGGCTACGCTGTAGAGATGATGGAGCTTGTAAAACTCGAGGCGAAAAAGCTAAACTTAGAACGTTGCCTTATAACCTGTAATAAAGACAACATTGCCTCAAAAAAGACGATAGAAAAGAGCGGAGGAATATTTCGGGACGAGGTGACGGACGGCGACAGTACCACTCTCCGTTATTTCATAGAGATAAAGTAGCGATAACTGAAATTGCACCCAAGATAGGGGGACGGTACTTTTACCGTCCCCCTAAAATTTTCCCTTACCTTTTAAGCTTTAGCTTCCGCTCCGCCCTTGACAGCAGTTCTATGTGGTATTCCTCATCCATTATAATGCGAGAGATATTGAGCCGAACCGCATCGTCATCAATCATATTCAAAATACGCACATACTTAGCAATAGCTTTCTTCTCCGACTCTATCGCCGACTTTAATATCAAACCTGCTGTGCGTGCGTAGCTGACGTTCTGCGGTGTGGCGCACCACCATTCAGGCTGTGCGATTGGGTCGGACGTGCGAAACTGCGGGTCACCACCCAGCGATAATATCAGCTGTGCGAGTATGGCGATGTGGTGCATTTCGCAGATGGAGATGGACTCGAGTAGCTCGTGGATTTCGGGGTGCGTTTTCTTTAGTATAAAAGAGCCGTATGAGTATTGGAGGGTTGCGGAGAGTTCGGACACGCTCCCTGCGTATGCCGTGCTAAGTATGCGAGCGTACTCACGGTTTGGGGCTTCTGCTACCGCAGGGGGGTACATGAGGTCAATGCAAGCGTTCTCGTGATCTGTGCTGTGGTTGTTTTCATGTTTGCTCATATGTATACATTTCCTTCCGTCATAATATGATAACATAAAGTGACTACCGCCGAAAAAACGGTTTTCCTTATCATACTATGCGGATGTTTATGTTGTTGCGAATGACGATCGCGAGCATATACATAAGACATTACGTCGCATATACTGTTGTAAGGGAAAATGGTAACCGTAAAGGAGAACGTTATGCATGACGGCAAAAAAAGTAAAAGTTACTGTCCACCCACCACCGACGAGGTAGTGCTGGCGGCTACGGCAATAAGTCTGGCACTCGCCAAGGACAAAGATATATGCGAACTGGAAACGCTTATAAACATAGTCACGCTGGTGAAGTGCAACCTCGGCTCGATACTTATGCAGAAGAGTATCAATAAGAGGATGGGGGTGGAGGTGGACATTGTGGTGTGACGGTAAGGGGAAGCCTTGTCTGCGGATAAGGCGGTGAGGTGAAAAATCCATACAATAAAAATGTAGGGGCGAACCTGTGTGTTCGCCCGAAACCATGGATTTCTCTCTCGGTTTCGGGCGGTCACATAGGACCGCCCCTACATTTTTTATACATTGTGACAATTACGCCACAGTGATTTTTAAGTACGTTATTCTTCGCCCTCGCCTGTGTCCACCTTGCCGAAAAGCGGAATGTCGTCCGCTTCGGTTGGGGCTACAGATCTTTGACCAGTTGGCTTGTATGGCTCGGGTTTCGGGGGGCGCTTGCCGCCTTGGTACTTTCCGCCACTGCGTGGGCGGCGGCCTCGGTCGTCACTGCGCTTATAGTCGCCTGTGCCTTCTTCGGTGGGTGACGTGCCTTCTGCTACTCCTTCGGGAGCGGTGTCCGGCTTTGCTGAGCCTGTGGGTTTGCGGTTGTTATTATAGCGCTTTCTGCCGCCGCCATAAGGTCTGCGGCCGCCCCTGCCTCTTGACTGTTCAGGTGGTGGTGCGTTAAGTAGCGATATAACTACGCATCTGCGAGAACCTTCGCCGACAGATATGGATTTGACGCCTTCAATGTCTGTGATTGTGGCGTGGATAATTCTGCGCTCGTAGGGGTTCATCGGTTCGAGTGTTACACTGCGGTTTGTTTCAAGAACTGCCGCCGCTTGCTTTTTGGCTAGCTCTTCAAGCTCCTGCTGGCGCTGCTGACGGAAGTCGCCTGCCTCTATGACAATACGCATAAACTCTCTGTCCGAGTTGTTTGTGGCTAGGCCTGTGAGGTACTGGAGTGCGTCGATGGTGTCCACTCCTCGCCATTCGGTGAGTGCGGCTACATCGCCTGTCAGCTTCAGTGTTATTATGTTCTCTTCCTGTGTGACCTCTATGGACACTTCCGCTCCCATATGCTTTAAGATGTTCTGTAGGTAGTTCTTTGCAAACGCCATCTTCTCCGGGTTTGGAGCGTACACTTTTGGAGCTTCGGGTGTGGTCGGTTTGTCCTGCTTTGCAGTTTCTTGTGCAGATTTATCGGGCTTTTGGGTGTCACGGCGTTCTTGCGGTTGGCGCTGCTGTGGCTTGGGTGTCGGTTGTTTGCGCTCTCGATTCTTTGTTTCGCCCTGCGTTTCGGCTGTGGGCTTGCCACTCGACTGTTGACGCTGTGGCTTTGGTGTGGGCTGGGGTTTGCTCTGTGGTGGGGCTGTTTCTGTGACTTCTTCGTACGATACCTCTACTGTTGCAAGCGAAGTTCCGAAAAGTCCAAATATGCCTTTTCGGGGGGTAGAGATAATCTTGATGTCAACCATATCACGGGCTACGCCAAGTTGTGCGCAGGCTTGGTCTACTGCTTGCTCGATGTTTTTGGCTGACGCGGTGGCTCTCCTGACCATCTTTTTACACCGCCTTTACATTTCTTATTTTTTTATTCGGACAACCAAGAGGCTGTCCGAACATTAGCGAATTGATTGGGTTCTGATGAGAATGGCGGAACGCATACAATGCGTTCCCTACAGGTGTTTGGGGGTACAGTATTATTCCTGCTCGGTTTCGCCGTCGTCCACTTCTTTGTATGTGTCGCCGTACTTTTCGGCGTCACGCTTTCTTGCGGCGGCTAGACGTTGACGGTTTATTTCCTTTTGGCTGAGCGCTTTTTCCGGCACTTCGCCACGCTCTTTGGCAAGACGTTTCGCCTCAATGCGGTCTTGACGCTCTTTTTCTGCTTCTTCTCTCGCCTTAGCCTGCGCTTCAGCGACTATCTTAGCGGGGTTCATAATCTTATTAAGCACCAAACTCTGCCCGGACATTATAAGGTTTGACATAACCCAGTACATACCAACGCCTATCGGCACCTGGAATGTAAAGAACATCGAGAACAGCGGCATGGTGTACATCATCATGTTCATAGAGCCGTTTGCAGGGGAGTTTCCGTTTATTGCTTTTGTTGACCTCATGGATATCATGGACAGCATAAAGCTGGACGCACCGGACAGTAGCGGTACAAGCAGTAGGACGAGGTACAGACCGAAGTCCATGTCACCGGGCAATATGCTTGGCACGTCACCGAGGTTTAGCCCTAAAAATGTGAAGTCGAAGTTTTGAATGGAGGCTACAACGTCCGACCCGAGCGAGCTGAACGCTGAGGGGTTTTGCTCTACTGCGCTCAGTATGCTCATTTCAGCGGAGTAGCGGTTCATGCCGTCCTCACCGAGCACTGTCTGCGCTATTGTGGTAGCGGAGGCGATTATATCTTCAGGCAGCCTTAGTACGTGCTTTAGCGGATAGTAAACCACGTCAATCAGACCGAACATTATCGGAAGCTGTATAAACAGTGGAAGACATGACGAGAGCGGAGAGTAGTTCTCCTTCTGGTAGAGCTCCATCATCTCTTTGTTCATCATCTCACGGTTGTTTGCATACTTCTTTTGGATTTCTTCCATCTTAGGGCGCATACGAGCGTTAGCCACAAGCCCCTTTTGCTGATTGAGGGAGAGAGGTATCATTAACACGCGCATTAGGATGGTGAAGAGCAGTAGCGATATACCGTAGTTTTGGACAAACTGGTATATAAAGTGCATCACCCAACCTAGCGGTGTGCCGATAATCGAAAAAATACTTCCCATAATTTTATTGTCCATGCCTTTCTATTTAGGCATTGTCTGCGGACAATGCCGGTGAATAGTGAAAGCCTTATCTGCGGATAAGGCAGTGAAAAGTGAAAAGTGAAGAATGAAGGTGTCGCTGTGGCGACGGATTTTTGGGATCGTTATTGTGTAGCACGTATAAACAGACACTCTGCAATACTTGGTGTGGGGGTGTGTGAGAATGCTCACAATAGGACGTATTGCCACGTGATGGTGTTGTTACCATTTATACATTCTCTTGAATGTGAACTTGTCCGGCACAGGGTCGTAACCGCCGGGGGAAAAGGGATTACAGCGCAAAATTCTCCACACCGCAAGTATACCGCCCCTAATTGCACCGAAGCGCAATATAGCTTCGTAGGCGTAACCCGAACAGGTGGGCACATACCTACAGGTGGGCGGAGTGTAGGGGGAGATGTTTTTTCTGTAGATGTCTATAAGCTTTAGAAATAGTTTTTTTAACATCGTCAATTAAAAAGCAGCGTTTTCAGCTGCTTTGCCATAACGGCGAGGACATCATTCATAGGCACCCTCGAGGTACCCGAGCGTGCTACGAACACAATATCGTAACCTGTAGATATAAACCGTGGGGCGAGCGCTCTGTACGCTTCACGTATAACACGCCTCGACCGATTGCGCTGTACTGCATTTCCGATCTTTTTGGTGGCGGTTATACCCACACGGTTGTAACTAAAACGATTTTTTTGCAGATAGGTCACGAGGATAGGACTGACAATGCTCTTTGCTCTGTACAGCCGCCTAAAGTCGTTGTTTCGTGTTAACGTGACTATTCTGCCTGTTTTCTTTTTTGCCACCCGGCGCTCACTTATTGTAAGCGCTGTTTGCTTATCACCGGGAGAAATACTGTTCGATGTTTCGAGTGCCCCTTCCCCCGGTATAGTGGCCTTTAAGCTTTCACCTGACTTCATGGGCTAGTATGTCAGGCGTGCCCTGCCTTTTGCACGTCTTCTGGCGAGAACTTTACGACCGTTTGAGGTTCTCATTCTCTTGCGGAAACCATGCTCTTTTTTGCGGTGTAGTTTCTTTGGTTGGTACGTCCTTAACATTACGACACACCTCCTTTTAGGAATAGAAATATAGAACAGACTGAATACAGCCTGCGCATAAGGTCAACAGACCTTTATAAAGTATACAGTAAGTGGGGCGTGATTGTCAACATATTTCTTGAAATATTGGGGGAGGGGGTGGTTTTTTTGTGGGAGGGTGGGTGGGGTCGTCTGTGGTTGGGCGTTTGCAGGGGGTGTTTTTTGGGGGGAGGAACTTTGTGTAGCCTGCAAATGCTCGGGCGCAGACGAATGGGGGGAGTGGTTTCTTGTTGCCCACGCTTAGGATTCTGGGGGCGCTTGGTTGTGGATGGAGGGGCGGCAAGGAGAATGTGGGCAGTAGGCTTACAGTGAGTTGAACCTCAGAGCGCTCACAAGCTGTGGCGGTGAAATTGAAAGCGTGGGACGGGA
>CAYJIK010000053.1:0-13466 GCA_964370205.1 uncultured Oscillospiraceae bacterium | reverse complement strand
ATGTATGGCGTCTATAACGATTTGCAAGCTATCTCTGATAGCTCTCGAAATCTCAAGTGCGGTTATCTCAACACTTGCAGGTAATCCTGTGATTACGCTTCTACCTTTAGCGATAAACGTAGCGTCTTTGTCAGGGCTGGCTGCAGCGGCGATGCTTATCTTTATCTTTTCAGCCATGCTCTCGCCGATAAGCAGTCCGTGCGTCAAACGAACATGTCGGATAATTTCCTCATCAAGTCTGTTACCGCCTATCTTTGCGGAGCTTTTAACCACGACACCGTACAGCGAAAGTACTGCGATGTCGGTAGTGCCACCACCGATGTCCACCACCATACGTCCCTCGGGCTTTGAGATGTCAAGCCCTGCCCCAATAGCGGCGGCGATGGGTTCTTCAATAAGGTAGACCTTGCGAGCACCTGCCGCAACTGCCGCATCTACCACTGCCTGCGCCTCGACCTTTGTCAGCACAGACGGCACACAGACCGCCACCCTCGGTTTTATCATGCCCGAAGCGTAAACCTTTCTACATAGATGCACCACCAGTTCCTTCGCCATCTTGTAGTCAGAGATCACACCGTTTGCCATCGGTCGAATAACCTCAAGCCTGTCAGGGACACGCCCGAGCATCCCCATCGCCTCTGAGCCTACCGCTACTATCTTATCAGTTACACGGTTCACCACCACAACTGACGGCTCATATAACAGTCTATTCCCGGCAGAATCGTAAATAATTACTGTCTTTGTGCCTAAATCTATCCCTATGTCAGCAACCAACCCTATCCCCCCTCTATATTATGTGTCATCTTTTAGTAAAGTAGTTGCAACCGTGGCACAGTACACACGCTCTGTCCCCATTTGCAGTAACAATTCCGAACAACGTTTTAGCGTTGCACCAGTTGTAAAGATATCATCTACAAGTAGCACGATGCCATCAAGTTTCACATCGGGCATAGGCATAATGTTACTGTCAGCGTTTGCAAAACGCTCTTGACGGCCAAGCGTCTTCTGTAACGTGTTACCTGTTTTAATCAGAGGACATTCGATGAACTTCAGCGATAACTCCTTTGCAACCTCAGTAGCGAGCAACTTCCCATGGTCAAACCCTCTATCCCTTAGCGAGCTGTCCGACATAGGCACGGTCGTCACAAAACTAAAAGGCACATCTCCAAATGCAGATAAAACATGCCACGCCAACGTCTTTGCTAGGTAGGCACGTATTGGTAGACGCATCTTTTCCTTCATGCGATTCAGCGTATCGGCGAGTTCACCCTCGTATGAAAAAGGAGCAACCGCCGCCGCAAAAGGAAAACCACTGCCACAACTACACAGGTCTGACGGCTTTGTACATTTTATGCAGATACTCTCTACTGTATCCTCCGTAAGTGGCAGCGAAAGCAGACAGTCTTCGCATATCACCTTATTTTTGCCCATCTGCACTTTGCCACATATCCCGCATTTCACAGGGAACAACATATCCAAAATCAAATCCAACACCTCTAAAAGTTCTTAATCCGCTCCGTCAAAAGTGTAAAGCGTTTAATTGTAAGCTTGTTCGCTATCATTTCCGCTACGGTGGAGGTATGTCCCACAAACACAAGGAGTTTCTTCGCACGTGTTACAGCGGTGTAGAGCAGGTTGCGGTAGTGTAGTCGCTTATGACGTCCTAAAAGCGGTATCACAACAGCGTTAAACTCACTGCCCTGACTTTTGTGTACCGTTATGGCGTAAGCGAGTTCAAGCTCTGCGGTGGCGGCAAGCGGATATGTCGCCAGTTTGTCGTCAAACTTTACGGTGAGCACATCATGTCTGCGGCTTATGGTCTCAACAAAGCCGATGTCACCGTTAAAAATACCGACACCTTCCTCACCACTGTCTGACACCCACGAGATATCGTAGTTATTACGCACCTGCATGACCTTATCCCCCTCCCTGAGTACACCTCCGGGGTAGGCGCATTCCTGCTTTTCTTTTGCTTTAGGGTTAAGTGCCGCCTGCAACTCTGTGTTTAGCCTTCCCGTTCCCACATCGCCTATTCGGGACGGCGTTATCACTTGGATATCTCTCAGTGGTGAGTAGTTGTATGCATTGGGTAGACGCTCTTTGCAGAGGTCTACCACCGTGGTAAGAGCTTGTTGTGACGCTCTCCGTCCGAGAAAGAACACGTCTGAGTCCTTCCGCTCAAAGCTGAGCATCTCACCGGCGACAATCTTATGGGCGTTTACAACAATTTGACTTTCCGTCGCCTGCCTAAAGATATGCGTTAGATGCACAGTGTTGACCGCTTCACTCGCTATCAAATCACCCAGTACATTCCCCGAACCGACTGATGGCAACTGATCGGGGTCGCCCACCAACACCAATCCTGTCCCAAGTCTAAGCGCCCTAAGTAGCGACTCGAACAGCCTAACATCCACCATCGACATTTCATCAGCTATTATGACATCAAAAGGTAGTGGATTATTTTCCTTACGTTTAAAGCGTAGGGCGTTTTTATCATCACCGCTAAAGTCCACCTCTAACAGGCGGTGGATTGTCTTTGCCTCGTGCCCTGTAAGCTCGCTTATGCGCTTAGCGGCTCTGCCTGTAGGGGCGCAAAGAGCAACTTTCATGCCTCGGCGCTGTAAAAGTGTTAGTATACCCTTTAGCGTCGTGGTCTTTCCGGTACCCGGTCCGCCTGTGAGGATCATAATACTATCCTTGACAGCGCTTGTTATCGCAAGTCGTTGCTCGGCGGCGTAGTCTATAGACAGCTCCTCTTCAAGCTCGGCAAGTTCACTTTCCGACACCGGTATATCAGACACCGAAAAGTCAAGCATCAAATTCACTCGGGTAGCTACATAATCCTCCGCTACATACTGGTGTGGAAGGTAAATATACGTTTTATCACGGTTTTTTTCACTGAACAGTGCAGCTGAGATACAAAGTTCGAATAGCACGTCGCTCACCAAGTCCTCGGCACATTCTATCATCTCAGATACGGTGCGCACGAGCCTATCCTCCGGAAGGCAACTGTGACCGCTGAGCAGGTTGAAGGTAAGGACATACATTATCCCACCCTTCACACGGCACTGTGCGTCAGCGGCTATCCCCAGACTGTCTGCAATACTGTCCGCTACCGAAAACTCAACTCCTATATCTTCGGAACACAGCAGATAAGGATCGGAGCTTATAATTTCCTGTGTGTGGTTGCCCCATCGTTTAAACACTGTAACCGCTACGGATGGACTGAGTGAAAAGCGGGACAAAAAAAGCATAACAAGCCTTATGCCAAAAAGACGCTTATACTCATTAGCGATATTATCGGCAAGTTTAGGGCTTATCCCCTTTACCTCGCTAAGCCGTTCGGGGGAATTTTCCATGATATCCAGCGTCTGCTCGCCGAACTCTTGCACAAGCTTCTTAGCGAGTACAGGGCCTATACCTTTTATGGCACCACCTGACAGATAACGCAGTATACCACTCTCTGTATTCGGCATTATCTTTTCAAAGTATGTCGCTTTAAACTGATGACCGTAGCTGTGGTGAGTGGAGAAGCTACCCTCTATTTTTAGCTCTTCGCCAACACTTATGTCCAGCAGTTCACCCACCACAGTAAGTGTATCGCCGTTATAAAGTATCTCCATAACGGTAAAGCCGTTATGTTCATTACGGTATATAACATTCTCCACAACCCCTTCTATGGTTGTAGTACTTCCCTTCTCCACTTTATCCCCCCTTTTTTATAGTCTCATTAGTGACAATTTTCTTTTGCCAAATTCGTAACAGAAGCATACTCCGATAACGTAGTATGCTTCTGAATAAAGTTCACTTAACAAATGTGATTGTAGTTATTGCGAGTAAAATTACAGAACAAGCGGTGACACTGAGCGGTCGTAGTATATTCTGTTAATGGTTTCAGCAAATACGCCTGCAACGCTCATAATTCTGATTTTACCTGATGGGGTGTTTTCTACGAGTGGGATTGTGTCGGTAAGTACCATTTCTTTTATCTTGCTGTTCTCAATTCTCTCAAGTGCAGGAGGAGAAAGCACGCCATGTGTAGCGTAAACATACACCTCTTTCGCTCCGCCCTTCTCAACCAGTGCCTCTGCGGCGTTGCAGATAGTACCTGCGGTATCAACAATATCATCTACCATGATACAGATTTTTCCCTCAACATCGCCGATGATGTTCATAACTTCCGACTTGTTAGCTTCCTGACGGCGCTTGTCCACTATTGCCATATTTGTGCCTATTCTCTGAGCAAAATTTCTAGCCTTTATAACAGAACCTATATCAGGTGACACTACCACTATATCATTAGGGTCTATACCGCTAAACTTTGTACCAACGTCTTTGACATAAAGCGGTACACCCACAAGATGGTCAACAGGCATATTAAAGAAGCCTTGAATTTGCAGTGCGTGAAGATCCATCGTAAGTACACGGTCAGCGCCTGCAGCTGTTAGAAGGTCAGCCACCAGTTTTGCGGAGATGGGGTCACGTGGCTTTGCTTTTCTGTCCTGTCTGCCATAGCCGTAGTAGGGTATAACAGCGGTAATTCTACCGGCGGACGCCCTCTTAAACGCATCAATGGATATCAACAGTTCCATCAAATTATCATTAACCGGTGAACATGTCGACTGCACTACAAACACGTCTGCGCCACGCACCGTTTCTTTGATGGATATAGAGATTTCACCGTCAGCAAAGCGAGAGACAGTCATATCGCCCAGTGGGATACCCAGCTTCTTTGCCATTGCCTCCGCTAATTTCGGGTTGGAATTACAGGAAAAAATCTTGATACTGTTGCCATGTACATTCACTTAAAAACACTCCCATTCAATATTGTTTTCAGTCATCACCGACTGTTATGTGTATTACTAAGCACCCTAGAGTCTGTACTCTATAAGGGCTATATAATACTATCACAAAATACAGCAATATGCAATATTTATCGCTATTATTTGATAGCAATTTCTGTTGTAAAAAACAATGCGGTGGTTTTCGCAACCACCGCAACATATTCACCATTTACTTATAACGTTGGATAAGCTCACTCGCTTCCTTGTGGCGGTTCACTCGCCTGTTCCACATGGAGGACTGTCGCATCAGATTTGATAGCTTTTCCTGTGCAGAAGCGGTAAGCAGTCTTACAACCTGTGTGCGCACACCCTCTATACTGTCTCGCAGGACTTTGCTCTTTTGGTTTAACTGGATACAGAGGTTGTCGGTGATGTTCCCCATTATCTTGCGGTACTCCCTTTGAAGCTCCGCTACCGAGTCCTCTGACATGACTTGTCTGGGGTATGCGGACAACAGGCGGTTTATCGCTGAGGTGTCAGCGATGTAACTGCTCTCGGGGGTTTTGATGCGTGCTGTCTCTTCGGTGATTAGTGCCTTCAGCCCAGATGGGTCGAAATCTTCTTCTTCGGACAAAAATTGCGCTGATATCTCAAATAGCTCTTTTCTAAGCTCCTCTGTGTCCGACGCACTTCGCAGTAACTGTGCAGTTATGTCCTCTGCGTACTCTATTAACAGTAGCATGTAATGCTTTATGTCCTCGGTGTCTACGTAGTTGTACGCCAGTTCCTCTGTTACAAATTCACTGTGTTTTTTCCACCATGTCCACGGCTTTAATGTTTCCGCATCAGACACCGTGTAAAACACCGGCCTGACTTGCACATTTTTATGCTCCTCCAGCGCCGAATACTTTACATGGATATTCTGTAGCGAAGTGTACGTGTCCCCCGTCGCAGTGGCTAGGCTCATAGCGAAACTGTCAAACAGACCGTTGACCTTCTCGGTAAAGTCAGCCACAGAATTTGTGAGCATGTCAATCTTTTCGCCAAAGAAGGTCTTGCCTTCGTCATTAATAACTTCGAGTCGTTTCACAGTGTCCTGTTGTAGGCTGTTTAGTACCATCACGAGTTCATTCTGTGCTTTAACGGTAAACAGCTTTGCTTTTTCCGCAAGAAGCTCGTCGCTCGTCTTTATAATCTGCTCGAATATCTCGTTTATCTCGGTAAAACCGCTCAGAGTAAGAAACTCCTCCTCTGTCACCGGCGAATGAACGGAAAGGGCATTTACAACAAGCTCATCGCTGACATTGTAGTTCTCCGCCCCTTTTTGTGTGAGGTTATAAAGTGACGATGAGACAAATACAGGGTACCTACAACCGTCAATAACCTTTATCACTTCGTCAGGGTAGTTTTTCAGTGCAAGTTCCGATGTGGTTCTGTTTATAACGTCTATGGCGTGGCGCCTTATCGCCAGTTTAGTCTTCTTGTCCGCCTCCTCCAGCGACCCTGCGTCGTAGATGGTGTCCATTAGAGCGTTGTCATACTGGCTTGCTACAAGTACAAGTTTGTTAATACCTTTTACAGGTAGTTGTGCTGTTAGCAGTTCGAGGTCATTCTTATCTAAAAAGTGCGCACTACGGCTTAAGAAAAATGACACGTCACACTTTTCGATAAACTGCCTTGTCTTCTCGGTGCGTGACACTATAGGGTCGTTAAGCCCGGGGGTGTCCACCACTGTGACACCTTTCAAGAGAGGGTGGTTTATCTTTATGGTGACCGACTTTACAAGCGGCGTTAACAGTCCGTTTTCGCCGACATAGGTATTCAGCTTTAGTTTCACCTCGTCGTAACTGTCAAACAGTATGCTCTCGGTGCCTTTGGCGATGTACGACATGGGGGATACGCCGTTTTCCATAGCGGACGTTACAATTTCCGCTGCCATTCGGGCGTACTGTGAGCCTGCTCCTAGTCTGGCGGTCGCCTCCAGGCGTGACCACTCTTCCCCTGTGTAGTATTCCACAAGCAGCTCGTTTTGCTCTGCGTATTCCACACGTGTTAGCGTAGCTGTCTTCGGGGTTATGCCTTTCGGGAGTATTTCAGCGCCCTCAAACAACAGAGCATTCAAAAACGAGGATTTTCCGGCTTTCACCTGCCCTAAGACAGCTATGTTGAGCAGTCGTTCCTCACCGAAAAAGTCGTCCACCTTCGCTATGAAATTCTCTTTGAGGTCGGATAGTTTTTCCGTGTCGATACACTCGCTATAGCGTGAAAAAACAGCGACCATCTCGCTGAGTCGCTCTAAGAAGCTGTCAAACTGTCTTCCTGTAGATGTGGCTTTGTTAAACATCGGCCCCTCACTAATATCCCTAATCGTTGTATTTGATTATCTCTGTGCGTTTTGTATTGTTAAAACGCATAACCTGCCTCTGTTAGCTCTTTGCTTATAGTTTCAAGTGTCAACAGCTTCTTTTCAAGCTCGTCGACCATGTCTTGCCTGCTCTGTTCGTCCTGTTGTTCGTCGCTCTCTAACCCTTTAAGCGCCGCTTCTAACATTTCAAGCCGTGCGTCCACAATAAGCTGCATCTCTTCAGTGATATGTGATGCAACAAACTTTATACCGCTTTCAAAGCAATTTGCAATGTCTTTACACAGCACAGGTAATAGCTGTGCTGTAATAAGTTCCTTGCGCTCTAAAGCAGTGGTTTTGCGCTCTATAGAGTCGGTGAAGTTTTGAATTTCTGTCTTTGTCGGGCGCATGAAGCTGAGTATCTCTTGGTAGATATATCGGGGGTCACACAGTTCAGTGGGAATAGCTAAGCTGAAATCGGAAAACACATCGCTCATCTCCCCTGAGGAAAATCTGCGTGTAATCTCCTCCGCTTCCCTCGTATACCAAGAGAGCACGGTTTTTACATCGCCCTTTACCACCGCCGATATAACGTCATACGCTACACGGTCAACACAGCTTTCGTCCTTTGAGCGTGAAAACAGCATAACTTCAATCGCTTCCGCCGCCGATATCAAATGAGAATAGAGTATCTCCTCTACTATCCTGCCTAGCTGTCCCATCCTTGTTACAAAGCTCTCTCCCGCTTCGGTAAATGCCTGCTTTAGCCGCTCTGCGTGTTCTGAAATGCGAGCGCTTCGCTTGCCCACCTGTGAGGATGTAAGCCCGAGTGTGCTCTTTCTGAGGGAGAAATAGCTTGTTAGATTTTCGCATATCTCCTGTACATCTCCGGTGTACGTGTCAAAACAAAGCCTGTCAGCTCTACCTGAAACAGATGAAATGATGTCCTTGAACGCATCCACAGACGGCTTTGGTCTGGAGCTTACTGTTGCTATCGGGATATCGTCTACACCTAGCTGGGAGGGGATATTGTCCCGGAAAAAGTCCTTCGCCTGCGACAGTTCCGCAGGGGTTATTTTATCCGACTTTGTCAGTATGACATACACAGGTATCTCCCTAAGTCTAAGCTCGCTCAGAAAGCTTGCGATGCTCTCTTTTATTACAGGCTCATCTGCACAAAACGCAAGCACATACGCAACACTCTTTTTCAGATAGCTGAGTACCTCTCCTTCGTCGTCATTCATAGCCGCATCAATACCCGGCATGTCAACAACAGTCACATTACTGTACTTTCCCAGATGCTCGTTTTGCATACTGAGCTTTACGAGTGATACTCCCTTCATATCAAAGGACGGCAACCCGATATCTCTAAGCCCTACACGCTGTTCGTAGTCATTTCGTATAACCGTTGCCACATTTTCCCCGTACGTGATCTCGTAAGGCACTAAAGTCTTTGCGGTGACACCTACCGGTAAAATGTTCATATCCAACAGCGAATTTAACATACTGCTTTTTCCCGTGTTAAACGAACCTACTATGGGCAGTAGCACCCTGTAGTTTTCGATCAAAGTCTTAAGTGTGTCAGTACGGTCAGTTTCCAGTCCTGCCTCTTTTGTGAGCAGGGACAGCTGATCTAAACTATCAAGCAAAACCTTATTAAAGCTCATGCTATTCCTCCAAACCTTCAGAATTGTAGTTGTCGGTTTACACACCTTTTTTGCGCTTTGCAAACAGATAGTCTTCAAACGAGCTGTTCACAGCCGTCCGAGCCTGCCTTGGTATAGGCACAGTTTTGCCGTTTTTAAAGGTGAAGAAATCACCTGTTGACTCAAGTACATAATCAAAGTTCACCACAAAACTTCTATGACACTGCAAAAATCTATCGTCATTGAGCTCGCTTTTAATAGACTCAAGCGTACAACGAGACTTGTAGATGTCATTTTCGGTGTGAACAAGGCAGTAGTTGCGGTACACCTCTATAAAATGTATGGAAATTATAGGTACTTTTATGTTAGTTTTCCCTTCATTTATCATTACATAACGAACATCACCAAACAGGTCAGAGGGAAGCCTGCTCAGCGACTTTTCAAGACGCTTATAGCCAAGCGGTTTTATAAGATAGTCAGCCGCAAACACGTTATATGCTTCCATTGCGTGAGCGGTACTGCGTGAGTAAAAAATTAGTGTAGCGTTGGAATAGTTCTCAGACAAATGTGCGCAATAAGCTATATCTCGTTCGTAATCCCCATTAATGCCCATAAATAGTAAGCTTTTATCATGTGCTTTCAAATGGCTCTCCAACTCTTCGCCGGCAGATAGCAAGTGCACATCAAAGCTTAAATTGTTATCATCACGGTACTTACAAAGCAAGTCATTCAAAGAATTAGCACCGCCGATATCGGTATCTACAATTGCAACTAACATAGTTATGACAATTCCTTTCTGCAGAGTTTAAGGCTGTGCTGAAGAGCACAAAACTGAGAGTTTGAAAACTTTGTTTTCAAACTTCCTCCTTGTTTAGAAGTTTGCATCACGGTTTAGTGAAAGTAATTTTCAAGATCAAGGGTAAAACGTTTTCACAAAGAAGTGTTTTAAACGATCTGCCATTAAGATGTAAAGGATAGGTAATTATGTCATGGAAAACCTTAGAGTTTTGCCTTTATGAACTTTATCGTCTTGGAAAGTTCTAAAAACTGGCGCTCGTGTTCAGTGGTTTCGTAGGTTGGGATGTCTGAACTGTATAGATCGTCGGTGTGTGCTATTATTGTGTACCCTGCCTCGGGGAAGTATGTGAGCGAGTCGTGATACAGTTCGTCGTCATCGGTTTTCAGCCAAATCTCCGCACCCGGTTTCAGTATGTTCTTGTACAGGTTTAGCTGGCGTGGGAAGGTCATACGGTGCTTTTTGTGCTTTGCTTTGTACCACGGGTTGGGGAAGTTAATGTATATGCGCTCTATGTTATCATCATGCGAAAAGATGTTGTCAATCATCTCGATGTTATACGCTGTGATAAGGACATTGTTCTTTGTTAAGTTTATGCTCTCGATAGCTCGTTTAGCTCTACCCAGCATCTCATCTTTAATATCCACGCCTATATAGTTAATATGCGGATTGTTCAGTGCGATATTCGCTAAAAATCCACCCTTGCCACAACCAAACTCCAGATGAAGTGGTTGCTTTTCGGAAAAAAGTGCACTCCATCTCCCTTTACTGCTTTCCGGTTGCTTAATATAGAGTGGGGAACTTTGCAGTTCAGGCTGTACCCACGGCTTTTTCCGTATTCGCATACTACTTTGCCCCCGCCATAAGTTCTACAATTCTTGCTCTTAACAGCACCAGGGCGGCGTTTGGTTCATCTTCGTTTACTATGGAAAGCTCAAGCGGACAGCTGTTGTCCCCTGTGCGGTTTAGTATTTTTTCCACCTTTTCGCCATACTCATAAGTGATGCCGTGTTTTTCAAGGTAGGCTATGCCGGCTTCGCTCATAATGTCGCCATATGCGTGCTTCGCTTTTCCAAGTGCTAGGACGACGGCCGCCGCTTTTCCTATCACCTTGTCTGCGACAGTAGCATTTTCGAGCATATGGGGGTATCTATCAAGCGTGGTGATGAGAGGCTTTATGCCGATGTAGGACAGTGCAGAAAGCACAGTCCCCTCCTTCTCTATCACACAGCTGTACGCTCCTTTTTTAAAAACATCTATTGCGGTCATATACATAATTCCTTTCGGTAGTGTCGTTTTTTAAAAAACATGCAAGAATTATAACAATTAATCTGCACAGTATAAATATATTGCCAAAAAGGCGAAAATGTGACATAATATCTTACATAACAATAATTACTTTTAAGTGTAACATAATTACTTTAGAATTACAAGCAATGGAAGGATAATGGTAAGTACGTGAAACAGCTATCAAAAAATGTATTTGAGTACTTGAGAAGTACCGATTATATAATATGGCTTTCCTCTATAGGGCTTTCTGTGCTAAGTCTTGTACTGCTCACAGGCATCTTGCAGACCGACTATGTAGATCTACTACGCATCGTAGACAGAAATCTTCTCGTACAAGCAGTAGCTATAGCATTGGGAGTTGTCGCCGCCTTAGTAATATCGGTGATAGATTACAGATTATTCACCAAATTTTACTACCTCCACTATGTACCGTGCTACCTGCTGTTACTACTCACTTTTGTAATCGGTTACGGTGCGGCAGGCCGAGAGGAGGACCTGCGGTGGCTCAACATCCCTATTATTGATGTGGGGCTTCAACCCGCTGAATTTCTCAAGATCTCGTTCATCATTGCCTTCGCTTATCATCTGAGCAAAATCCATGACAACCTAAACCATCCGATAAATGTGATAGGTCTGGGGATACACGGTGCTATACCGGTGATATTGATACAGCTACAAGGTGATAGCGGTACTGCACTGCTTTTTGGGATAACCATTGTTGTTATGGTGTTCACGGCAGGGCTTAGCTATAAATATATTGCTCTTGCAGGAGGTGCAGCTGTTGTGGCTTTACCTATTGCATGGTTTTACATCCTCGATGACTTTCAGCAAAACAGGATCTTAGCGTTGTTTCTCCCCGACTCCACAGGTCTTTCGCAGTACACCTATCAACAGGACCTTTCACTTATCGCAATAGGTAGCGGTATGGCAGGGGGTAAGGGCATCTTTGCTGACAATCACGCATATGTCCCCGAGATACACAACGACTTTATATTTGCGTTTGTCGCTGAGTCCCTCGGCTTTGTTGGAGCTCTTGCGGTGGTAGCGGTGGTAAGCGCATTATGTGTGAAGATATTTATTAACAGCATGACCGCCACTTCGGTAGAGGGGAAATTCATCTGCGTTGGCATAGCGTCCATGCTTTCGGCGCAGATACTCACCAACATCGGTATGTGTCTATCCCTCTTCCCTGTTATGGGTAAGACCTTCCCCTTTTTGTCATACGGAGGTTCTTCAATGCTGTCAAACTTTATTATTATCGGTGTTGCACTCAGTGTGAAAGTTCACTCGAAAAAGGAAGAGCTGTTTGGTTAAAGTTTAAACTCTGTAACGTATTCTCCGACTTTATCGCCGTTTACATTGGTGATGATGTCGGAGGATATTTTTTTGATTGCAGATACCGCCTGAGGACTGTCCGCACCGAGATGTCTCAGTATACTCATTATTATCTGTGGCCAGCGGTTTTCACGTCCCGAAGCTATTTTAAAAGCTACACCAATCCCTTGCTTTTTAAGGGCAAGACAGTAAACACCATCCGCTCCTCCCTTTGCCAGTATGTTAGGGTCGGTGTTTATCTCACTGCATATGTACCCTGTACCCCTTAGCATATACGGATTTGTGCGCATAGCCTGTTCCATTGAAACAGCACCAGCGGCGGTGTCAGGGTCGTCTATAAGCCGTGGGCGAACCATCTTTAGGTAAGATAATGCCATATTGTAAAGCGGTACAGCATATACAGGCACTCCGCAACCGTCCACCCCACGTATGACTTTCGATACACTGACAGAGGCGGTCTTTGATATAACTTCCAGTACCTCCTCGTCTGCTTTGCTGTCAAGCTCATGGTAGCCGTCCACACTACCTGTCAGTTCACGTTGTAGTGCCATAAGCGCTATATGCTTGCCAGTACAGTTGTGAAGTAGTTTGCGAGGTGGTAGATTCTTAAGCTTCATAGCAAGGTAACTGTCAGCGTTCGCAGGGTATGTCGGAGGTGTTATGAGCATGTCCTCGGTAAAGCCGAACTTTAAAAGCATCGACTCGAGAGCCCTCTCGTGAAACGCCTCACCGGCGTGGGAGCCTGCCATAATAGCAACTTCGCTATCGGTAAGACCGTAACGCTTATGCAGATTATGCCTGAGAGCAGCTAACGCTTGAACAGGTTTTGACGCACTTCTGTAGTAAGTAGGGGTGTGCATAACTTCACCCACCGACGCTATAAGTTTACCACTCTGATCAACGACGGCAATGCGTCCGAACTCGACGTTTTCTGCGATCTCCCCTCGATATTCCGTTATAAGGGGTTTGTTTATGCTGTCACCCATCTGCACTTTACTCCTTCTCAAAATCCGCCAATTATAACTTAACCACAATATGTAAAACACGTTCCACTTAAAGCAAAAATAAAAATACCTGTCACAATTATACCATTTTCGTCATTTCGTTTCAAGAAAATAATTGTGGAATTTTTCTGCAGTTTTTTATTGCTTTTTCACTAAAGGGTATTGTGCAGTATGTCGGTAAATGTTGCATATAAAACAAAACGCCCCACATTTTTTGAACAGCACCCCTTTTGTTAGACAGTATGATATAATACTACTAACGAAAGG
>CAYJIK010000052.1:0-13660 GCA_964370205.1 uncultured Oscillospiraceae bacterium | reverse complement strand
CTTGCAAACATTTTATTCCTAGACACACTTATCTTAAAAAACCTAACATACTGTTTACAACAATTTTACACCTTTAGCCCAAAAAGGTCAACCAACACAAAATACCAAAAATAAGCCGAATAATATTACACTGTTGACTTTTTGCATTGTTTTCACGCCTAAATAGCATTTAAACTAGTGCATTATGACAAAGAAATGAGAAATGTTACTTTTTGTCATAGGTGTTTGATACATAAATTTGCACTATTTGCGATAAGATAGATTATTCACTTCTCATACATATCGACAATTGAGCGCCTAACGTTAAAATGGGGCTACAACCCCCGTAGGTTAAAGCTGCAGTAACAATCAACCATGTGACGTGTTAGTCGCAACTATAAGTTTTAGATCATAGCAAAAGGCTAGCGAAACGGTAGAAACCACTGCTTTCATTAAAGGTAGCTTGTTTATCTTTAGTGAGAGAGTTTTTCTTGATTATAGGACATAACTATGCTATAATCTATACATGTACGCACAGCACAGCAAGCAGAATTTGTCAGCAGTTGGCGATCATTAGCGTCGGCACATTGATAAAACAATTAAAGTTAACATGCAATACCCATACTTCATACAAAAACTACCGCTTTAAACATTACTCAAATAACGGTAGAAAGGGGTGCCCAACAATGAAACACAAAGCTAAACTATTTTTGCCCGCAATTTATATACCTGTCGCCGCACTGCTTTTGATTACTGCGTTTGTGCTGTATAAAGATATCAACCTTGGCTATACTGTCTTGCTCATTGCCTCGATGGCTGTGATAGCTGTTACCGCTAATATCGTGATAGCTAACAAAAGTGTTGACAACTTTGTAACTCAACTCGGGGATGCACTGGGCAGTACGCAGGACAACTTTATAACGAAGTCCTCGCTACCTGTTATAGTATGTCGGCCTGATGGTGAAATTATCTGGCATAACGAAACACTCGGAAAGTACATGGAGGAGGGTGTTTCTCTTATAAGTACCGATATCGCCTCGCTGTTTGGGGAGGAGTTAGAGCTTGAGGGGGACACGTATACAAGTGAGGTGCAGATAGGTAATCATAAGTTTACGCTGTACGGTGTCTGCGGTGGCGAAGATTTTCAAAACCTATGGAACTTTTACCTCGTCGACAACACCAAGCTTAAAAATGACGCATTTGAGTTCCATGAGAGCCGCCCTGTCATGCTTTTGATGGTGGTGGACAGCTATGACGAAATGACGCAGAGCTCTAAAGAGAATGAGCGTAGTCAACTTTTGGGGCAGATTGAGTACCACATTGAGGAATTTATCGGCAAGCGAGATGGCTTTGTTGTGAAGCTTGAGCGTGAACTGTATGCCGCAGTGGTGGAGGAGCGTCACATACGTGAGATAATAGAAAATCGCTTTAAGATACTGGATAACGTCCGTGACGTTTCAGGTGGCGACCGTGCACCTATCACGCTGTCCATCGGTGTTGGGCGTGGCGGAGCAAATTTTGCCGAGGCAGAGAGCTTTGCTCGCCAGTCGCTTGATATGGCACTGGGCAGAGGTGGCGACCAAGCGGCGGTTAAGACGCTGAGCGGTTACGACTTCTACGGCGGTGTATCAAAGGGTGTTGAGCGCCGCACAAAGGTGAAGACACGCATAGTAGCGAATGCAATGTCAGAGCTGATTGAAGCCGCTGACAACGTAATTGTCATGGGACATAAATTTGCCGACCTTGACTCGTTCGGTGCGGCAGTGGGCGTAATGAAGATTGTCAGCAACATGGGCAAGCCTGTCCACTGCGCTATAGACAGGGCAAAGTGCCTTGTGGAACCATTTATAAATCGACTGGAGGCAGACGGCTACCAAGGTATGTTTATTCATCCGTCAAACCTCGTCAATACAGTTACAGCACACACATTACTAATTATTGTGGACACGCACCTTATCCATGTTGTAGAGTCGGAAGAACTTTACCGTGCATGTAAAAATGTTGTGGTAATCGACCACCACAGGCGCATGGTAGGGTATATAGACAATGCTATAATTTTCTACCACGAGCCGTATGCGTCGTCAGCGGCAGAGATGGTAACAGAGCTTAGCCAGTATTTCGGCGAAAAGAACCGTATAGGCCGCTCAGAAGCTGAGGCACTGCTTTCCGGCATTATGTTGGACACCAAGAACTTTATCATTAAGACAGGTGTCAGAACATTCGAAGCGGCTGCCTACCTTAGAAAGATGGGCGCAGATACAGTAGAGGTACGCAAGCTGTTTAGCAGTAGCATGGAAGCGTATCAAACACGCTCAAGGCTGGTGTCCGAAGCTGAGATATACAAGCGTTGCGCCATAAGCCTAAACACCACCACCGTGGAGGATATCCGAGTGGTCGCCCCACAGGCGGCTGATGAACTGCTCACCATTAGCGACGTTGATGCGTCATTCGTGATGTATGAAACCAAAGAGGGCATCTCGCTTTCCGCACGCTCAATGGGCAAACTGAATGTACAGGTCATAGCGGAAACGCTGGGCGGTGGCGGACACCAAACCATGTCCGGCGCACAGCTTGAAAACGTCAGCATAGAAACGGCTAGGCAGTTACTACTCGAGGCGATAGACAAATACTTTGCCGAGAGTGTAAGAACATAACAGAGTGCCAATATATTTTTCGGAGGAACATGCAATGTCATGTAATAATATCCACGTCTACCGCTCGACTGCTCTAAAACAGGAGGTAACACGATGAGAACCAACAATACGCCATGGACAGTCATAGTACTGTGCCTTATCTTCTTCTTCCCTCTGGGGGCTTGGTTGGCGATAAATAAGGTAACCGAAAGCAGATACGATGATAATGTTTTGGGGGATCTCGGCAAACCGGGACCGTCATGGACTTTGATATTTATCTGTATGCTAGTGTTCTTTCCGGTTGGTATATGGCTACTTATCACAAAGCTTAGCAGAGATAGAGGCGACTACGAGGACACAGGTAAAAAGATACGCCTTGCCGGTATAATACTAGCTGTTTATGGAGCGTTCATGGTGTTGAATGCGTGGTCATGGAGCAGTAGGTTGTTTTGGCTTGTCATACCCGGTGGCGGTGCGGTAGTTTTATATATGCTCGGCAACAAGTATGTGAACCGTGGACGTAAGTATAAACGCTATCGCAATATTGTGGACATTACAAAGGAAACGTCTATAGATAAGATTGCCGCCGCCTACCCTACAAGCTACGAGCAAGCTGTTACTGATTTGCAGGAGATGATAGACCGTGACTACTTCTACAAAGCGTTTCTGGACCTACAAAAACGTCAGCTTATTTTCCCCGCTTTTAGGGCAGGTAAGCGAGTGGTTGTTGATTGCCCGAACTGCGGAGCGAAAAACACGATAGTCGAGGGTAGTGTAGGCGAGTGTACATACTGTAAGACCATGCTTTAAAGGTATGATGTTAATAAAATAGCAGAGCAAAGCGACAGTTTTTAAATAGAAAGGAAGATTATTATGAAGGTTATATTATTGCAGGACGTTAAAGGTAGCGGCAAAAAAGGACAGCTTGTAAACGTGTCCGACGGATACGCACGCAACTTCCTATTCCCGAAAGGACTTGCTAAGGAAGGCACACCGTCCGCTATAGCAGAACTTAAAAGAGCGCAGGACAAGGCAGACATGGAGCACCGCAGAGAGCAGGACGAAGCAAAGATGATGGCGACACAGCTTAGCGGTAAGGTGATAAAGATAGTGGCTAAGGCAGGCGGTGCAGGGAAGCTGTTTGGTTCAATCACCACTAAGGAGATATCTGAGGAGCTTGCAAAGCAGTACGGGCTTGAGATTGACCGCCGCAAGATAGAACTTGAGCGTGACATAAAGACATTCGGCACATTCACCGCAACGGTTAAGTTCTTTGAAGCGTCCGCCACTGTAAATGTTGTGGTAACCGATGAATAGGGAGCATTTTTCAACCTCTCTCATGTCTAATAAGCAACATCCGTACAGCCTTGAAGCGGAACAGTCGGTGCTGGGCTCGATACTGATAGACCCTGAAGCGGCGTCGCAGATAAGCGGTATGCTGACATCGGAAAGCTTTTACAGAGAAACGCACCGTGAAATATACGCCGTTATACAGCGGCGTATTTTGGCGGCACAGCCCATAGACTTTATAGCTGTGTTAAACGACGTGCGAGCGTTAAGCCTATTCCCCACACCGGAAGACGCCACTGTCTACCTCACAAGGCTTGTGGAGATTGTCCCCACTTCAGCGAACATAACGGTTTATGCTGATATTGTCCGTGAAAAGTATCGTCTGCGTAGGGTTATCACCACATTTGAGGAGGTAGCCGCACTTGCGAGCGAGGGCGAGGATGCCTCGACAGTGATGGAGCTTGCGGAGCAGCGCCTTTATGAGATACGCTCAGGCGAGAGCAGCAGCGCACTTCAACATATCAGCGAAGTGCTGATGTCCTCCCTGGCAAACCTCCAGCTTCTGACAGGCGAGAATAAGGAGCTGTACCAAGGTCTGCGGAGTGGCTTTGCTTCGTTTGACGGTCTGACAGGTGGTTTCGGGCGTTCCGACCTTATCTTTCTGGCGGCTCGTCCCGGTATGGGTAAGAGTGCGCTGGCGCTAAGCTTCGGTGTAAACATCGCAAGGCAGGGACGAAAAGTAGCGGTTTTTTCCCTTGAAATGAGTAAAGAGCAGCTGGCAAACCGTCTGCTGTCCAGCGAAGCCGGGGTAAGCTCGCATAATATACGCACAGGGGTGCTGTCCGACGACGAATGGAAAAGATTAGCGCTTGCTTCTGACTATCTGTCCAAGACAAACATGTACATGGACGACACAGCAGGGCTTACAGTGGGCGACCTCAAAGGCAAACTCAGACGACTCAGAGACGTGGAATTCGTCATTATCGACTACCTACAGCTGATGTCCAGCGGCCGCAGGAATGACAACCGTGTGCAGGAAGTGTCCGAGATCACACGCTCATTAAAGCTTCTGGCGAAGGAGTTCAACGTGCCTGTACTGGTGCTTTCCCAGCTTTCCCGAGGCCCTGAAAGCAGGACAAACAAACGGCCGATGTTGTCCGACCTAAGAGAGTCAGGCTCCATAGAGCAGGACGCCGACATTGTGCTTTTGCTCTACCGTGACAGTTACTACGTAGCAGAAGGCGACTCAAATCTCGCCGAGTGCAACATCGCAAAAAACCGACACGGAAGCACTGACGTAGTGCGCCTATCATGGGACGGCGAGCACACCACCTTCCGAGAGGTGGACTTTACACATGATGACATGTATTAAACACATTAACATAAAAAGGGGCTGTGACATAATAAAAGAAAATTTGTCAAATTGATGAAAACATGTAGGGGCAAACCTGTGTGTTCGCCCGAAACCAAGAGGAAAACTCATGGTTTCGGGCGGTCACATAGGACCGCCCCTACTTTTTGTGCATTGTGCAATTACGTCACAGCCTCTTTTTTATACGGCATATAGATCAAGCGGATCTACCACATTAAACATCTTCATTCCGTCAGCTCACAACCTCATAATGTGTGGAAGCATCCTCTTTACGCACATATTCGGCAATAGAGAGCACTTTCAGCTTAAGCGGCTTAGAGCCTAAACTTATCTCAATAATATCACCGATTTTCACCTCGTAAGACGCACGGGCGACCTTATCATTAACAGTGACACGCCCTGCATCACACGCTTCGTTTGCCACAGTACGCCGTTTTATAAGACGGGTTACCTTTAAATATTTGTCAAGTCGCATTTTAGAGCCTACCTTTCAGTTTTTGTGCTACACATAAAATATTACCGCTTGATAATGTTTTGTCTACCGCACAAAGGTATTTGATAAATAATATATATAGATATGGCGGCCGTAAGGCCGCCATCAGTTGTTACTGTAACTATTTCTTAGGAGCAGGTGCTTCAGGGTTTACAGCATCTTTTAGCGCCTTGCCTGCTTTGAAGGTAGGTGCCTTGGAAGCTTTGATTGTGATTTTCTTGCCTGTTGCAGGGTTTGTGCCGGTGCGCTCTTTGCGCTCCTTCACTTCGAATGAGCCAAAGCCTACCAGTGAAACTTTGTCTCCTTCAGACAGCGCCGTTGTTATTGCGGAAAACACAGCAGCAACTGCTTCGTCAGCCTTCTTCTTGTCTAAGCCTGTGCTATGAGCAACAACGTTTACCAGATCAGATTTTGTCATTTTTTTGTCCTCCATATTATAAAATTTGTATGAATAAGCCGCTTAAAGCACGACACTATTCGGTATGGGGAGATGTATACTAATTGCTTTTGCTTTCTTCTTGCTTAAACCGATTGACAAAATCGGTGGTGAATTTAGAGAGCGCTTCCTCGCTGTCCACCTCAAAAAATCTACACAGTCCTACCGTCTCAAAAAGCAGTGTTGCCAGGGCTTTCTCTTTGTCAGCTCCACTCTCGCAGTCTTTCGAGGATTTTAGCGCAGTCAGCGTATCTGCCAATGTGTCAAGCGTTTTGCTGACATCGCTATCGTACATACCGCTCTTTGTCGCTCTGCCAATAAGCTTTTGGGTGCGCATGAGCGCAGGGAGCGTCCTAGGGACACTTTCCAGATATTCCGACGGAGCTTTAAAGCCCTTTTCCTTTTGCTTAAGCTGTTCCCAGTTGTCAAGGACTTGCGCCGAGGTATCCGCCTTAGTATCAGAGAATATATGCGGATGGCGGTAGACCAATTTGTCCGATATGGCATCTACCACATCACCAAAGTTAAAGTCACCGCTTTCCTCTGCTATTCTGCTGTGAAACACTACCTGTAGTAGTATATCACCCAGTTCCTCTTTTAGCAGGGACATATCACCGAGGTCTATAGCTTCGCACGCCTCATATGTTTCCTCTAAAAGGTTCTTTCGGATGCTAGCGTGTGTCTGCTCAATGTCCCATGGGCAACCGTCCTCCTTAGAGCGCAGGCGAGCCATGATGTCCACAAGCCTTTTAGCAGAAAGGTCTTTACTCATTTACTCTACCTCCATTTCCAAGAATAACGAGATAACACTATTATGAACAGTGCAGCAGTTGAGTATGCTTTTTGCTTTTCTACAGAAACAGAGAAGCCATTTAAAACAAACTTCCTATAAAAAAAGTATACTTCAAACACAGTCTCAGCGATTTAAGTGCCGACACTTCTTAGTTTACCCTAAAAGTTTCCTTTTTTCAAGTATCTTTTTAAATTTATTACCGTTTTTAAACAAAATTAAATCATTTTCTGTTATTGTGCGTAGTAAAAGCACGGAAATTAGGTAAACCAGCGCCCCTGTAGCGACACTAACAAGCACTACGAGCCTACTTTCGGTAAGTGTCTCCAGATAGGTTTGCACTGTATAGGCGGTCCCGGCGCAGAGCAGGGCGGATATAAACGGCTTGGACATTATCGGTATCAGGTTTAGGTTTGTACCTACCGAACTGTCCACCGCACGCAGACCTGCCACCACAATAAACACATAACAGCAGATAGTACCCACAGGTGCGCCCTTTATGTTAATGGCAGGTATACCCACCAAAAAATGATTTAGTGTCAACTTTATAAGCCCACCGATAAGCATAAGTTTAGCAGGGGTGTACACCTTACCCGTGGCTTGAAGTATCGCATTTATCGGGGCGGCAAACGCCACAAACATCACCGCCACGCCAAGCGTTCTAAGCATCGGAGCGGCAACGGCGACCTCAGCAGGGTTGTTAAAGAACAGCAGACTCAGTATAGGTTCGGACAACACCGCTATACCCATACCGGCAGGGAAAGCGATAAGCGATGTGACCTTGAGTATAGAATTCACCGCCTCACGAAGTTCACGCCTACGCCCCTTTGTATAGAGTGACGATATAAGCGGCAGTGCGGACGTACCTATAGCTGTGCAGAATGTGGGTAGTATGTTAAATATCGTGAGCGCCAGACCCGTGTACGACCCAAACAGAAATGAGCTGATATTCTCGCCTGTCAGGTGGGAGGGGATGCTGTAGCCGTGAGATATTCGCAGTAAATCGGGATTTTCCACCGCCGTATCGGACAGGCGATTCATGATAGTGCCAAGGTCTATCAGAGACGTGATGTTCGCCATAAGCGCTGCTGTGCAGACAGGTAGCGCAAGTGCGAGTATCTGCCAAATGTAGGTGGTGGTACGAGTACGCTGTAGATGTGGAGGGATGAAGCGGTTAGTTTTGTCCTTCTTCACAACTGTCACAAAGAACAGGTACAAAAACGCCCCCACGCTACCAACCGTCACCCCCGAGATAGCCCCTGCCGACGCAAGGGACAACAGAAGCAGCTCACCCTCTCGACCACTCCCAAACGGTATCCCGAATATTTCCCCTGTATGGAAGCTGTCGGTGCCGATACTCAGCACCAAAAGGCAAAACAGTATACCAAACGTAAGCTTAAGCACCGCCTCTATCATCTGTGAAACAGCCGTAGGCATCATGTTACGACCACCCTCGTTATACCCTCTAAGAGCGGAAGAAAGGGCACAGAACAGTATGGCAGGCGCAATGCACAGCACCGAATAGTACGCCTGAGTGTTACCAATCAAGGAGGTGAGCTCGTCTGCAAACATAATCAGTAGCAGACAGCCGATACTGCCGATAAACATAAACGCCAAAAGCCCTGCCTTTAATATGGACTTTGACTCCCACGCTCTCCCCGACGCCTCCGCTTTTGATACAAGACGTGACACAGCAACAGGAAAACCCGCCACCGACATGGAGTAGATAGGGCCAAATATGCCGTATGCGCTCATGTAAAAGCCCATACCGACACCGCCCAGTATATTGGTAAGCGGTATCTTGAACACCGCACCTATGATTTTCACGACTATTGCACCGACAATAAGAGTAAACGCACCGCCGAAAAACGATTGGCTCTTTTTCATGCTCCTCCCCCTTTCTATATAGTTTATTACGGTATGTCCCACTATATGATTGGGAACGAAGAAAACGTCATCAGAGGCAAACAATCCACAATCCATCAGTGCCACCGAAACGTCTCTGTCCTAAGTCGCCCTAAATCCGGTGCCTTAAAGCGTTCATAGTGTATGCGTGCATAATAATGGATGGCGAGCAGTACATTAATGTATAGCCCTTTACAACAGTACAAGCAACCCTACCGCCACCAAAAAGCAAAGTGCGCATATGCCAAAGCTTACCTTAAAAAACAGCCCGTGCTTCAATCGCATATTTCTAAACGAGTAGGTAAGCCCCATTACAATAAACAAAAATCCGAGGAAAAACCAAATCTCCCACATGATTATAAGCCCTGCCGCAGTGAGTAGAAGTGGCCCGTACCTTCTTACAAAGCCATCCGCCACACCGTCACGGTAGTGTTGAGGGCCTATGTTGGAGGCGCCGAAGGGGTTTGCGCTGTCAGATATTTCACGGAGGTTAAACTCCACAGTTTCACACTTGGTACCGCATATTCCGCAGAGAGTATCGCTGTCATTCAGCTGTGCGTTGCACTGCTTACAAGATTTCATATTAATTACCATTCCTTTCTGCAAGTTACAACCGCGGTTGTAACTGATAGTTTGAAATTTTATTTCAAACTATCATACTTTCAGATATTTTGCGTCCATAACGGTACTTTATCATAAATTGACGCTGTTAGTCAATGATGACACTGTAACCCTTTGCTGTGTGGTAGCTTTTGGAGAATTTTTTATGATTGACTTTGCAAAACTATTGTAAATAGCTCGTTTACGGTTTTGCTGAAACAAAATGGCAAAAAGGGTGCGTTTTTACCTATTTTTTGGCAATTTGCTATTAAACATTATAACTGACTGCACAAAAAAGGTTGACTTTTTGGGTGTATGCACTTAAAATAAAAGTATAGTATATGGTCTGATTTTAGAATGCGGTTGTTACGCCTATGTTTAAAAAGGACGTATTGAGAATGAATGATAATTCGAAGAAACTCTTAGAATTAGAGCAGAAATATATAGAGCTGTCCGCAAATCAATTTGGGGGCGAGATTACTCGTGATAACATTGTGTTTACCATCGCAAAACACGCCGGAGAGATAAAAGATATAATGCGAGGCACAAACGAGTTAATTGATAACTATATTCAGCCTTACAACAAAAACCCCGAAACACTCCCCCCTGAACTCGTAAGTGAGTTTGAGGAACTAGCGGCAGAACTTTCCAGTCACGCAGGGCAGAAGGATACAGGCCTTGCGTTTTTGTTGCGTGATATTTTAGTAAGATACGCAAAACACATCGGCGACACAGCGCTTTACATAACCAATCTTTTTGGTAGGGCGCTTGCGCTATTTTACCTGCAAAACGCATTGTTTAGAGAAAGATATCTTAAGGATTATATTGAGATACGTTCATTCGGTGCGCGCTATGCCGAGTTTGATAAGCCTGTACGCAATATTATTGTGAGAGCGTACGCAAACGTGTATGTTGCATATGCTAAACTTGACTATGGCGATTTTATGGATGCGATAGAGGAGACTCGGCACTTTTGGCGACATGTAGCACAACCGCTTGACCCGGATTTCCCGTGGGAGGCATATTTTCTTAATATAGATGAAAATATGTGTACTGCCAGTATGAATAGAATTCGTAGCGGCACTATGACGGACAAAAGCCTGATTGATCAAGTGTATGAGGCAACTAAACGTTTGTATGAGCGTGCGGAGAAGGTGCAGAGAGCAAACCCTTTAGGCACTTTCCCCTCTAGAGTGGAAGGATTTCATACGGAAATGAAGTACTACACGGGCCGCATAACATTTGATGAGATGTTTGAGGTTTTACAAAGAATATATAAAGCAGCTTCTAATGACGACTATTCTTCGGACGGTGTATATAGAAAATTCTATACTTCCGCTTTGATACTCGAGTATGCCTCAAAGATGACTAAGGAAAAGCGACTGGGATATTCGGGTTACTTTAAACAACTTGAGGACGAAGTGCTTGACTATGCACGGAGTATACCGGGCAGTGTGCCACCGAGTTTTGTAACCACCATGTTCTATAGCTTTGCGTCCGGGTACACCAGCATGAGCGATGACATGGAGTTTTTGCGGGTAATACTGCGTTTGACTGTCTGTCGACACATGCCTACCTATGTGCATTCGGTGGTGGTGGCAAAACTTGCGGCGACTTTAACCGAATTTTTGATAGAACACAGGCCACAGGACTTCATGGGTATGTTTGGGCTGAACTCGATCTCAGATGTTGAGGACAACCAAGAGAGCCTTGTAGAGTTTGCGTGGTACTGCGGATTGGTTCACGATATAGGGAAAATAAGCTACGCTCACACTATATCACTGTACGCCAGACGACTGTTGGACGAAGAGTTTGAGATAATAAAACAGCACCCCAAGGGCGGTATTGAGTTTTTTGGTGTAGACCGAGCCGACTTTAGTAAAACAGGCGGTGCAGTATTACAGTTTTCTGATAAGAAGGGTACTAACCTTCTTGAGCTGGACGGAATATTTACAGCCATGCTTGAGGTGTCGCTAGGCCACCACAAAAGCTATGACGGCACGTTTGGTTATCCCCCTGATTTTGACAACACGAAATCATTATTCCGCACTATTATAGATGTCTTGACCGTTTGCGACTCGATAGATGCCGCCACCGACGTCATAGGCAGAAGCTACTCGATTGGAAAGACACTTGAAATGGTAATAGCCGAGATAGACGAGGGTAGAGGCACCAGATATTCGCCCCACATTGCAGCGATACTGATGGCGGAGGACGCACCAAGCAAGCAACTACGTGCACGCATGAACCAAGTCATTAACGAGTATAGGTATGACACCTATTATAAGAGTATTTCCAGCGGTGGCAACATGCCCATACCAAACCTTTACGATGAATAGTGTCGCTTTTGACTATTCACGGCAACCGCATACAACTAAATTTGTCTTTAAACGAGAAACAACCGTGACCATTAGTAGAAATATCACTCTACTCGGCACGATTGTTTCTCGAACTGTTTATGTATGTTTTATTATTGCTATTACGATGTTTACAGCGGGAGTGTAGTGCTTTGTGGTTTGTTTTTACGTGCGTCCACTATGTAACCGAACGCCGTACCTGCAAGTCCGCCTATAATGTGAGCAAACTGCGACACACCGTCCTGCACGAAGATAGCGTTATACACTTCTTCGCCCAGGTAGAATATCGCCACCAGTATCAGAGTTAGCGGTATATCGCCGCTACGCATACCGGAAAGCGACGACAGCATGATAAGCATAAACACAATGCCACTGGCACCCAGCAGTCCCACACCCGGGAAGAGTAGACATTGCAGTATACCGGACAGCAAAGCAGTTGCCAGTATACCGACAAGCAGTGTTTTACTACCGTATTTCTCCTCCATCGGCGGCCCAATGACGAGCAAAAACAGCATATTCCCCGAAAAGTGTGCATATCCGCTGTGACCGATAATATGCCCGAACAGGCGTATGTAGCTGAATGGGTCAGAGAGAGGGGAACTATAGACTGTGAAAAAAAGGGCATTTGTTATGCCGGCTGTTAGCGTGTTTAATATAAGAGTGACCAATGACAGCAGAGCGACAGTGAGGATTACCGGGGAGTTATAGTGTACTCTTTGAAGTAAGCTTGGAAGTTTCATAGTGGGACGCTCCTTTCGGTGGTGTAGTGCTTTTTTGTATTTTAACATAAACATGTAGTTTTGTCGAGGGGAGCGAGATATCGGAAATCAACCTTGTTATAGAAGTGCTACGGAAAACTGTATGGAGCATTTTATGTGTCCCGTGCGCTGGGGATCACCTCGAAAAAGGATTACAATATTATAGGAGGAATGCTGTTTGAAAACAAGATTTTTAAACAGCAGTTTTGTGCTCTTCGGCATAGCCTCAGTTTTTGTGAAACCAAAACCAAATGTGAGAAAAACCACACAAAACTTTCAGAAAGGAATGCTCAAAAATGCAACTAAAAACAGAACGATTAACAGTGCGTCTACCAAAACCCGAAGACGTGAATAGCTACATAAAAATCCGCAACAGTGACTATGTACGCCGTTACAATCCGATGGGGTTTTTGACGCCAGAACAGGCAAAGGCTGAAATCGGTAGGGGAGACGACCGTGTGATGATGGTGGAACGTCACGACGGTGCGCTGATTGGTACTATCTTTATACAGCCCGACCATGTACGCCTGTGGGATAAATCGGTGGATATGTCCTTCTTTCTGGGGGAGGAGTTTTCCGCACAGGGTTATATGCGAGAAGCTGTAAACGCTGTCCTCGGCTACATATTCGGCGAGAAGGGCATGGAATGTGTGACAGTGAGGGCGTTTGCCGAGAACACAAGCTCGGTGAAGCTGATTGAGAAGCTAGGCTTTAAACGTGAGGGCTATCTGCGCAAGTGCGTGATGGTTGAAGGTGTACTTTATGACGATATACTGTTCTCCATGCTTAAAGAGGAGTTTTAACAAGCAAATGGGCGTGCCATAAGGTACGCCCATTCGTTAATATTAATCTAATCAGATAGCGGTTCTGACTTTAACTGCTTTCGTTTGTCGACAATATCCGCAACAACTCCGACCAAAAGCCCCACTGCAAACACCCCTATCGCCCACGCAAACCCGTAATGGTAAGCCACTCCCGAATCGGGGGAGGGCATTGACTGTTCACCGAACATCTCCCCAAGTATCACCCCGAACAGGTAGAAAAACA
>CAYJIK010000051.1:10427-14178 GCA_964370205.1 uncultured Oscillospiraceae bacterium | reverse complement strand
TGCAAAATTATTCTTCCGTGGTTACATGATGTTACACTTTTGATGTTGGCATAATTGTGGGAGTTTAAACAGCGTAGTCTGTGCGTGACGCCACCAACCTGCACAGTCCGCCTTACTAACGAAAGGGGGATAGTATCACTCGGAGTGGATTATAATAATGTATAGGGTGCAGTCTACACTGCCCTTACGCATACTATACTATATTAATATAACGTTACCGCCTGTCCTTAGGGTGATGTTAAAGCTGCTTTGTAACATTTAGACTGCCCTTTGTTTATTTGACAACCCTCCTGGGCGATGATACAATATAATAGTATTTACGCTAGGGGCGATTGGTTGTGCAAGGCACCCAAACTGTGAGTACTTTAGCGTAGATGTACCATTATATGTACTGAAAATTAAAGGAGAGGGGACACACGATGTCAACATGGAATTTGGACGCACTTTACACAGGATATGAAAGTAAGGAGTTCCTCAGCGATTTCGAAGCACTACCCGGCGTTATTGAAAAGCTGAATAACTTCACAGCCACTCACACCGAGCTGACTGTATCCACCTGCGAGGAACTGCTGAAACTTTTGGGAGAGTACACGCTGTCCAGCGGTAAACTGGAGAGGTTTATATCGTTTAACGGCAGCACAAACACGTCGGACACTGTAACGATAGGGTACAGAACCAAAATAGGGGCTATTACTTCTACCTCCGCAAAGAGCATGAGCGTGGCGAAAAAACTTCTGGCAAACATAGACCTTGACAGCTTTGCGGCAGAGAGCGCACTTATAAAGGAGCATTACTTTATGCTCAGCGAGATAAAGGACAGCAGTGTATACATGCTCAGCGACGATGTCGAGGACGCCATGAGCAAGCTAAACATCAATGCAGCATCTGCATGGGGTAGCCTGCAAAGTTACTTGACCTCAACAGTAAAGGTTGACTACAACGGCGAAGTGCTGACGCTACCACAGGTGAGAAACCTAGCGTACAGCAGTGACCCCGAGGTGCGAAAAGCAGCATACGAAGCAGAACTTGCCGCCTATGAAAAAATAAAGGACTCCTCCGCCTTTGCCCTCAACAGCATCAAAGGCCAGTCCAACACCGTAGCGCAGATGAGAGGCTACGAGTCTGTCCTTGACATGACGCTGAAAGGCTCGAGACTAAGCGCTGAAACACTGCAGGCGATGTTGTCTGCTATAGAAAAGTATCTACCGAAGTTTCATGAATATCTGAGACATAAAGCAAACATTCTGGGTTATAAAGATGGTCTGCCGTTTTATGAGATGTACACACGTGTAGGGTCTGACGATTCCTCCGAGTTCACCATCGAGGAAGCGAAGGACCATCTGATGAAGAACTTCAGTACCTTCTCAGCGCCTCTTGCAAACCTTGTAGCACAGGCGTATGACGAGCGCTGGATAGACTTCTACCCCAGAGCAGGTAAAGTGGGCGGAGCTTTCTGTGGAAATATACCATACTTAAAGCAAAGCCGCATACTGATGAATTACGGTGGCACGCTGAGCGACGTTGTGACGCTTGCGCATGAGCTGGGGCACGCCTACCATGGCAAGTGCATCGAGGATATGTCCATACTAAACACCAGATACACAATGCCGGTAGCGGAAACCGCCTCAACGTTTAATGAAACAATCATAATGAATGCGGCGATTGCTGACGCTAAGTCGGATGACGCTAAGGCGGGTTTGATAGAAAAGGCGCTACAGGATTTGACGCAGGTGATATGCGATATATATTCACGCTACCTGTTTGAGAGCGAAGTTGTGGATCGCCGTAAAGCGGAGTTTATGCTGAGCGACGAGCTGTGCGACATAATGCTTAGAGCACAGAAGAAGGCGTACGGCACAGGTCTTGATAACAATTTACTGCATAAGTATATGTGGGTTAATAAGGGACACTATTACAGTGCAGGGCTTAACTTCTATAACTTCCCTTATGCCTTCGGGGCGCTGTTCTCTAAGGGATTGTATGCGCAGTACAAAAAAGACGAGGCAAGCTTCGTTGCAAACTATGATAAACTGCTTAATGCTACTGTTACTTCAAGCTGTGAAGATGTGGCTAAGATGGCGAATATCGACATCACAAAGCAGGAATTCTGGAACGATTCACTCGAGATAGTGAGCGGTTATATTGATGAGTTTATTGCGCTTACAAGTAAATAGACTAGCGGTCCTTAAGTTTTAATGTGACAAAAGTAAAGCAGACCTTACTCAAGTGGTAAGGTCTGCTTTTTGCATTTTGAGGTGTAGTGCTACTTGATGAAGAAAACTATGTCTCTGACTATGGAGCTGTCCACTCGGTGGGTGAGGTTCACCTCTTGCTCGGGCAGTGACAGCCCTGCGGATATGGCTAACTGTTTTACCTTTTCTGTCGGGAGTATCAAGTTGTTAAAGGAGAGTGCCAGACAGCCGCCTTTAGCGAGTAGTGCCGCCCAGACAGGTAACGCTGCTTCTAATAATTGCTCGGGGTTTCTTGTGATGCTACCGCCTTTTTGACTGCGACTTACTACGCCGTGCTGAACGCCATAGGGCAGGTCGCCTGCGATGACGTCAAAACTGCCTTTCTTGTAGTAGGAAAGGGCGTTTAGTGTATCTCCCGATACCATCTCAAATGTGCGTTCGGTGTCCCCCTGCTTTATGTTGAAGGTGTGTATTTTGGCGGTAAAGCTTTTGTTTTGTCCGCTTAATTTGCGCTGTTTGGAGCTGTGTTTGACACGTTCGGTGGTGAGGAACTTTTTTAGGTAGGTCACGGTGTCGTGGACGGCGTTGTCCGCTACTTCTATGCCGTAGACGTCACAGCCGAGTATAAGCCCCTCGAACAGTGTTGTCCCACGCCCTGCAACAGGGTCAAGCAGTTTTACGGTGTCACCGTCCTTTACACCCGAGTACATCCTCGCCATGTTCACCATCATTCGGGTCATAAGTTCGTTTGTCTTGCCTGTGTACCGCTGAAGTTCGGACAAGCTGTACGGCAGTAAAGGGGCGTTTGTCTTGTGCACGGGGATAAGTGCGGTATTGCCCTCGAATTCCACGGCGGTAAACAAGCTGAACACAAAGGAAAGTTCCGAAATCAGACGGAGGTCGGAGGTGGACAGGGGAGTGTCGGCGGTGAACGATATATAAGGTATACCGCCCTGCTCGCTGATTTCTCCCTGTGAACAGTTGGCGCTGAGCCGAGGTATAGCCACTGACAGTTCAGCCAGTGCAAGCTCCGCCGCTTGGCTGTAGTACACTCGGCTGTGCCCGGGATTTATTAGAAGGTAGTAGCGTGTGATGTCTTTGTTATTCATGATATCATTCCTTAATTTTGGTACTGTTATTGTAGCATTTTGGGGGTGGGATTACAAGGGGGTGGATATATTGTGGGGAGTGGCGGTGTGGAGCTGTTACATTAAAGGCGGAATTCACAAAAGAATAAAAATTTGCAGGGCAAGGGTTTTCTTACGCCAAAATGCAGAGGGTAGTTATTCAGATGGTTGTCCTTGTGTGGATTGCTACAGGTGGGGTGTGTGGAATGGGGAGGTTCGGGCGGATAATATCCGCCCCTACGGAGTCCAACCCTTGCCCACGCTCCACAGCGGTACAGATGGCGAAAACCTTGCCGGGCATGAACCTCTGCGGCTGGGACTTTAGATGGCGTAGCACGGACGGTCGGGGGCGCAGCCCCCCCAGAGCGGCGGCGAAGTGTGCGGCGCGCCCGCCCCGCGCACCCCGCCCGCCCCCCCCGCCGCCGCGCGGCG
>CAYJIK010000051.1:8493-10417 GCA_964370205.1 uncultured Oscillospiraceae bacterium | reverse complement strand
CCGGGGGCGGGGGCAACTTTCGTGGCGCACGCGGGCCCGGGGGGGGCCCACCCCCCCCCTCAGGTGGGGGGCGGTGTGCGCAGCGCCGGCACGGCGCACAGCGCCGTCCCACCGCTCCGCAGGGCGGCTTACGCCGCCCGGGGCTTCGCCCCCTCCCTCCCACGTCCACCTACCACTCCCCACACCACCCTCCACAAAAAAACCACCAAATTTCATCTAAAACACACATATCTTTTTGGCTAAAAATATGCTATAATACATACAACCAAGCCCCACAACCAAAAGGAGGCTCTACCATGCCGAGACACCCATCAGACGACCCGAAACTTGAAGAATTATATCGGAGCGATGCGCGTACTGTGCTCACAAGCCATTTGGTTGCGATGCTTTTGGGGAACTTTATCCGCTAGCCTGAAAGCGTTACGATGTATGTGATTAGTGCACTCTGCTCTTTTTGCATTTTGCTTTATGCTATCAGACACTGTCGGCGAAGAATTAAAACTCTACCACCCGAGTACTTTTCTAATATCTGGTATTACCAAGCGAAAATACGAGAATATAAATTCATGATCGGGGTAGCGATGTTTTTTATGCTTTTGGTTGGGGTGGTTCTCTATTTGAATGTGTTTCATTAAAACTTTGTAGCGCCCTATCCTTTTGTTAGCCACAGTTTTCCGTTCGTGACCACTATACTTTTTATAATTTTTGGAGGGAATCGTATGTTATTTAAACTTTTTAGCAATCACATCTTTTTTGACAAAGACGGTGTTCCCAAAGTGACCGATTTTGAAAGGTACCATAAATTCCAAAATAGCGCCATGAGAGCACTGCTGATATGGTTTGCATTAGTGGTAGCCTTACCGATGATAGCCACACGCATTTTTGGAGAAGTGGCAGAGTGGGCTGTACCGCTTGCGTGGGGCGGATATATTGTTATAGCTACCCTAGCGAATATTGGTATGGCCATCTATTCAAGAAAACGCTACAAAACAGTCCCCACCGACCTTTTCATCGACGACAGAGCGCACGGCAAGCTCGTATTCGGAAACAAGCTATGGTTTGTGACCTTTTCGCTTTTAACGGTAATATTCCCATGTGTATACATCTACCTAAACTTTTTGGCGTGACATTGACCTGAAACACCTCTAAGGAGCTGATAACATGATAGACTTCTTAGTTAAACTGGTAATCATATCACTAATATTAGTGCCGTGGGTGAAGTCACACACTTACAACGCCGCTGCAGTGACACCGACATCAGAGTTCATCGGACTCAAGATTGGCAGATATTTTTTCGGCTTCAAGAAAAAAGGGGTAGCTGTTTTTACCGCATTAACACTCGTTGGCACTTTGATATTCACTGTAAAAGTCATGGGGTACATTCCTTTTTGGGGGGATGACTATGTGCTAAAGCGTGTGGAAAAATATACCGACCACGACATATTCCGAGTGTACTACACTTTTCCATCGGCGGTATACGTATGTGAAAAAGCAGAAAATGACCAAAGCCCTCTGTTTTACCGCCTCCAAACCGATACAATCCCCGACAGTGAAAAGCTAACCCAACTTGAAAATGACATCAGAAATATGTTTACAGAAAATGTCGTCCCTGTGCTACCGGCAAATTTGCTCCATATCGGTAGCGATTACATTTCAAGCACCTTCAAACTTGACAGCGGCGAGGAGCGTATATCTAACTTCAACATGGGGCTTTTTATAAGTTCGGATAACTTAACACTATCGGAAAGTGAGAAGATGCCGGCTAAAATAGCTACTATAGTGATGGAAGCTATGGGGGACACATACAATCTCACCCGTGGCGTGACACTGAAATACCGAGATAATAACGGCGAGTTTCACCTTAGAACATACAATGTCGATTGGCTGTTTCACAGTTATGAGCGTGATACCATTCGGTATAGGT
>CAYJIK010000051.1:0-8393 GCA_964370205.1 uncultured Oscillospiraceae bacterium | reverse complement strand
ACCATTTATGAAATAACTGTTAAATTACAAAAAAACCGCATTTATGTCTTGATTTTTCGCTATAATGATGTAAAATATATCTAGCACTTAAATATGTCGAGTGCCAATATTGGCGGTTGTATTTCAGTGTGACAAACGGATTTAAAAGTTTTCTAATCACTTAACATTAAAATTCAGGGGCTTGTTTGGCGGTGTTGTGCTGTCAAAACCCTACAAGAAAGGACGAAAACCATGAAAATCAAACCACTTGCAGACCGTGTCGTCATAAAGATGGCGGAAGCGGAAGAAACCACAAAGAGCGGTATCATCCTAGCGTCAGGCGCTAAGGAAAAGCCACAGATAGCTATAGTCGTAGCGGTTGGCCCGGGCGGTGTTGTGGACGGCAAAGAGGTGACCATGTACCTGAAAGAAGAGGACAAGGTGCTTATCAGCAAGTATGCAGGCACAGAGGTCAAGATTGACGGCGAGGAGTACACCATACTGCGCCAGTCGGACATTTTAGCGATAGTCGAGTAAGACACATTAATATACGTATAAAGGAGCAAATGTAATGGCTAAAATAATATGCTACGGTGAAGAAGCGAGAAAGAAGCTACAAGCAGGTATCGACTCGCTTGCGAACACCGTTAAAATCACACTCGGCCCTAAAGGCCGCAACGTTGTGCTGGACAGAAAGTTCGGCTCTCCACTGATCACAAACGACGGCGTTACGATAGCGAAGGAAATCGAACTTGAGGACCCCTTTGAAAACATGGGCGCACAGCTTGTAAAAGAAGTAGCTACCAAGACCAACGACGTAGCAGGTGACGGTACAACCACCGCAACTCTACTGGCGCAGGCTCTTGTACGTGAGGGCATGAAGAATGTAACATCCGGCGCTAACCCTATGGCGATAAAGAAGGGTATACAGAAGGCGGTTGACGCAGCAGTAGCCGCAATACTTGAAAACTCCAAGAAAATCTCCGGTAACGAGGACATCGAAAGAGTAGCGACCATCTCGGGTGGAGACGCTTCTGTCGGCACACTTATAGCTGACGCTATGAACAAGGTTAGCGCTGACGGCGTTATCACAGTCGAGGAGTCCAAGACAGCGGAAACATATGCGGACGTTGTTGAGGGTATGCAGTTTGACAGAGGTTACATCTCCCCCTACATGGTAACCGACCCTGACAAGATGGAAGCGGTTATAGATGATGCGCTAATACTAATCACAGACAAGAAAATCTCCGCTATACAGGACATTCTGCCACTACTTGAGCAGATAGTACAGTCCGGTAAGAAGCTTGTTATAATCGCTGAGGACGTTGAAGGCGAAGCGCTGACAACTCTGATACTCAATAAGCTGAGAGGTACATTTGTCTGTGTCGCTGTTAAAGCGCCCGGCTTTGGTGACCGTCGCAAAGAGATGCTGAAAGATATCGCAGCGCTGACAGGCGGAGAGCTTATCTCTGATGAGCTTGGGCTTGAGCTGAGAGATACCACTGTAGCACAGCTTGGTCGTGCCACACAGATTAAGGTGCTTAAGGAGAGCACAATAGTCGTTGGCGGACAGGGCGCACAGTCTGAGATTGCCGGTAGAATAGCTCAGATAAGAGGCGAGATCGAGAATTCCACCTCCGAGTATGACACAGAGAAGCTACAGGAGCGTCTTGCAAAGCTTGCAGGCGGTGTGGCTGTTATAAAGGTCGGTGCGGCAACGGAAACCGAGATGAAGGAGAAAAAACTCCGCATCGAGGACGCACTGTCCGCAACCAAGGCGGCTGTTGAAGAAGGTATCGTAGCAGGTGGCGGTATAGCCATGCTGAACGCTATCCCTGCGGTAGAGAAGCTTATCAGCTCCGCAGAGGGTGATGAGAAGACAGGCGTGCGCATAGTATTGCGTGCCCTTGAAGAGCCACTGCGCCAGATATCGCACAACGCAGGACTTGAAGGTTCTGTTATCATAGATAAGATCCGCCGTTCACGCAAAGTGGGCTACGGCTTTGACGCATACAAGGAAGCGTATGTGGACATGATGGAGGCTGGCATTGTCGACCCGACTAAGGTTACACGCTCCGCACTTCAGAACGCTTCGTCGGTAGCATCCATGGTGCTAACCACCGAGAGCCTAGTGTCCGAAGAGCCCAAGGAAGAACCACCGATGCCAAACCCCGGTATGGGCGGCGGCATGTACTAAGCCATAGAGGTTTTAATTTAAATAGGTAAAGGGCTATCCAATGGATAGCCCTTTTTTTGTCGGTATGTATCGACTGAACGTTTAACTCCTGTTTTCGGTGGTGCAAAGCGGCGGACTATCTAAAGTCATACCCCAGACTTCTTGCCACCGAAGATAAAAACTCACGCCGCTTCTCGTAAAAACCGCTTCGTCCTATGGGCACGTTTATATGTTCGTACGGTGTGCCGTCCACCAAACTACGAAACAGCACCCCACGCAGATAGTCAGGCAGTTGTGCTTCCGCTGCTTCCACCGCTGTTAACCTCGCCTTGTCCGCAGACGACACATACAGCCCACGTATACGCAGTCGCTTACGCCGCTCATGACCCTTGCAGATATACACACACTCCATTTTCACATCGGGGGGGATTGTTTTCACTTTAACAGACCACCTTTCACCTGTAAGTTACGATAATTATGCCGCTATCTAAGCTGTCTTGACAGCAGTGGTTACATCGACTTTTTGCGTGCGCTGTTTTGTCCTATCTCGTCTTCGACCGGGTAAAGCTGCGCAAGTTCGTCCGCTTTAAGCCCCAGTACCTGTAAAAGCCCCATCAACTCATCTGCACGCAAATGTCTGTCCTTCTTAAGACACCTAGACAGATGGTCGCACTTCATCCCCGATTTCTCCGCTAAAAAGGTCTGCTTTATGCCGTTTTCTCTTATGTAGTTGGATAGCGCTCTACGCATATCAAATATCATGCTGTCACCTCTTTATTTATGATTTTATTGTACAATTAGTATTATAATCAGTGGATAATCGTTAGTCAAATCACGTTTTCACGATTTTTTCCAAGCTTATCTTGTGTTTTATGACATTTTACGGTATAGTAATATATAAAATCTAGATAATTTTGTAGAAAATATGGCATTTTAATACAAATTTACAAATTAAGGGGTTATTATGTCAAAATTTAGTGCAACTAAACAAAAATTGGGAAATAAACTGAAATTATTGCGAAAAAGAAAAGGGTACACACAACAAGAGATAGGAAAAATCATGGGGAAAGCGCATACCACCATAGCCTCATGGGAGGCAGGGAAGGGTCAGCCGGACATATCCACCTTCTTGAAGTTGTGTGAATGTTACGGAGTGTGGGACATTATGCGTGAGTTTGGCGACACTGACACTGTTGGAGCAACCACGATAGACGAAACACGCCTTTTGACGCTTTACAGGGACTTTTCAACTGTGGAAAAGGAATGCTTTCTACGCATGGTAAACGAGCTACACACATTGATAACAATACACGACCGCACCGGTGCACCGCAAGGTAAATAGGGGGACAGTGCTTTCTACAAGCAAAACAACCTACGCGCCTCTGTGGGCCTAGAGGGGGGCGACCAAAAGTAGCACACCGGCGGATTAATGTGTAGAGCACTTGTTTTATGTAATAAAACAACAGGATAACCACTAACGGTTATCCTGTTGTTTTATTTGCGATTATATACTATAGCAAAGGTGGCATATAGTTACTTTCCCGGCCTGCTATAGCTTTACTATAGAGTGACAGTTGTGCAGTACTCGCCTATCTTCTTATTGTTACACTTGATAGTGAGTGTTGTCCCTGCTTTGCCCTTGACTATCCAAGTTACCTTCTTCTCGCACGGTGCAGGGAAGTCACTTGTTGCGCCGGACGGTGCGTAGCCTCTGATGGAGGAGTAGCCTTCAAGCTGGCCAATTTTCTGAGCCTTTAGGCCGTTTACGTAGCTGAGGTCTGCGCCTTCAAGCGTGACGGTAATGTCATCATCTCTGCGAAGTTTCATAAACTCCTTAGTACCGTATGTGGGCAGGTAGCCGACGTTCATCACGTTCACGCTAACCTTATATGTCTCACTGTCCACCTTCTCGGCTACTACCTTATCAAACTTGATCTTAGGCAGAACCTTAGCGTGGCGGAGTATAAAGCGTGTATGCTTTTCGCACTCCTGAAGCAGTAGTTTTGGTGGGCAGTTTTGAATGACGTACTTGCCGTCGAGACCGCCTATTTCAACTTCGCCGAACTGTGGATGGTCAAACTTTGTCCAGTTTAAGAAGCCTTCGCCGCCCAGTTCCTTGTCTACGAATTCGAGGTACTTGTGTGCTGCATCTTCAGCGTAGTCACGGGACTGTGTAAGTGGCGGTGGGAACTTCATTTCAACGCCTGATCTGGGGTTTAGGTCCCAACACTCTACGGTGTAGTCAAACATACCGAGCACAAAGTGGATATAGTCGTCCATAGAGCCGACCAGTGTCGCCTGTGCCTTAGGGTTTATATACTCGTCACGGATGTTGAGGGTGGGATAGCCTGTTTCTTCAGTCGCCATCAGACCCATCTCTTTGTATCTGTCCATGTCCTCTTTTATGGCTTCTGTAGGGTGCTTAAAGCCGGGAGGATGTAGGTATATGCCGACAGCTGTGTGGAAGTTAGTGACGCAGAATATGTTCTTGTGCGACTCTAGGAATTCCGCCATAGCTTTTGTTTCGGGGTTGTGCAGTGGATGTATACCTGCGCCTCTCTGTCCTGACTCGGGTAGCCAAGCGGCAGGGAAGTTGCGGTTGAAGTCACTGCCCCACTTCATCGGTGCGTTAAAGAGGTGTGTGCCCTCATATTCTTCAAGTTTCTCAAAAACGCCCTCTGTGTACACGTGATAGAACTCGCCCTCAACATCATCGGGGCGACGCTTTATCATTACACGAGCGTCCTTCTCTGACACTTTGTAAGCGCCGTAGGGGGATTTAATTCTCATCTTGCGAATTCTGCCGTCGCCATCAAGATCAACAGGCTGTATGCCCGGTTGTTCTTCATCAAACGGATACATTCTGTTAGCGGAGCGGAGCATTGCTGGGGTGGTCAGGTACGCCTCCGAGCCGTCAGGGGAAATTCTTGGGATAACATAGAAGGTATAGTTCTTGAGCAGTAGAGCGACTGTAGCATCTTCTAGATTACTCAGAATGTAGTCTAGGAAGTACATGGCGCACATGTTGCCTGTAACCTCGCCTGCGTGGATGTTAGCGTCGACACAGTAGGCAGGTTTGCTGTCATGGCTACCGGTTTCCGGTGAAGTTAGTGTCACCAGCCAGATGTCTCTGCCCTCAGGGGTCTTTGCAAGAGAGCTTAGCTTAAACAGGTCAGGATGCTTTTTTGCGTAGTCTTGTAGGATGTCTGTCATTTCGCCGTGGGTGTAGTATTTGTCGTAGGTGTATTTGACATTCATGTTGCACAAATCCTTTCTATGTAGTTTTTTACTCTCATAATAGTAACACATGTACAGTTAAGCGGTCAATCGGCTATAAGGGACAAGGAAAGTGTGCGGTTTTTAGCTATTTTCACGATAAAGTTGCCTCGTTACAACGTCGCAACAGTAACATGGAGGAAGTTTTATATTTATCAGCGACGATACTCGCTTGGAGGTGGGGGTAGCGTAAACAGCAAGGTAGGGGAGTAGCCATGTCGGTGCTCATCACCGACTAAGAAATCACACATCAGCGTTAAGGCTGATGTATGATTTCTTTCTGCCCCTTGGGCAGATGGCTACTCCCCTACCTTGCTGTTTACGCTAACGCTCATCTGTGGCAAAACATAAAAAATCCACAGTCAACCACCTGAACAAATCCCGAAAAGGGTACATCTGTAATCCCTGACTTTAACCTAAACATTGACGAAACACCCCCGACACTGTAAAATAACAACATAAAAACACAGGAGGCAATCCCATGCCCAAAAACATAAAAGTTATCAAAGCCACGCTCACGATGGCACAGTCGTTGACATTTCCTAGCGACGCAGTAGACATCATAGGCCGCTTTGTCCCGATATTTGACGGCACAGCATGGTCGCACACAGAGGAACTATATCTAAACATGGGTAAAAAAGAGTACCCTGCCGAACAGTTCGACAGGGCGGAATATGTAGGCAGTGTTGACAAGGCGATTTTTTTAGCGATGGACGGCAACCGATGTATCGGCTTTGTACGCCTAGCACGTTGGTGGAACGACACCGCACGTATAGAGGATATCTCGGTAGCAAGCGACTACAGGGGGCGTGGTGTCGGTACCCTTCTGCTGGACAGTGCTACTGGGTGGGCAATGGAGCAGAATGTTTACGGCATCTCCCTCGAAACGCAGACGTGGAACCTGTCCGCCTGTCGCTTTTACTTAAAGAGCGGCTTTACACTCAGCGGTATAGATACCCACCTCTACACAGGCGACCATGAGGGCGAAACGGCTGTATTCTTCTTCAAACCTCTGTAAACTATTCGTCCAAGTCGGATAGATAACCTATAACACTATTGGACAGCAAAAAACCCTCATATGTCAGAGAATAGTTATCTTCCACACGCTTCATCAGTCCCTGAGCCATAAGCTTTGATACTCTACTCGATATGTCGGGGAAATGGGTTTCGTATTGCGTGGGGTCTATGCCGTCTGTGAGTCGGAGTGCAAGCATAAGGCGCTCAAACATGTCACCGCCGCGCCCATGGGACACTGTTTTTCGTCCGTCTGTGCTTGTGGTGATGTACGCCGTTATATCGTCGGAGTAGGAGAAACGCTCACCGTTTACACATGAGTGTGCGGCAGGTCCTAGCCCCAGATAGTTCTCTAACTGCCAGTACTTTAAGTTGTGGACGCATCTGTAGCCGTCCTTTGCAAAACCGGAAATTTCGTACTGCTTAAAGCCGAGTTTTTCGGCGGCTTTGCAGACCGTCAGATAACAGTCGGCGGCGTGCTCATCGTCCACCTGTATACCGTCAAGGTAAAAGGGTGTGTTCTGCTCTACCTTCAGCATGTACGCCGAAAGGTGTGTGATGCCCAGTTCGCCAAGCTCACCAACGGTGTCTGTGAGGTTTTGCTGTGTGTGGTTTGGTAGTGCTGTGATAATGTCGGCGGAAATGTTTTGGAAGCCATGCTCACGGGCTGTGAGTATGGCTTTTTTTGCTTGTTCGGGGCTGTGTTTACGTCCCAGAAACGCAAGGTCGCCAGCGGACAGCGACTGTACGCCAACCGAAAGCCTATTTACCCCTACACTGCGAAGCGCCGACAGTGTGCCTGCGGTGAGTGTGGTGGGGTTGCTTTCGGCGGTGACCTCGGGGGTGGATATGTTGAAACTACGGTGGAGTGCGTCAAAAATCCGCTCAAGTGAACGTCGTGACAGCAGTGACGGAGTTCCACCGCCGAGGTATATGCTGTCCACGGTGCAACTGTTATTGTTTTTGCCGTGTTGAGTTATATCGGCGACGAGAGCGGAAATGTACCGCTCCTCAAGGTCGCTTTGATGCTTTACGGAATAGAAGTTACAGTATGGGCATTTAACGGTGCAGAATGGTACATGGATGTATATTCCGAGTGTATTGTTGTTCACACTTTCCTCCAAAAAACAGAATAAAAGGGAGAACTTGTACGCTCTCCCGAAGTGTATATGTTGTCTATACGCCCGCTCTTGTGGTGCTATTTCGGCGACTTTCGTCCCTGAAGTAGACCTTTAAGCTCGTCTGTGACTGATTTCAAGGTGGTGGAAATCTCGCCCATGGCTTCCTCGATGTCCCCCAACGTGTTTTTGTCGGTTGTTAAACTTGCAGGCGACTTTTTCCTGTACTGCTCAAGCATAGTTTTCAGTTTTGTAGCAGAGCGTCCCAGTTCCTCTTTAGAGGCGTCCTTACGGACAAGCTCCATAAATTTATCATAGTTTTGGCGAAGAATCATAAACTCTTCACGGCGAATTTTCGCAAATTCCTCGGCGGTGGCTCTGTGGTCGGATTCGTCCAGGTAGCTCATTTCAGCAAGGACAGCCTCGCCTCCTACGGAACGGATCTTTGCCGCCAGTGTACGAAGCGCTTTAGTGCTGTCAACATTCTTTGGCAGGATGGCAACACCGGGGCGAAAATATCCCACCCCTAACTCTTTGAGTTTGCGCCACACATAAACACGAAGCTTAGAGGGGGTGACAGGGACGGAGTACCCCATAATCAACCACAAATCCGACCTATCCATGCGGTAACCCTGCCTTTCCTCGTTTTATGTAGACATTATACTACAAAGTATGACGGATGTCCAGTGGTTGCAAGGTTAGGGAGCGCCTAAATGCGGTGGTTTAAAGTGATACAGGGGGGTGGTAGAATTTTTATGTTGTATCGCTCGCCGGTCGGTAGCGGAAACAGGAAGGTTGGGGGAATGGCCGTGTCGGTGCCGAGCACCGAC
>CAYJIK010000050.1:0-14304 GCA_964370205.1 uncultured Oscillospiraceae bacterium | reverse complement strand
AGTCGAAACCCAGACGCTACCCAAACTCTTAAAACTTTGTCCGCAGGCGTGCTTGGTTCTATTACTGTCACCCTAGCTACGTGGAAAGGGTTGGTTACGTACCTAACCGACATACACCAACCCCAAAACAAGCATCAACGCACTTAAAAAGAGCAAAAACAAGTAATATACACACTTGAAAATACAAAGAGTATACAAAAACTACTCCTAAACAGGCAACTCCAGCATATCTCTATCAAACACTGTGAGTGACTCTGCACCATTTTCTGTTATAAGCACCATGTCCTCACAACGGAAATAAGCGTGACCTTGCACCCACAGCTTTGGCTCAATACACATGACCATACCTGGCATAAAGACCGCCTCTTGCGAGTTGTGTAGCCAAGGACGCTCGTGGACTTCTATGCCGATTTGATGTCCCATGATGTCGAGATCGCCGGCTTTGCGGAGGTACTTGCCGTATGAACTTCCGTCCATGTGCTTTTTAATGTCGGCAAAGCAGCTGTCCATTTTCATGCCGGGACGTATAGAAGCAATGTACGCAAGTTGCGCATCGTGGAGAGCTTTGTAGCCGTCTTTTAGTAGGTCGCTCGGCTTGCCGCTGTAGAAGGAACGCCCATAGTCAGAGCAGTAACCGTCTATAACAAAACCAAAGTCAAAGCCGATACCCGTTCCTTCGACCATCGGCTGATTGATAGGATGTCCATAGAGGTCATCAGAGCCGTCAGCCCCCGTTTTGATAAGAATACAGGCAGGGGAGAAGGACAGGTCTGTAGCGCCGTTGTCACTGCCGTACTTCGCCAGTATCTGTTCAACTTCGTATGAGGTTATGCCGGGACGCAGGAACTTTGTGGTGTGCAGCATAGCATCGTCAGTGAACTTCGCAAGCCTACGCATAAGAGCGATTTCGTCCTCGTCTTTGATACAGCGCAGTCTGTCGGTGTACATCTCACCGAAAACAGGCTCAATCCCTGCTTCTTCTATCATCGCCTTGAGGTAAGGTGCGCAAGCTTCACCATACGCAAGCTTCTTGCCGTCAAGCTTGGCGGACACTTCCTCGCCCAGTGTTGCAAAGAAGGTAACAACCTTTTTGATGTTTACAGCTTCCATTGCTTTTGCACGGTGAGGGGTTAAAAACAGCACGGGTTCATCGTTTTTCGGTATGTACAGCACCATATCAGGTTGACCCTGAAAGTGCGTTTCGGGACGGTTTTCCGATAGTCCCCCTGTGGCAGAGGTCCTCTGCCAGAAGTATAGCTTTCCCGCATCAAGCAGGTATTGCACTGCTGCACTCGTCGCAAACACTGCACCGTCAATACCATCTGCCGCCAATGCCTCTTGCAGTGAGGAAACACGCTTTTGCATTTTCATAGTAAATCGCACCTTTCTTAAATGTTCTTTGTATTTTCTATTATAATATAATCTTGCACTATTGTATAGAGCGTTGCTTGCTATAATTTAGATAATCGTCACAAATCCATAGTATTTACACTGCTTTACTCCAAAGTTCGGGCCGATGAGGGTATCAACACTTTTTTGGTGTGTTTTGCGAATCGTGTCGGGATGACACCTCACCGATTTGCAAGCTAGTCGTTATCACAGCCACAATAGAAAATTTTATATGTGCAGAATGTTTCGTAACGGTAAACATTGAAATCTTCCCAAAAGTGGCATAGACAACAGCAGTTTGTTGTGATACTATATATATTAAGAGGATAAATTTGGTTAATTTGATGTTACAACTGTTACATTTCACAATGTAGTGCGGTTATACACAAAATCACAGAAGGTTTACATTTGATAATATATGAACAGAAAGGGTGTTTTTATGAAGTGGAAGATAGTAGCGGATAGTTCCTGCGACCTCAGACCGCATATGATGGAGGAGGAGGGGATAGGTTTTGGCGTTGCACCTTTGAAGATTATTGTTGGCGATACCGAATATGTTGACGATGAAAACCTCGACCTGCCAAAGATGCTTGAGCATATGAAACAACATAAAGGCGCATCGTCCAGTGCCTGCCCCTCGCCGGACGAGTTTTTAAGCGAGTTTGAAGAGGGTGACAACATTATCGCCATTATAATGACCTCAGCACTCAGTGGTACATATAACTGCGCTGTGAACGCACAAAAGCTGGCGAAAGAGCGCTGGCCGGAAAAGAACATACACGTCATTGACACACGCTCCACTGCCACTACCATGGTTATGATGATTAAAAAGGTGAAAGAACTGATAAAGAGTGGCCTATCCTTTCAGGAGGTTTGCGACGCTGCGGATGCTTACCTTAAAACAATAGGCTTCCTGTTTGCACTCGGCTCTTATGACAACCTGATAAAATCGGGTAGAATGTCCAAGATTGCAGGGATTGTCGCCACCACCCTTAATATCAGAGCGGTTGCGACTGCAACGTCGGAGGGGACAATAGAGGTCATCGAAAAGCCACGAGGCGAGAGCGGCGCAATAAAGAAGATAATCGCACTGATGAAAGCAAAGGGGACAGTCGGCGACAAACCCGTCCTCATAACCCACTGCTTCAACGAAAACGGCGCAAACACCCTCAAAGCGGCGATAGAGCAAGAGTTCAGCGGTGTTGATGTAGAAATTTACCATGCAAGAGGGCTGGTGTCCTACTATTCGAATATCGGAGCGCTTTTGTTGTCGTTTTAGTATGCCAATAAATGATGTATAACAAATGTAGGGGCTGATGCCCACATCAGCCCGAAACCTTGGGTAAAACCGACGTTTCGGGTCGATGTAGGCATCGACCCCTACGTTTTTTTTGAATATTGTTTTGTGTGATAACATTTTAAACAGAATAAGAAAAAATACTATTTAAGCCAAAGTAAAAGCAATCCAATTGTAACGAAAATCTGTTTTTAATTGCCATTAATTACCTCATTCACAAAATACACAGTTCCTTACCACATATTTCTGTCATTATTTCTTATTGTGTCCTTAGCCTAAAAGTGATACAATGGTTAAAGCAAATATTTGATTAAGGTTAGCACTTTTAAGCTGATAACCTTAACTAAAAACATAAAGCAGAGAAACCTATTATTCAATGTTTAAGAAATGAAAGGATGAGAAATAAAATGCCGATATCTAGCAATGCCAAAGAAGTCCTCTCCAAACGCTACCTAACCCGCGATGAAAACGGAGAAGTGGTAGAAACTATAGAGGGTATGTTCCGTCGTGTGTCGGACGCTATAGCGGCGGCTGACACAAAATACAACAGCGAGGCAGACATAAAAGCGCTGTCCGACCAGTTCTATACCATGATGACGGATTTAGACTTTCTGCCTAATTCTCCGACACTCATGAACGCAGGTAAGGAGCTTGGACAGCTTTCTGCATGTTTTGTGCTACCCATAGGGGACAGCATGGAGGAAATTTTTGAAACCATAAAGCAGGCCGCACTTATACATAAGTCGGGCGGTGGGACAGGCTTTTCCTTCTCACGTCTGCGTGCGAGCGGCTCTCAGGTGCGCTCTACAGGCGGTGTCGCCAGTGGACCTGTCAGCTTTATGCGTGTATTTAACATGGCTACAGAAGCAGTCAAGCAAGGTGGCACAAGACGTGGCGCAAACATGGGCATCCTCAGAGTAGACCACCCTGATATACAGAACTTTATCACATGTAAGTCTGATAACGCCGACATCACCAACTTTAACATCTCAGTAGGCGTTACAGAGGAGTTTATGAGAGCGGTAGAAGCAGGGGAGAACTACAACCTGATAGACCCAAAGACCAAGCAGGTTGTCGGCGAGCTGTCCGCCCCCGAGGTGTTTGAGAGTATAGTGTCCGGTGCATGGCACAACGGCGAGCCGGGCATCATCTTCCTTGACCGCCTAAACCGTGACAACGTTGTACCGTCACAAGGCGAGATAGAGTCCACAAACCCCTGTGGAGAGCAACCGCTACTGCCGTATGAGTCGTGCAACCTAGGTTCTATAAACCTTGATAATATGCTCACCAAAAAGGGCAAGAAGTACGAAGTGAACTGGAAGCACCTGGCAGCTACTGTACATAAGGCTGTTCACTTCCTTGATAATGTTATAGAAGTTAATCGCTATCCGCTTGAAGCTATAGAGGAAACCACTAAGCAGACACGCAAGGTCGGGCTTGGTGTCATGGGCTTCTCGGACATGCTTTTACGTCTGGGTATACCTTACAACTCGGACGAGGGCGTGAAGATGGGTGCAGAGGTCATGAAGTTTATAAATGACGAGTCACACAAGGCTACACAGGCACTCGCAAAGGTGAGAGGTGCATTCCCACTGTTCGGCGAGAGCATCTTCAAAGACGGCCCCGAAATGCGTAACGCCACAACCACCACAATAGCCCCCACAGGCACGCTGTCCATCATAGCGTCCTGCTCCTCCGGCGTAGAACCGATATTTGCGTACGCTTACTTCCGCCGTGTAATGGACAACACCCTTCTTGCAGAGGTGAACCCGATACTGGAAGAAGCACTCCGTGACAGAGGACTGTACACCGCCGAGCTAATGGAGAAGATAGCAAATGAGGGCACACTTGCCCACATAGACGAGATACCGGACGACATCAAGCGTGTGTTCGTGTCTTCGCATGACATTTCACCGCTTTATCACATAAAAATGCAGGCGGCATTCCAACAGCACACCGACAACGCCGTGTCCAAAACGGTAAACTTCACAAACGAAGCCACACAGGAAGAAGTACGTGAAGTGTTCCTGCTTGCGTATCAGCTGGACTGTAAGGGTGTTACCATCTACCGTGACGGAAGCCGTCAGCTACAGGTGCTGAATGTCGGCAAGGCAGAGGAAGAAGCGGGAGCGGAAAATGCAGAAACCACTACCTACCGCAAGGACATCCTCCCACGCCCTCGCCCTGAGATAACAAGAGGTATCACCGAAAAGGTGCGTATAGGTTGCGGAAATCTCTACATAACAGTAAACTATGACGACGAGGGTATCTGCGAGATATTCACCTCGACAGGTAAAGCAGGCGGTTGCCCCTCCCAGTCCGAAGCGGCGGCAAGGCTTGCGTCCATAGCGCTACGCTCAGGTGTTAAGCTGGAGGAGATTGTCGGCCAGCTGAGAGGTATACGTTGCCCGTCGACTATTCGCCAGTCCAACATGCGTTGCACCTCCTGCCCTGACGCTATTGCAAGGGTTATAGAGCGTGTATACAAGGAGATCGGCGCAACCAATAGTGGAGCGTCCTCACTCATGCTACCTGCGCTGTCCACCAGACCTACCATGACAGAGGTCATAGAAACAGGTGGAAAAATGAAGTACTGCCCCGAATGCGGACAAACAATGGAGCAGGAAGGCGGTTGTGTAACCTGTCGCCTGTGCGGATATTCTAAGTGTAACTAGTATTACGTAAATTTTTATTTTCTAAAAAATGTAGGGGCTGATGCCCTCATCAGCCCGAAACCTTGGTGCAAAGCCGCCGTTTCGGGTCGATGTAGGCATCGACCCCTACACTTTTTGTGTGTCTATCTATTTTAATGTCAAACAATCGGTCAAAAGCGCCTTAAACCGCTTACAGCCTTTCTTCCATCACGGTACTCTGCACTGTTAGTCCCAGGCTTTCATAGAAGCGGCGTGCGTCGTCGTTAAACTCCCACACGGTAAGTTCAACAGCGTTTGCACCGGAGGCTTTAGCGCTTTTTGCGGTGGTGTTGTAGAGCGCTCTACCGACACCTCTACCCCTGTAGTCACTGTGAACACTCATCGCCTCGATATGGGCTATACGTCTGTACTTGAGGACAGGGTCGTGCTTGGGAGTTTCACGCAGTACAGCCAGCGAAAAGCCAACCACTACACCGTCAACCTCGCAGACGACAGCGAGCATACCGTTACTCTCCACTGCGATTTTGAGGTAGTCCTCATCAAAGGGATTCACCTGCTCGAATATATCTGAACGTGCATCAGCGTGTAGCATATGAACCGCAAGTCCCAACGCTTTAACCTCGGCTATATCCGTTTTCTTCATCTGCCTAACAATCATACTGCCCTCCATTTTCAAAAGACTTCAAAAAACCAAACGGGAGGGTTGCCCCTCCCGTTTATATTTCGCTTTAGTTATAGATTTAACCGATAACCGTCAGCTATTAGCCGTGGTAAATGGGGAAGTTCTTGCAAAGTGCTTCGACATCTTTTCTGATTTCTTCAGCAGAGTTGTCGAAGTCGGTGATAGTTCTGTGGATCCAAGAAGCTATCTTGACCATCTCAGCTTCCTTGAAGCCTCTTGTTGTAACAGCTGCTGTACCGATTCTGATACCGCTTGTTACGAATGGGCTTGTGGGGTCGTTGGGGACTGCATTCTTGTTTACGGTGATGTAAACTTCGTCCAGTCTCTTCTCAAGCACCTTACCTGTAACACCTGTATCTCTCAGGTCGATTAGGATTAGGTGGTTGTCAGTACCGCCGGATACCATGTTGATGCCGTGGCCTTTAAGAGCTTCTGCAAGTGCAGCACAGTTCTTAACAACCTGCTCTGCGTAGCCCTTCCACTCAGGAGCCATAACTTCGCCGAAACTAACAGCCTTAGCAGCTATAACATGCTCAAGCGGGCCGCCCTGTAAACCGGGGAATATAGCCTTGTCTATCTTAGCTGCGTGCTCTGCCTTGCACAGGATAAGACCGCCTCTGGGGCCTCTCAGCGTCTTGTGAGTTGTGGAGGTTACGATGTCAGCATATGGTACGGGGTTCTGGTGCAGACCTGCCGCAATAAGACCGGCTATATGAGCCATGTCGACCATCAGGTAAGCGCCAACTTCCTTAGCGATCTCTGAGAACTTTTCAAAGTCTATCGCTCTGGGGTATGCGCTTGCGCCTGCTACTATCATCTTGGGCTTGCACTCTTTAGCTATCTCAAGCACCTTAGCATAGTCGATAAAACCGTCATCTTCAACGCCGTAAGCTACGAAGTTGTACTGCTTACCGGAGAAGTTTACAGGAGAGCCGTGGGTAAGGTGTCCGCCGTGAGCAAGGTTCATGCCCAGGATGGTGTCACCTGTTTCAAGGAGTGCGAAATATGCGCCTGCGTTTGCCTGAGAACCGGAGTGAGGCTGAACGTTTGCATGCTCTGCTCCGAAGATCTCCTTAGCTCTGTCACGTGCGATGTTCTCAACGATATCCACGCACTCACAGCCGCCGTAGTATCTCTTGGAGGGGTAGCCTTCAGCATACTTGTTTGTGAGCACACTGCCTGTTGCAGCAAGCACTGCAGAGGAAACGATGTTCTCACTCGCTATAAGCTCGATGTTTCTCTGCTGACGGTCATACTCCTTCTGCATAGCTTCGCCGACGGACGGGTCTAGCTTTTTCAGAAGTGCGATGGTGTCGATGTAGTCTTTAAACATAGTAATCTCCTTTAAAGGTGTTTTTTAAATTATAACTCTTTTTTTGCTCGTTATCAACCTATAAAAGCAAATTTTTCGAAAAATTTGTATACAAATATAATGTAATTTTATGAAACAAAAATATTATTATCATACACTTAATAATAGGCTTTACATACAACAGTACATGCAGTATAATAATTATGTGATTTTTGAATGTAAAACGGCTTTTATTTAAATGCGATAGTATTGATAACAGATTATACATCTTCTGAAAGGCGGTACACTTTAATGGTAGTAAACAGTTACATGGGCGGTTACGGCGATATGGGCATGGACGGAATGGGCGGTATGGGCATGGAGAACGAAGGGTTTAGTCTTAGCTCTATCCCGGGTGTTTCGGGTATTATTGAATTTGTAAACTCGCTTCCGCCGTGGTTAGGTACACTGGTCACGATAGCCGCAATAATGGCGCTTGCTTGGGTTGTTGGCATTATTGTCGGAAAGGTTTACTCGGCCATCAGATACCCCGACCCCGACAAGGTGAGAGTGTTAAACGCTCCTATGCGTTTTGTCTTCCTAGGGGTGGCGGTGGTTATGGTGATACTTATGTATGTCACACTGACAGCCGAACCCGATGTAGAGGACATGCCTGTGGATGGAGATATGCCGGGCGTAGAACAGCCAATGACAGGCGACTACGACAACAATTCCCCGAATGTGGGCGTTGCTGTCCCGGAGATATCGGTAGCAAAGCCGATGCCGGCTATTGGCTAATTAGGTTTTAATATAGTAATACCAAAGGTGCTGTGACGTAATTGTCGTAGTACATAATAAACGTAGGGGCTGACCTAAAATGGCTGAATATAGCCATTGCTGTCGCCTGAAACAGGGATTAGTCCCAACGTTTCGGGCGGTCACATAGGGCCGCCCCTACATTTTTTGTTGCTCTGCTACTCACGCCTCTAATACTTTCCGAAGTGCACACGACTTTCGTCATAGCGGTCAACAAACTTATTCTGCTGACCCTCAGCAGGGTAGCCTATCGCCAACACGCCGTAAGGTCTGACCGTGGACGGTATACCAAACTGCTCACGTATAAACTGCGCTCGCTCCTCTATCGGCCATATACCAAGCCACACTGCGCCTAAGTCCAGTTCTACAGCTTGAAGCAGTAGGTTCTGTGTCGCCGCTCCTAAATCCTGCTCCCACATACCCGGCACTTTAAAGCGCTCTTCATCGCCAAGCACTATGACAGCAAGCGTTGCCGTGTTAAGTGGCTTAGCGTATGGGCTGACCTCGGCAAGTTTGTCTATATCCGCCCTGTCCGTCGCAACAAGAAACTCCCACGGCTGTTGGTTGGCGGCTGACGGCGCTTGCATTGCTGCTTTCAACAGCGAAGTCACCTTCTCGCTCTCCACTGCCTTGTCGGTAAACTGCCTGATACTGCGCCTTGTAAAAATGCTGTTCATAAAAATCCTCCCTCGATGTTGTGTATTTGTATATAGTATATTATAATTATACCCTAACCATCTTGAATTTCACACGAAAGGACACCGCCATGCTAACAGTAACAAAAACCACCGCCGAGCATATCCCCACCTTTACCACCTGGAAGTACCCATCACCGTACAACATCTACGACTTAGACAGTGACGAGTTTACAAAGATACACGAATTCTACACTGTCCTAACGGATAGCGAGATAGTCGGTTTTTTTCGCCTGATGAACAAGGGTGACTTTATAATGGTCGGGCTGGGGTTGTCCCCGGAGCATTGCGGCAAAGGAGTCGGCAGTGAGCTTATGGAGTGTATAAAACACACTGCACAAAGCGAGTGCCCGAATATGGTGCTACGCCTTGAGGTCCGCACATTTAACGAGCGAGCACGAAAATGTTACGAGCGAGCAGGCTTTGCTGTGATTAAAGAGCATAACAGAAACACGCCGACAGGGTTAGCCGACTTCTATTTGATGGAGCTTGCGAGGTAGTTATACAGTCTAGCGGACGGTCAGTTTGTATAAATCTTCGCCGTCGATCTGCCTGTTCTCTGCTATAAACCCGATTTTCTCGTAAATGTGTTTGCCAATCACGTTGTCAGGCTCTGTGGACAAAAATATCTCGTCGCAGTTAAATTTTTCTCTCATTTCGTCGACAACTAACCTGATGGCTTTTGTCCCCAGACCGTTCCCTTGATGTTTTCTATCTATCATTATCCTGCAAAGTTCGTAAAAGTTGTGCGTATGCGAGTAGCCGTACATGGTAAAACCGACTATTTGACCGTCATGCTCTATCGCCTTGACAGTCCACCCTTCTTCATATATCGACTGAACGATAGATAGCGCATTTGAGGCGACAAACTCCTCGGTCAATGTGGGTATACCGCTTTGATTTGTGGTGAGGAATAGAACTTTAGGCCAATTTTCTGTTGTTATGTCTATCAGCTTCATGGCGATACACACCTCTATTATGTAAATTCTCGCACATACTTATTCGTCACATAACTGATGTAGTCGCTCTTTACAAACAACCGCTCACTCAGCCTATCACCGAATTTCGCCACTATCTCACATATCGGCACGGTGGACATCACTTTTTGCAGTGCGCTCTTGTTGGCTAAGTAGTTTGCTATTACCGCTTCTGCGCCGTCTGTTTTTAAGTTGCCGAGACAGCTGTAGACAGTGGGGGTGGTGATATTTGGATAGACGTTAAACTGTGCATCCACGAAAAACACGGGCGTTTCGGTGACAGGACAGGACGTTTCATCACTCTGCTCAAGTTCTGCTATCAACTGACATTCGGGGTGACCGAATATGCCCTCTATATCGCTATCCCAGTGCGCCTTTGCAAACTCCAAAAGGCGTGGTGGGATTTTTTGTATGTCGCTTATCGTCGGGAATACTTCATAGAATTGCTCGTTTTCGCCGTCACAGCTGCCGCTATGTAGGAAAAAAGCAAACTTACCGCCGATGTCCTCACACCTACGGATAAGGTCAAGCTCGTCAATAAGTGTGTCGATATGCGGTAGTTCGTCTATATTGTTCTTGTTTATAAACAGCTGAAAACGTGGGCATATGCCATGGGACAGCAACACCTCCACCGCCGACATTATATCACGGTAGGCACCACGTCTACCGGTCATAAAATCGGTGGTTTTTTCGCCTCCAAACAGTGTCAGTTGTACCACCTTCACTCCCTGTTGCTTCAGCCAGACTACGTAATTGTCATCGCTGACAAGCCGAGGTATACTTGCGAGTTCATAGTGTTCGTGCTGTCTGTCGGACAGCTCTCCGCACAGTTCCCACAGGCTTTGATAGTCGTCAGTCATGTCGGGCTCTCGATACCAGTCCACCACTTCGAGTGATTCTGTGAAGGGGCGAAAACTCTCCGCTACAAAGCGTAGGTCGTCCTCGGAAAGGTTAGCGTTAGGCGTGTGACCCAGCCAGCAGTGCTTACAACGATTGGGGCAACCGTGCATGTCAAGACAGACTGTGATACTTTGAAAAGCCATATGTACTCCTCCTTGTTAAGCGGACTTGTTCTCTCTTTTATATCTACCGTAATAAACAGTCGATAACAGTGTAGCTCCGGCAAACGCCGCAATGCACATCACAAACGGCAGTATTGCCCCTGCCGCATACAGCGCCCCCGACGCAAACGATCCCACAATAGAGCCGAGCGAGCGCATAGCACTGTAAAAGCCCATGACAAGGTTGCTGTCCATCCCCTCTTTGACAGAGGTGGACACGATATTCTGAATAACAGGCAGAGCCGCCGAGCTAAGCGCGTAGACAAGCACGTTCAGTATAACAAACGGTACCATATTCTGACCGAACAATACAATCCCGATCATCGTAACAGTACATATACCAAACACAAACACGCTAGAGCGGCGGACATTCGTGTTGTTAATTATCCACAGTGTAATGGTGGAGTTAGCCGCTAAGGTTATAAGCCCCATCACAGCTTTTAGTGCGCCGTTGTAGCTGGAAGGGAAATTAAACTGATCTTTTATGTAGTAGTTAAAGGACTGGTCAAACGCCACCGAGGCAAGACCGTGCAGTGAGCAAACAAGGAACAGCATCAATAAGGTGACTGTCATAAACTTACCTGCTGACACGAATGCCGCAAATGGGTTGACTTCCTTAGCTATGACCTTCATGTTTAACCGTCCCACATCGGGTTTGCGGTCGTCTTTACATACTGCGTAAAACATAAACCCTGCTGACGCAAGCGCCACCACCTGGATATACACAGGCAGCAGCATGTCTATCTCTCCCAAAAAGCCGCCGACAAAGTACCCGAATGCTCCCATAACAGCCTGAATGGTAACGAGGGTGGTGAGCATAAAACCACGACGTTTCTCGTCGCTGTTGGTGTTAACGGTGTAGTTAAGCATACCTACCATAACCCCTGACGTGAACAAGCCGGCAAAAACTCTGGCAAGCACGAATTGCATCTCTGTCTGAGCAAGGGCGAAAAAAAGCTGCCCTGTGGCGTATCCAATCGAGCCTATAAGTATAGCCTTTCTACTGGAAACATACGAGCAAAGCTTACCCCAAAATGGAGAAAGTATAAAGTTTACCACCAGCATAGAGCCAAGTGCAACACCGAACATATAGTCACTGAGCCCCAAACTCTGGAATATTGTAGGGGTTACGGGATGTGCAAAGTTTGCTGAAAGACTTTGCAAGCAAATCGCCGCACAAAACAGTAGTTCCTTAGACGTAAGTTTGTAACGCATTTAAAATCGTTCCTTTCCTTGCTTAAACGTTAGTTGATTATTATTTCCAATCGCATTATACCACCATTAAATAGTGCTTGTATAGTGGGTTTGCGCTAAAATACATTAAAAATCGAGAGCCTCATTACGAACGCTCCTCAACCTACTCTATTCATTGCTTTCATACCATTCAAGTAAACTGCTAAACGTCCCCTCGTATCGGTAACAGCTACCGCTACTGTTTTCGCCGACAACGCAAAGCCCAAGATGCCTGAGTATTGCGTTTGACTTGAAGTTCTGCTTGTTTGCATAGGCGGTGACAACATGAATGTCTGGTGGTAATAGGTCAAGCACATAGGTGTAAAGACCTCGAAAAATCCCCTCCTTTGAATGGTAGTTGCGCTCAAGCTGTATCTCGTTCATATGGAAGATGTCACGCTTTACATAGTAGTTAAAAAAGCCAATTACAGCTTCTCCGTCCAATATCAAAACCAAAGTCGAGTAGTCCTCAAGGGCAGCTTTACCGAAGTTTTCACACCAAATGCTGTAGTCGTCGTCATAGCTGTTACCGGTGGGCGCAATGTCTGCCATGTTCGCTGCAAGTATCGAAAACAGCCGCTCAGCGTATAGAATAAAGTCTTCCCTATCTATGGTTTTAAAGGTTGCCATAAACATTGACCCTCTTTCGTTGACAAAAATTGAGGCGAGCTTTTGATTGTAGATAAATAACGTAGGGGTGATCTTTTGCAATCGCCCGAAGCCTATGGAGAATCCAAGGTTTCGGACGGTCACATAGGACCGCCCCTACAGCTTTCTATATTTTTATCTTTGTCCACTTGTCCGACGTAAACCTGAACGTCGTATAGATAGAGCGCACCGACTGGTCGGTAAGCATACCAACCCAAGCTCCCACAAGACCCCAATGGAGGAAGTTGATTGTGGTGTAGCTGATGATAGGACGCATTAGAAGGATGCCGATGAAAGTACATACCGCAACCGCCTTAGTGTCGCCTGCGCCTCGGAGAGCGCCTGCAACCACCATCTGTATTGATTGTAGCGGCTGGATAATAGCGACAACCATAAGTAGCTGTGCGCCTTTTTGTATGACTAATATTTCATCGGTGTAGATGCCCATGAGGTTATCACCGAAGAACAGCAAAACACCTGCAATTACAAAGGACACTATAATACTGTACATGGTACATAGTCCCACACTTGCCTTACCGATGTCAACACGCTTGCTACCCATGCTCTGTCCGAGCAGAGAAGTAGCGGCTATACCCATCGCCTGACCGTTTGTAAAGGACAGGGCAAGTATGTTGTTCGCTATGGTGTGAGTAGCGAAATCCTCTGTCCCGAGTGAACTTATTGTAAGCGTGAATATCATCATACCGCCACGCATAATAAGCTGTTCCGCCATGGCAGGGGTACCGATTTTTGTTATCTTACCGAGTATATCCTTATCTATGTGGAAAATTTTCTTTATGTCCAGTTTAAGAATGTCCGGCCCTTTTATAAGCGCACGAGCGGCTACGAAAAAGGCTATTATCTGACCTATACCGAGTGATATTCCGGCACCTAACACTTCAAGCCTTGGGAAACCGAATGCACCGTAGACTATAAACAGGTTACAGATGACATTCACAACGTTTGCAATGATATTGTAGACCATGGACACTTTTGTCTGACCTACACCCCTTAAAATAGCGGTTGCACCTAGTGTTACCGCTGTGAAGGGAAAGGCGAGCATCTGCATCTGCATATACTGGGTGGCGGCGGTTATGGTCTGCTCTGTCTCTGCACCCATGAAAACCACCATGTCCGTTGCGAACACATAGCCCACTAGTGCAAGCAGCCCGGAGATGGAAAGTGATATCATCAAACTTTGGTGCATCGCTCGGTTTGCGCCTTCTGCGTCGTTTGCGCCCTTCATTCGAGCGACAACGGCTGTTGTACCCGAGTTTAGCGCTACAAAGACGGCAAGAAGTACAAAACGAGGCTGTGTGCAGTACCCCACCGAAGCGGTCGCCCAGCTACCGAGGTTACTAACCATAACAGTACTAACCATGGAGGCGAGCTGAACGAGAAGTAGTTCCATTATGGACGGTATCGCAATTTTGAAGATCTTACTGTTTAGTTCCTTGCGTGATGTGTCCGCCGGTATCCTCGGGATAAACACCCCTGAAAGACGCCTCCAAAGCGATTCCTTAGGGTGCTCCAATGTACTAAGCGCAGGCTCAGAATTCTG
>CAYJIK010000049.1:0-14571 GCA_964370205.1 uncultured Oscillospiraceae bacterium | reverse complement strand
CTTCTGTTTTTGTGTTCGGTGTCGCCCCCACCGAACGTTAACTGCAATCGTACGTTTTCTCCCCCACCTCGGCGGCGGAGCGTAACTCGCCTTGGGTCACCTGCCACAGAGGGGCGTGTGGAATGGGAGAGGTCGTGCGCATAATGACCGCAAACGGTCATATTGTATCCGCCCCTACAAAGATAGTGTTTTATTTTCGCTAGTTCCCTATCTTTTTCTGCCTGCAAACTCTGCTCAGAGCAAAAGTGACAATTTACGCCCTTTCACTTGTACTATTATACACATAAGCAACATTATCAAAAGCCGCTACAGACTGTGTCCGCTGTTTGTGTGCGGCTTTGAGGTATAAAGTATACAAGGTGCAGGCTCCTGCCCTGAAAGGAAGTTTAAAATGGCTAATATCACGATTACAAAGGAAATAAAACGTATTACGACAGTTCTCGGAAGTAGGGAGCAGGTGGTGAGGCAGCTCATGTCATTCGGTGTGGGTCTGCTCATTTCCATAGCTTTGCCGTATGGTAGCACTGTGCCGCTCGGGGTGGCGTGGGTGGCGGCTGTGCCGTCCGAGTTTATGATAGTCTCGTCGGTGGGAAGCATTTTCGGGTACATTTTGACGGGGGTCGGGGATATCCACTACCCTGTCACGATATGTTTGCTTGTGGGGCTTAAATGGGCGCTTGCTGTACTGCCTAGGGAGATTACGGACAAGCTTCCCCCGCTACTCGCAGGTATTTCGGTTATTGTCACGGGCGGTGCGGTGGTTGCCGCTTCGGGCGGTGGCATCTTTGACATTATGCTTCTATTTTGCGAGAGCTTCGTCACGGTGGGTATGAGCTTTATCTTTCACCGTGCGGCGTCAGGGGTAGTGAAGGGTCAGCTGACCGGTAGGCTGGACTACATCTGCGGCGGCGCAGTGGGTGTGTCGGTACTGCTCGGCACGCTGACGCTACAGGCAGGTCGCCTTTCGGTAGGCACTGTGGTGGTTGCGGTACTCTGCATGGCGGCAGGGGCGTACAGCGGTATAGGCGGTACTTCGGTGGTGGCGGCGATATCGGCGATTGTCTGCACTGTGGGTGGACAACCCCACGTTTCTGTCCCGATAGTGGGGGCGGCACTGTGTGGAGCGCTGTTCTACCCTGTGTCAAAGCTACTCACTGCACTGTCCTTTGTGGTTTCACTCTTTGTACTTATGAGCATGGGGGGCGCAGAGCTGTACGTCCTACCTGTGACGATAGAAGCGGTGGTCGGCACGGTGGTGTTTTTACTGCTACCTCGCAGGGTGTTCTCGCCACTGACCATGTACACAGTCGGGGAGAACAACTGGGAGCGACTATCCCCATTTTTGTCCATGCGTCTTAAAAAGGCAGGGGAGGCTTTTTCGGAGGTTGCGTCGCTTACGACACTGGTCAACAAACAGCTGGACAGCCGCCGTGGGGACGACATAGACGAGGTATATGCGCAGACAGGGGAGGAGGTTTGCAGACGATGCAAAAACACCCCCATCTGCTGGCAGACAGGTTACGGCGACACAATGCGAGCGTTTTCGGCTGTCATCGGAGTGGTCAAAGGCGGAGGAACGCCCACCGTGGACATGCTCAGCGAGCATATAAAGTCCCACTGCCCGAACAAGGCAAAACTGCTAGAGCGACTATCGCTAAACACTCGTGAATATATAATAAGGTACGGCGTAAGGCAAAAGCTATCGTCGGTGCGCTCTGTTGTGACCGAGCAGTTTGAAGGGGTGTCGTCGGTACTGAGTGACCTATCACGGGAGATGGGGGAACTGTCCGCAAGCCCTGCGCATGTCACCGAGGGAATAAAAAACTACTTTGAGCGTGAGGAAGCGGCGGTTTCCTGTATCAGCTGTATGCAGGATAGACGAGGTCTGACTAAGGTGGTGGTGAATGTCCCGATAAACAAGGCGGACAGGGTGGATGTCGACGACGCTACCGAGGCACTGTCCCGAATAGTCGAGCAAGATTTTATGCCGCCGCTTTTAAGGGAGACGGAGGACAGCACCGAGTACACCTTCCTCCCAAAGCCACCCTTTACAGGGGTGTACGGCTTCTACCAGTCGTCCAGCGAGGAGATGATATGCGGAGACAGCGTTGAATTTGTGGAAACGTCAGGCAGACTGGCGGCAATATTAAGCGACGGCATGGGCGTGGGTGGAGCGGCGGCGGTAAACTCCACCATGACCACCGCCCTACTCAGCCGTATAACCGAATCAGACATCAGCTTCGAGAGCGCTCTCCGACTGGTAAACGGCGCACTTCTCCTAAAGTCGGGGGAGGAAAGCCTCAGCACGGTGGACGCTGTCGACATCGACCTGCACACACTAAAAGCGACGTTCTACAAAGCCGGAGCGGCGGTGTCCTACGTGGTGAGGGGGGGACGTGTCCTACAGGTGGAGGCAGGCTCGCTACCTGCCGGTATACTAAAGGGCGTGACCTTTGAAAAGAGCGTGATGACCCTTTCCCCCGGCGACATTATAGTGCTACTGTCCGACGGTGTTGTAGAGTCGGGCGAAAGCTGGGTGCCGTCCTCGCTTCTGCCACTGGTACACCTCGACCCACAGGACATAGCTAAAGCCCTGCTAACGATAGCCAAGGAGCGCACAGTAGGGGATCGTGAGGACGACATGAGTGTACTGGCGGTAAGGGTGGAGGCTTGTCTGCGGACATAGCACCATCTACTGATACAGCACCATCTGCGGATACAGCACCATCTGCGGATACAGCACCATCTGCGGATACAGCACCATCTGAGGATGGTGCGGGGAAGAGGTCGGGGTGAGGTTTTTGACAATCTGTACGGCACGCACTGTGTGCGTGCTGTTTTGGTTAGGTAGAGGGGCAGTCAACGTCACCCCCCCAGAGGGTGCAAACGTAAATAAAGACGTTAGAGAGCGCCCCTGCAACCCTACCGACATCCACAGAGGGGAGCGTGTGACAAACAATGAAGGTGCGGGCGCACACAAAGGTGCGCCCCTACGGGAGTGCGTGGTTCTACGTTTGCCTTCTGTTTTTGTGTTCGGTGTCGCCCCCACCGAACGTTAACTGCAATCGTACGTTTTCTCCCCCACCTCGGCGGCGGAGCGTAACTCGCCTTGGGTCACCTGCCACAGAGGGGCGTGTGGAATGGGAGAGGTCGTGCGCATAATGACCGCAAACGGTCATATTGTATCCGCCCCTACGGAGGTGGTGTTCTATTCACGTCCGAGGTATCACCCCCACCGAACGTGGTGCAAATTTTCGCCTTTCCACCCCCACCTCGGCGGCGGAGCGTGCCCGATTGACCGCCGTCACGTCATCGCTATTGACGTTAGCGAGCGGTCAAACGGCTCATCTCCATTCGCCTTGGGTCATCTGCCCACAAATGAAGCGTGCAAAATGGGCGAGGTTCGGGCGGATGGTATCCGCCCCTACACTGCGGTCGTGGGGCAAGGGTGGACAACCGTGGGGGGCCACTATAAAGGTATATTTCCCTATGTTTGGCTGTAGGGTAAGGGCGATGGGCGATCGCAGGTCGCCCCAATGGAGGTGGACGCCCCCCTCTCTTGTAAATTTTGTAGAAATTTTTATGGTTTTTTTGTAATAATGCTTGATATAGTCGTGAAGAAGTGTTAAAATATCTACAAATGAAGCTAGGAGGAATACCTTTAAATGGCGAGAAAGTTAAACAAAACCATGGATGGCAACAACGCCGCCGCTCACGTAGCGTATGCGTTTACCGATGTTGCCGCAATATACCCCATAACTCCCTCCTCTGTTATGGCTGAAGTAACAGATGAGTGGTCAGCGGGTGGACGTGAAAACGTATTCGGCACACCTGTTAAGGTTGTCGAAATGCAGTCGGAGGCAGGTGCGGCAGGTACCGTTCACGGTAGCCTTGCATCAGGCGCTCTAACCACCACATTCACCGCGTCGCAGGGTCTACTTCTGATGATCCCCAATATGTACAAGATGGCGGGTGAATTACTACCGAGCGTTATCCACGTTTCCGCTCGTGCTGTTGCGTCCCATGCTCTGTCCATATTCGGCGACCACTCGGACGTATACGCATGTCGTCAGACAGGCTATGCTATGCTGGCAAGTGGCAACGTACAGGAGACAATGGACCTGGGCGCTGTTGCTCACCTTACAGCTATAGAAGGCAGAGTGCCTTTCCTACACTTCTTTGACGGCTTTAGAACCAGTCACGAAGTGCAGAAGATTGAAGCATGGAACTACGACGACCTAAAGGACATGCTGGACATGGATAGCGTTACTCGCTTTAGAGATAACGCACTAAATCCTCACCACCCTGTTCTGAGAGGTAGTGCGCAGAACCCTGACATCTTCTTCCAGGCAAGAGAAGCTTCCAACAGCTACTACGATCGCCTACCCGAAATGACCACCAAGTACATGGACATGGTCAATGCGAAGATGGGCACAGACTACAAGCTGTTTAACTACTACGGTGCGGCTGACGCTGAGCATGTTATCATCGCTATGGGCAGTGTTTGCGACACTATCGAAGAAACAATCGACTACCTAAACGCTGCAGGCGGCAAGTACGGCCTTGTAAAGGTTAGACTGTACCGTCCGTTCAGCATGAAGGACTTTGTAGCCGCTCTACCTAAGAGCACAAAGAGCGTTTCCGTTCTGGACAGAACAAAAGAGCCGGGCGCACTTGGCGAGCCACTGTACCTGGACGTTATGGTTTCTCTGCGTGAGAGCGGATGTAATGTACCTGTATACTCGGGACGTTACGGCCTAGGCTCTAAGGACACAAACCCTGCGCAGATCATTTCTGTCTACAGAAACGCCGAAGCAGGCGACATGGCGAAGAAGCGCTTCACCATCGGTATCGAAGATGACGTTACTCATCTGTCCCTCTGCTCCTGCGAAAACCCTGACACCACACCTATCGGCACAACAAGCTGTAAGTTCTGGGGTCTCGGTGCGGACGGTACTGTTTCCGCTAACAAGAACGCCATCAAAATCATCGGCGACAACACCGACATGTACGCACAGGGCTACTTCGCATACGACTCCAAGAAGTCGGGCGGTATCACAATATCCCACCTACGTTTCGGTAAAAATCAGATAAAATCCACCTACTACGTAAACAAGGCTGATTTTGTAGCATGTCACAACCCCTCCTACATCGACCGTTATGACATGGTTAGCGACCTGAAAAAGGGCGGCACCTTCCTGATGAACACAGGCTGGACTCTCGAAGAGCTTACCGAGAGAATCCCCGGTGACGTTAGAAAGTACATCGCTGATAACGACATCAAGTTCTACACAATTGACGCTATCTCCATAGCAAGAGAATTAGGACTGGGCGGACGTGTTAACACTATCCTACAGTCTGCGTTCTTCAAGCTTACAAATATCATCCCGATAGAAGAAGCTATCGACCACATGAAGAAAGCCGCTAAGGAAAGCTACGGCAGACGCGGTGACGCTATAGTCCAGATGAACTACGGCGCTATCGACAAGGGTGCTGAAATGCTGATTAAGGTTGAAGTGCCTGCCGAGTGGAAGAGTGCTTCAGGCGCAGTGGCTGACACCAAGGCTGAAGGCGACAGAGCTGACCTTGTTGGCTTTGTAAACAACGTGCTTATCCCTGTGAACGCTCAAAAGGGTGACGACCTACCTGTTTCCACCTTTGCGACCGCTCCCGACGGCACATTCCCACAGGGTTCCTCCGCATATGAAAAGAGAGGTATCGCTGTTGACGTTCCTTGCTGGGTGACTGACAACTGTATCCAGTGTAACTTCTGTAGCTATGTTTGCCCCCATGCTGTTATCCGTCCTTTCGCAGTTAAGGATACAGCAGGCGCTCCTGCCGCTACAAAGTTCATGCCTATGACAGGTATGCCTGAATACCAATTCGGTATGACAGTTTCTCCGCTGGACTGCACAGGCTGTGGTTCTTGCGCAAACATCTGCCCCGGCAAGAAGGGCGAGAAGGCTCTTGTTATGCAGCCGCTTGACAGCCAGATGGATCAGCAGGACGTATTCGCTTACGCTTCCGTTATCGTTCCTGACAAGGCTATCACAGATAAGTTCGCTGAAACTACCGTTAAGGGTAGCCAGTTCAAGCAACCACTTCTCGAGTTCTCCGGCGCTTGCGCAGGTTGCGGCGAAACACCTTACGCTAAGCTGATCACACAGATGTTCGGCGACAGAATGTATATCGCAAACGCAACAGGCTGTAGCTCCATCTGGGGCGGTTCAGCACCTGCCACACCGTACACAGTAAACCACAAGGGCAACGGTCCTGCATGGGCAAACTCCCTGTTTGAAGATAACGCAGAGTACGGCTACGGTATGCAACTCGGCCAGAAGGTTATCAGAGACCGTCTAATCGACAAGGTCAAGCTGATAGCTGAAAAGACCGACAAGGACTACCTAAAGGCAGCCGCTACAGAGTACCTCGCAACAGTTGACAGCAGTGCGGCTAACGCACCTGCAACAGAAGTCCTGATCGAAGCACTCACAAAGAGCGCAAACGACGGCTGTGCGGTCTGCAAGGAAATGCTGACACAGAAGGACTTCCTATCCAAAAAATCCGTCTGGATCTTCGGTGGCGACGGCTGGGCATACGACATCGGCTTCGGCGGTCTTGACCACGTTATAGCTTCCGGCGAAGACGTAAACATCATGGTATTCGACACCGAAGTTTACTCCAACACAGGCGGCCAGTCCTCCAAGGCTACACCTACAGGCGCTGTTGCACAGTTCGCAGCCGCAGGTAAGGAAATAGGCAAGAAGGACCTAGCGGCTATAGCAATGAGCTACGGCTATGTATACGTAGCTCAGATAGCTCAGGGCGCTGACTACAACCAGACCATCAAGGCTATAGCAGAAGCAGAAGCTTACAACGGCCCGTCCATCGTTATCGCTTACGCACCGTGTATCAACCACGGTATCAAGGGCGGTATGAGCAAGGTTCAGAACACCATCAAGGACGCTGTTGCTTCCGGCTACTGGCATATGTTCCGATTTGACCCCAGAAAGTCGCTTGCAGGCGAGAACCCATTCACAATGGACTCCAAGAAGCCCACAACAAGCTACGGCGACTTTATCCGCAGCGAAATCCGCTACAGCTCGCTACTACGCACATTCCCCGAAAGAGCGGAAGAGCTGTTCGCAAAGGCTGAAAAGCGTGCCGCTGATAAGTACGACCACCTCGTTAAACTGACAGCACTGTACAGCAAAGGCGAGTAATCTTACTACAAGCAGTAACTTTATAGCTATATAATACCGTTAGTAAACCCCCGACATATAAATGTCGGGGGTTTTTCATTTAAGCGCACAGCACTTTTCAACCTCAGCACTTCTCCACAATATTTCACACCTTGCTTCAAACAACACAACCACCTTCTGGCAACCCCAAAACATCGAAAGTTGCACCCTTGGCTAAATTGCGCCCCATATCCACCGCCACAATGCCGAACTTAACCCCTATGTCACTTTCAGGTTCGCCATGACGCTAACTTTTAACTTTTTGGCGATGCAACTCCTGTCGCTTGCAGGGCTGTGACGTAACAAAAGTAAATTTGTAAATTGACTAACCATGTAGGGGTGAACCCGTGTGTTCGCCCGATAATAATAGAATAAATCAAGCCTTCGAGCGTCACAAACCACTACTGAGAAGTCGTCTGAAACCGCCCCTACATGTTTCGTACATTGTGCAATAACATTACAGTCCAAAAGGTGCTTTGAGAGCCAAATGGCGCTAGTTTTCCGAATGTGCTTATGCGGTGGGGAAACTTGCGTGCTATGTTAAATAAAATACAAAAATCACTTGATTTTAGCTATATAAAGTGATAATATGGGCATAGGGTGAGTTTCCTAAAGCGAACAGAGTCGGGGTTGTACCTCTGTGGTTTGCGGCTATAACGAGCTTGTCCGTTTTAGGAAGCTTGCCCTATAAATATCGCTTAAAATTAAGGAGGTAATTCCAATGAACAATTACGTAAGTGAAGTAATTGAAAAGGTGAAAAAGAGGAATGCCGGAGAGCCGGAATTTATCCAGGCGGTCGAAGAAGTTTTCAAGAGCTTGGAAGTTGTTATTGAAAAGCGTCCCGAGTATGTAGCAGCTAATATCCTTGAGAGAATAGCTGAGCCGGAAAGAACAATCATGTTCCGTGTGGCTTGGGTTGACGATCAGGGTGCTGTACAGACAAACCGCGGTTTCAGAGTACAGTTCAACTCCGCAATCGGCCCATACAAGGGTGGTCTGCGTTTCCACCACACAGTGTATGCAGGCATCATCAAGTTCCTAGGCTTTGAGCAGATATTTAAGAACTCGCTAACAGGTCTGCCAATTGGCGGCGGTAAGGGCGGTTCCGACTTTGATCCAAGAGGTAAGAGCGACGGCGAAATCATGCGTTTCTGCCAGTCATTCATGACAGAACTGTACCGTCACATCGGCCCTGACGTTGACGTACCAGCAGGCGACATCGGCGTTGCAGCACGTGAAATCGGCTTTATGTACGGCCAGTACAAGAGAATCAAGGGCGTATGGGAAAACGGCGTTCTAACCGGTAAGGGTCTAAACTACGGTGGTTCTCTAATCCGTCCTGAAGCTACAGGTTTCGGCGGCGTTTACTTCTGTAATGAAATGATGATGCACCTAGGCGACGATATCAAGGGTAAGACATTCTCTCTATCCGGTTTCGGTAACGTTGCATGGGGCGCAGCACTTAAGATCCACGAGTTGGGCGGTAAGGTTATCACAATCTCCGGTCCTGACGGTTATGTTCTGGACGAAGATGGTATCTTCGGCGACAACAAGATCCAGGCTCTGCTTGACCTGAGATCTTCCGGCAATGACATCGTAGCTGACTACCTAAAGGCTGTTCCTACAGCTAAGTTCTTCAAGGGCGAGAAGCCTTGGGGCGTTAAGGTTGACGTTGCAATGCCTTGCGCAACACAGAACGAAATCCACCTTGCAGACGCTGAAAAGCTTGTTGCAAACGGCGTTAAGTATGTTGTTGAGCTGTCCAACATGCCTACAACAAACGAAGCACTTGAGTACCTACAGAGCAATGGTGTACACGTAGGCCCCGCTAAGGCTGCAAACGCAGGTGGTGTTGCTTGTTCCGCGCTTGAAATGAGCCAGAACTCTCAGAGACTGTCATGGTCTGCTGAAGAAGTTGACTCTCAGCTAAAGAACATCATGAAGACAATCCACAAGAATGCAGTGGAAGCTTCCGCAGAGTTCTGTGGCAAGTACGACCTAGTAGCAGGTGCTAACATCGCAGGCTTCCTGAAGGTTGCGGACACCATGCTAACACTGGGCGTATTCTAAGCTAAATATAACCTTATTAGTTTATGTTTTGAAAAACGGGCACGAAAGTGCCCGTTTTTTGCGTCCCGGGGAGCGGCTTTTGCCAATCTGTAGGGTACGCATTGTATGCGTGCCGATTTGTAGAGGTTGAGGGAAATTCCCCCCACCGACCGCCAACCGCCACTCTCCTTAGGACAACTCCCCCACACAATCCCCCACTCTTTATAAACATTCACCAATAAACCCCTACCCTTATTGTCTGTTTTTTTGCCGTTTTCGGTCAAAAGTAACTAATCGTTTGTCTAATCATACAAAAACACAAAAACTTGTTGACACATTTAGTATCTTATGTTATAGTGTAGACAAGGAAAAAACCAAAGACCCAAAGCACAAAAGGGAGGGATTTTATGAAACGCAAAAATCCCGCAAGGTACAAAAACGGAGAACTGTAAACCCACCAAACCGAAAGGAAGGGTTTTTATGAAAAACAGAAATCCATCACGGTACAAGAATGGCGACAACGTAGCCTAATCATTTAAAGGAATCCGCCGCAGAGGTAAAGGAGGACTTTATGAACAAGCTAACTCCACCAAGAAACAAAAACGGCGAGCATACAGTGACGTAAAGAAGTCACAAGATGTATGCGGACCGTATGTAGACCGAGAACCAGCGTACTGAAAGGAAGGGTATTATGAGAAAGTATAACCCCTACAGGTACAAGAACGGCGAGTACTCAGTGGCGTAAGCCACAAGCACAAAATCAATAGCAAACCAAAGAAAGCAAGCAAAACCCACAACTAAATGTGCCGAAAGGAAGGGTATTATGAGAAAGTACAACCCCTACAGGTACAAGAACGGCGACAATACAAACTAGCAAACATCACACTAAAGTAAAATCCCACATAAAACATTGTCCGAGTTAAACGCAAGTGTACACTGGAAACACATAGCAAAAAACAAAATACAAACAGCAAAAACAGCAATAGCTTACAGTTAACTCGAAAAATGAAAAAAAGCAAAAACCGAGAGCAAAAAGTAAACCCATAAAAACAAATAAAACAACCCAAGGGGGAACGTTTTATGACAACCAAAAACCCAAACAGGTACAAAAACGGCGACAACTAAACCGCAACCCAAGCGCACAACCCTAAAGCTTTACCCCAACATTAAAGTGTAATAAACCTCACAGGTACAATAACGGAAAGCTACAAGATAGCAAAAATCGGCACAAGCCACCGTTATATATAAGAGAGTACAAGGACTGTGAAAGAACATTGCACACAAAAAAACGAAGTATTACGTCCTACACTGCAAATAAATCGCACAATCGAAAGGAAACACGATCGAAATGTACAATTCAAAATAAAAAGAACGGCATGAAAATGACCGTTCTTTTTTTATGCTTTCACCACCCACACCTCACCAATTGCAACATCACATCAAGCGTTTCTCGACACTATCCGCCGATCTCACAAGCGATGGTGTAGCCACCACGATTAAAAAGGACATCGCACAGGTAGACGCAAGTGCTGTTGTCGGTAGCGACGGCGGTTATGAAGCCACGAGATGACAAGAACCATCAGAAAGCAAGCATATATTAAACTCGCCTTCTATTTTCACAACATACCAAGCAAGTGTTGATTTTATAGGGCGGTAGCTGTATAGTTAAGATAACGAAAAACGAAGGGAGACGTAAAATGATAGCTGTAATTTTCTCTACAATCACAGGCAACGGCTATAAACTAGCGGAGGCGGCGGCCTCGGTGGTGGACAACAAGGTAGGGCCTTATAACATCGCCTATATAACTGACGAGGTGATAGAAAAGTTCGATACGTTTATCATCACCTACTGGTGCGATAAAGGAAATGCCGACGCCGACGTGAAAAACTTGATAGCAAAAATGAAGGACAAGAACATCATAATCCTCGGGACGATAGGGGTGGAGGCAAATTCGCCGTATGCGCTTAGCACCGCAAAGAGGGTCGAGGAGCTTGTGTCAGAGCAAAACAACCTCCTGGGTCACTTTCTATGTCGAGGGAGCATCGACCTCATGAGAACCGTCCAAAAGCTGAAAATCCCCGAGGGCGAGCGTGGCAGGCTGTCCCCCGAAATGTTCCAAAGCTACATACAGTCAGCAGGCCACCCCACCGCTTACGACCTCCACAAAGCGGCAGACTTTACAGCAAAGATACTTGCAAAAATGGGACACGGCGATAGAGTGTACGAGTCGGGGGACACTGTTTAGGCTGATTTCTGTTAAAAAGCAGGAGCACAAATACTTGTTTTGCAGTTGATGGGGGTAGGAATTGCGGCGGGACGGTGGTGTTTGGCCGAAGTTCTGTTGGGTGGGCATTTATACGTCTGAAAATCCAGCAGTTCATGCGTGGTTTGGGGGTAGTAGGATTATCCACAGAGGAGGGCGTGTGGAATGTGGGGAGGTTTGGTTCCTACCACAGAAGGAAGCGTGCGGAATTAGGGTGAGGGCGGATATGGATATGACCGTTTTGCGGTCATTATGCGCCCCTACGGAGGTGGTGTTTTATTCATGTTAGCCCTCTGTTTTACATCCAAGATGTCACCCCCACCGAGCGGTAAATGCAATCGCACGTTTTCACCCCCACCTCGGCGGCGGAGCGTGCCAACTTGACCGCCCCACATCATCTTTCTTTTAGGTAGCGATCGGTCAAGAGCTCACCTCCACTCGCCTCGGGTTGCCCTCATAGCCCCCTATCCCCCCACTGCAAAAGCCCTACCGCTGTTAAAATATATTAAAACTCCTAACTTCGCCCATTTCCCTTAAATTTCTTACTGATTTCTGGGATTTTATTGATTTCTCTACTTGTTTATCTTCTGAAAACATGATATTATTAAGTAGGTAAAGTATCGTGCGCATGGCGGAACTCGCCTTTACGATGTGTTATACATATTTTCACGATACAATAATTTTTGAAAGGAAGTAATACAAATGGCCTACAATTTCGACAAGGTTATCGACCGCGCAGGAACCAACTCCCTAAAGTGGGATATGCCCAAGACCCCCGGTGCAAGAATGTACTCCGAGCACGAAAACATCGTGCCGATGTGGGTTGCCGACATGGATTTTGAAACACCTCACTTCATAATCGACGCAATGAAAAAGAGAATGGAACACCCCATCTTCGGGTACTCCTTCACACCCGACACATATTTTGACGCAATAGCAAGCTGGCAGAAGGCTCGCTTTGGCCAAGAGGGAATTTCACGTGCGACTGTTATGTACCAAAACTCGGTACTGGGCGGAGTTGCCAGCGGAGTTGTAGCTTTCACACAACCCGGCGATAAAATCATGGTTCACGGGCCTACATACACCGGCTTCCAAGGCACAGTCGGTAACCTCGGCCGTACACTGGTCTACTCCCACCTAAAGCAGGACGAGAACGGTGTATTCAGAATTGACTTTGAAGATATGGAAAAGCAGTTTACTACTGACAATATTCCGCTGTTAATCTTCTGCTCGCCTCACAACCCCACAGGCCGTGTTTGGGAAAAGTGGGAAGTTGAAAAGGTTGTTGAAGTTTGTAAAAAGCACAGCGTTACTATACTGTCCGACGAAATATGGGCAGACTTTATACTGGACAAATCCGTAAAGCACATCCCCACAACAATGGTAGAAGGCGGCAAGGACATCACAGTAGCACTATACGCCCCCAGCAAGACCTTCAACCTGGCAGGTCTTATCGGCGCATACTCGCTCTGCTACAACGCTGCTCTAAACAAGCGCATACAAAAGGTAGCTTCCGCAACACACTATAACGGCACAAACCTAATGTCCATGACAGCATGTACAGGCGCATACGAGCACGGCGCACAGTGGGTTGACGAGATGAACGCTTACATCCTCGAAAACCACAAGTACTTCGTCGACTTTATGAACGGCTTTAAGGGCGTTAAGGCAGGCATACCGCAGGCGACTTACCTAAACTGGGTAAACATCGAAGAGTGCGGAATGGACGCTGACACTGTAATGAAGGCGCTGTCCGACGCAGGTATCATCGTTAACGACGGCCGCTCCTACAAGGGCGACGGCTATATCAGATTCAACCTCGCTTGCCCCAAGTCCTACGTTGAGGAAGCTTGCAAGCGTCTTGAAAAGATATTCACACGCTAAACTAATCTAAACATAAGGTAAAACAAAGCACTTGCTCGACCATTAACGGCTGAACAGGTGCTTTGTCTTTAACAGCTGAGGCTTGGAATGTGGAAAACTGCGGTTTTTTGTAGGCTCAGGGCGGAATTTTTACGCTATCCCCCCGAAGGTCGGTAGCGTAAATAAGTACGTCCGGGCGGTAGCCATGTCGGCTTGCGAGCCGACTAAGAAACCACAATTTTGCCTTAGTGGGCAAAACTGTGGTTTCTTTCCGCCCCTTGGGCGGATGGCTACCGCCCGAACGTACTTATTTCCGCCACCTACAAACCCGAGCGCCACCCCCCAAGTCTATACAACCCCCCCAAAAAAAGAAACGCCCCCATAATAACAACACACCACGAAAGGAGCACCCCATGAAAAACCCACAAATCTACTACTACACCAGAACAGGCAGAAGCGAAAAACTCGCCAAGAAGCTTGCGGCAGAGCATTCCTGCCCACTGCACAAAATCACCGACAAAGAAAACTGGGACGGCATTATGGGCTTTTTGAGAGGCGGTGCCAAAGCCTCCAAAAAAGAATACCTCCCCATAACATACACTCCGCCAACCCTCGACAACGACAGCGACATTATCCTGGTATTCCCCGTCTGGGCAGGCGGTTTCCCTCCGGCAGTCAACACCTTCCTGCGAGACCTCGACACATTCAAACACCAAATAACGCTAATCCCCACCTCCCTCGGCACAAAGCTAAAGCACCGTGACCGCTTCAAATGCGTGATAGACGTAGTAGGGAAGGACATCTCAGACATCAAGGTAGACCTAAGTTAAGCCACAACCAATGCGTTATGCAGTGGACAGTCACTCCGGATATTTCCCTGTAGCAATCGTCTATAGAGAAAAAGCACGGCAGCCATATTGTCCTCAAAACGAGCGTTTACCGCTTGTCTCGTCAGCTTTCAGGACAGGTTGCAACATTTATTTACACACCTAAGAAGGGTTTGCGACGAAATAGAATTAATTTCATTAATTTGTCGAAATTGCGTAGGGGCGGTCCTGTGTGACCGCCCGAAACCGTGGTTTTTACCATTAGTTTCGGGCGAACACACAGGTTCGCCCCTACAAGTTTTGTGCGTTATTACAATTTCGTCACA
>CAYJIK010000048.1:0-14649 GCA_964370205.1 uncultured Oscillospiraceae bacterium | reverse complement strand
CCTGCGCCGAGTAGCGCTCTGGCGATACCGTGACGGATAGCACCTGCCTGGCCGGAAACTCCACCGCCGGATACAGTACAAACGATGTCGTACTTGCCGAGTGTTTCGGTTAGTGTCATGGGCTGGCGAACTATCAGCTTAAGAGTGTCAAGCCCGAAGTAGTCGTCTATATCTCTGCCGTTGATGGTGATAGCGCCTGTACCGTTGTATAGGCGTACTCTTGAAACAGAGTGCTTTCTTCTACCTGTGCCGTAAAGATATGGTTTAGAATTGTACATTAGGCTTTCTCCTCTCTCTTAACAGTATAGGGGACCGGCTGTTGAGCAGTGTGTGTGTGCTCTGCATCTCTGAATATGCGTGCTCTTGTAAGCGCTTTTCTACCCAGTGTTGTGTCAGGTAGCATACCCTTAACAGCAAGCATCATAGCTTTTTCGGGGTTGTTCTTCATCAGAATGCTGTACTTTGTTTCTTTAAGGCCGCCTACCCAACCACTGTGACGGTAGTACTTCTTCTGCTCTCCCTTGTTACCGGTGAGAACTGCCTGCTCTGCATTGATGATGATTACGTGATCTCCGCAGTCTACGTGCGGTGTGAAGATTGGCTTGTGCTTACCTCTCAAAAGTGTAGCCGCAAGCGCTGCTGTTCTGCCGAGTGGTATGCCTGCTGCATCCAGTATATACCAAGTACGCTCTACTTGCCCCTGTTTGGCCATATAAGTGGACATGTTATCATTCCTTTCTGTTTTCCTGCCACTTAACCGATCATGGGGACACCTGAGCACAATAGCGGATAAATCGCCGTGCATGGTAATCACAATATCTGTATGTCGCAGCTTAAAATATGAAAGCGCCGTCAATGTTTGCCATCGGAAAACACCAAAAAAACCGTCGCTTTACAGTCCGTGCTTCCAATTATAGAGTGTGAAGAGGCGTTTGTCAATAGTTTTTTTCAAATTTTTAAAATACGGCTATGACATCTATGGTTTTCTTCGATTTTCGGCGTTTTGCTCGGTTTTGCTTGAGGGTGATTTTAAAAAAGGTTTGGGGAGTGGTTGCTTAGTTTGGTGTTTTCGTGGGGTTCGCTACTGTGGGCGTTATTGGAACGTAAAATGTAGGTTGGTGCTTGGGCTTTGAGAAGGTGGAGCGAACAACGTCGCCGGGAGTGGCCATCTGCCCAAGGGGCAGAAACGCAAGGAAGCCGCCCTCAGGGGCGGCTTCCTTGTGTTGGTCGGTGCAGTGCACCGACATGGCCACTCCCGGCGACGTTGTTTGTTTCGCCTTCGTCCGGCGGCAGGTATCGGAAATGCCCGGGCGCACCTTTTTCCTAATAAAATCAATGCAATATCCCGGCGCAATTTGTTAACAAGTCAACAGTTGCAACTGTCTCCATACTATTCCGGCGCAGGAACCGCAGGCAGTCCTAGATCTACCCACTTGTTTACAATCTCGGCGTTGTTTGAGATGTTTCTTAGCTTTGCAAGCGCAACCTCGCCTGTTGTCGTGTTTATATGAAACGCAAGGTTACCTTCGTTAGCCAGCAGTGACTTGCCGTCCTCAACATCGGCAATATGCTCATTGCCATATTGAATGCGCTGATCTTCCCCGCCCAAAACTCCTATAAGGTCAGTTGCGAAAGGTAGCAAATCATAGTCACTGGGTAAGGCACTTAAACCGAAAGCACCACCCGATTCATTATATACAGAAATTCTTGAGCCATTACCGGGGCGCACCATTATCTGCCCTGTAGCGGCGTGAGCCCCTGACTCATCTCCCGTTATCCAGAGCACCTCAACATAATGCCCTGATGGTATGTTGTTTTGAGGATCAGCTATTGCAACAGTCGCCGCACGGACAATATTTGTAGCGACTTGCAGGTCACTCGACTCCCTACTTCTCTCCACATAGCGTAAGTACTGCGGCGCCAAAACCGAAGCTAAAACCGCAATAACAGCCACAACAATAATCAGTTCCACCAGTGTAAAACCTTTGTTCTTGCTTTTTATCATACAATCCCTTCCTTCTCCGTCATGCATAAAAAGTTCTCGTCAAAGTAAACTACTTCTAATTCAAGTATAGTATACTTTTACGCTTAAAGCAAGATTTTCAGAAAAACTAAACCACTTTTTGAAAAAATCTTGTCCTAAAATTATTCAACGCTTTCTGCTTGCTGTGTAAGTACTTTGCCTTTCCACTATCAAATATTTGATATCATCTATGCGGCTACAGTCGGGGGGAAGTCTCGGCTTCTAAGCAGTGAGAAAAACACAAAAAAGTCGGGCTTATCGCCCGACTTTTTCGCCGTTACGTATTTCTACTTTTCGTCGCCTTGGCCCTTGTTGTTCTTTTCGTTTTTGCCGTTGTTGTTTTTGTTGTTGTTATTGTTGTTATTATTTAGCATGTTTTTCACCTCGCTTTGGTTTTAGTATGGCACGCTTTTTTCGGTTTATACATAATTTTCAAATTGAAATAAAAAACATACACCTTTATCTGCGAACACTGCATAAAGCACCTAAACTAAAGCTGTTACAGCTTGCACGTTAGGTGCTTTTACTCTTTTGTGACTATGTCAAACGTTAATCGTCATACTCGACATCATGCTCCCGAATCGTTCCGTCAGTTGCACTTATTGTATACTCGTACTCCGTTCTTCCGACTTCCCATTCAACCTCATATTCGGCGTAGCCGTCATCAAAGTCAAACTCACACTCAATGCGCCCGACTTCGCTCTCAGCAAGCCCTGCGTGTGTCAGCGCTATTGCCTTTGCTTCTGCTTCGCTTATATAATCGGCTGATGTGCTTGTAGTGGGTATGGTGGGCTTTGCGTCGTAGCTTTCCATGTCAAAGTCGTAGCTTCGGATATCACCGCTGACTGCGTTTATCTCGTAGTCGTACTCGGTTGTGCCGTCCCAAAACTCCACTTCATATTCCGCTATACCTTCGTCATACTCGAGTTTGCAGAGCATGTGTGATACTTCACTCTCAGCAAGCCCTGCGTGTGTCAGCGCTATTGTCTTTGCTTCTGCTTCGCTTATATAATCGGCTGATGTGCTTGTAGTGGGTATGGTGGGCTTTGCGTCGTAGCTTTCCATGTCAAAGTCGTAGCTTCGGATATCACCGCTGACTGCGTTTATCTCGTAGTCGTACTCGGTTGTGCCGTCCCAAAACTCCACTTCATATTCCGCTATACCGTCGTCATAATCGAGCTTGCAGAACATGTGCGATACTTCGCTCTCAGCAAGCCCTGCGTGTGTCAGCGCTATTGTCTTTGCTTCTGCTTCGCTGATGTAGCTGTCTGCGACACTCGTCAGACTTTGCGTCGTCAAATTGTTTGCGGCAGTTGTGGTCAGTCCACCAATCTGTTCCTCGACCTCTATCGCAGGTTGTGGCTTTGCGATAGCCATAACACCGCCTACAAGCGTTACTATCAATAGAACCGCACAGGCTAAAACGCCTATCTTCTTAAAAGTGTTTATGGATTTCATGGTAATACCTCCTCATGTTTTGCTCTGATCTATTTGTTGTTTCGATTTTACACTCCCAATGTTAAAGCAACATTAAAGCGGTCGGTTTACTGTGGCTGTTTTTTCTATTCGGGGTTTTGGGACTGTTCGGGTATCAAAGTCGGTGAGGGCTGTTTGTGTTCGCTCGGCGGCTCTTCTTTGTCGCTTCCGTAGAAGCCTTTCATAAACGCCCATATCGCCGCCACAGGTAAAGCTACAGCAATAATAAAGAAAATCTCTTCTTCGTCCGCCAGAACAAACCCTCCTACACTCATCACCGCCAAAAAGATACCCAACAGCATAAATTTTACATTGTACGTCATAATACCGCTCCTTCCTATGCGTCATTCCTTACTCAGGTCTTTAAACTCGGTTCCCCTTTACTTATCAAACTTCCGGTTTTCATAATTATAGAACGAATAAATTAAAGTAACATTAAAGTGTGTAGGCGCACTCTAAAAATTCTATCCGGGGAATTTCACCGTGAACACACTACCTTTGTTCGGTTCGCTCTCAAGTGTGGTTTTTGCATCGTGGAGTTTTGCAATCTGCGCCACCATCGACAGCCCCAACCCCATGCTTCCGTGTTGGCTTGCGGTGCGTGAACTGTCCACTTGGTAAAACCTGTTCCATATCTTCTCCTGATGCTCCCTTGCTATGCCTATGCCGTCATCTTTCACCGACAGGACAATTTCATCGTCAGTACTACTCAATGTGACATGGCTACTTCCGTTTTCTCTCCTGTAACGAAACGAGTTGCTGATCAAATTCTCCAGTAGTCTGGTAATCAACGCCCCGTCAAACAGCCCTGTGATGTTCGGCGCTATCTCGTATGTCATTTTAAGGTCGGGTGGAGCTATCAGTTTCTGTTCCTCGCACACCTCTCGCACAAGGTCGCTGAGATTTATTTGACTGCGTTCCACCGTTTGTGAACCTCTGTCCATGCGGATGAGGTTTAAAAGATCGGAAATGAGGTTTGACATCTTTTGCGCCTGCCGCCGTACTGTTTCAAGCGCTTCTTCTTTATCTGCTGCTGTGATGTTTTCGCCGATTGCGTACTCGCACTGCGCCAATATAACAGCGGTCGGCGTTCTGAGCTCGTGGGAAACGTCGGAGGTGAACTGCTTCTCTGCCTCAAATGCGCCCTCTAAACGCTCAAACATTTTATCAAAGGTATCGGAAAGCTTACGTATTTCGGGGCTGCCGTTTTGCAGGTCGATACGCAAGGCAAGGTTTTCGCTCTCGCTTATCTCCTCCGCCGTCTTCACAATTTTGTCTATGGGCCGAAACGTGCTCTTTGCGATAAAGTAGCATCCCAGAGCACCGAAAAGCACAAAAAACGGCAATGAAAACAGCGCAATCTGCAAAATACTGTTTGTAGCACCTGCGACTTCGTCCACCGCAATCACTCCACGCACCCACACAAGTGAGCGAGAGTCCTCCACCTTTGACAGCCTGTCGTAGATATAATAAAGTGTGTCGTCAAAAGTGTACTCGGTGGTTTGCTTATCACGAAACGGAGGCTCAGATACCCCTTCTTCGGGGAAATTCCCTGCCAAATACTCGCCTTCTTCGGTGTACAAAAGCGTGTACACGCCTTTCATAAAGAAATCTATATCGTCGGTGTCAAGTTTGCCGTCGTCATATTCAAGTTCACCCGAATTGTCGTCCACTACAGCGGTGAGCTGTGATATGCTGTTAGCCATAACAATTTCACCACTGATAGAGAACATCAACGCAATTAAAACACCTGCCATTATCGTCATCAGTAGGGTGGTGAACAGGGTGAGTCTTATCTTTGCAGATACTCTTTTCATATTCCCTCCCTAAGCACATACCCACTGCCACGAACGGTGTGTATAAGCTTTACGTCTTAGTCGCTGTCAATCTTCTTTCGGAGATACCTTATATACACGTCCACCACATTTGTACCGCCCTCATAGTCGTAGTTCCAGATGTGATTTTCGATTTTCTCCCTAGACAGCACAATGTCGACATTGTACATCATATACTTCAAAATTGCGTACTCCTTCGCAGAAAGCGCTATCACGTTTCCACCACGTTTTACAACGTGCGAGCTGATATCAAGCGTCAGGTCAGCAACAGTCAGAACGTTGGTTGGCTTACCCGATTGCAATCTTGTCATAACACGAATACGTGCCATAAGTTCCTCAAAGGAAAAAGGCTTTACTAGGTAGTCGTTCGCCCCAAGATCAAGGCCTTTCACCCTGTCCGACACAGCGTCTCTCGCTGTTAGAAATATCACAGGCGTTTCTATACACTTCATACGCATACTTTCAAGCACCGTAAAGCCATCCATCTTCGGCATCATGACATCAAGTATAATAACGTCATAATCGGTGCTTACTATATAATCAAGAGCGGTCTCCCCATCAAAACAGCTGTCGACCGCATACCCATCGGACATCAGTTTTTTCGTGATGATTTTATTCATATCCCGCTCATCCTCGGCAAGTAATACCCTCATATCTGAACCCCCTTACATTGCTTTGACTGTATTGTAACATATTTTTATTAAAATTTGATTAAAAGAAATTGTGGGACTCAAGAGTTTGGGCGTCCCACCCTAGTTTTGTTACATTTTGATTAGGTTGCACCCTTGAGCATACAGCAGTTTAAAGTGACGGTTAAGAAGAATTAACCGTTGCGATGTGTTGTAACATTAGCGAGCCAAACTTAACATTAAGTTTAGGTGCATTTGCTGATTGTTTATCACTTCGTAATTGCGGTTTATCATTTGATGTCGCTATGGACAACGCAAAAGAGCGACGAGTAGAATTTTCTCTCGTCGCTCTTTTTTGTATGGGGTTGAGGATTCGAACGTGGTCGACGTTTCAGAGGGCGTCTCACGGTGGTTCTGCTTCCGTTTGATTACAGTAGGGCTTCCAGTATGTCCAGCACTTCGGCGATGTTCTTCTTCCCAAAATGGACATATTCGTCGTTTACTATCATGCAAGGCACACTCATGATGTTGTGCTTTGCCTTAAGCTCTTCGAAATGGGGGAGGTCGTAGATGTCAAGGGTTACATTGTCGTTTAGTAGCGCTATTCTCTCCACCGCCATGACAAGCTCAGGGCAGTTTGTGCAGGAGAGGGTCACTGCTAAATCAATGCTTACCTTCTTGTCTATGGCTTTAATCCTAAGCGCATCTTCTTCCGATATCATCTGACCCGGACCAGCGGCGTTGTACAGCCCCACTACAAAGGAGTTGAACTCATGCCCACCCGGTACTCCGTGGAACGATACTCCGCTATAACTTTCATCTCCTGTAAAGATAGAGATGCAGGGCAGTGCTTTAACGGCTAGATCATCATCTTTTTGGCAGGTGATGTGCTTACTAAGCCCTGAAAATTCTGACATAAAGCCGCTTACTTCGCTTGAGATTTCTCTGTCGTCAAGTCGATACTTTAGTTTAATGTCCGACTCGAATTTGGCGAACACAGGCGCTAACTGCTCTTTGATATCTGCTGATATAAATGAGCCGTCATCTTCAGTCTTTGCAGTGGGGGGAGCGGCTTCCTTTTTGGGGATGTTGTACTCTCTCTTAGGTAACGAGAGACGGTCGTACTCGGCGGCTACGTGCTTTTCCAGTGAAGTAGCGGCTGTTGCGCCGTCCGACACAGCGGTGACAACCTGCCTTAAATTTTTAATGCATATATCACCGGCGGCATAAACTCCGTCCACATTTGTCTTTCGGTTCTCGTCGGTTATGATGTATTTCTGCTCGTTTAGGGCGACTATATCGGCAAAGTTACCGCTCGCCGGGACATAACCCGCAAAGACAAACACACCTATGCCGTCCTCTTCGGACAGGTTTACTTCTGTGCCTTCTTTATCCAACACAATGCCCTTTACAAAGTTTTCGCCGTAGACCTCTTTGACGCTTGTGTTGTAAAACAATCTGTTAATATTGCGCTACAATTGGGCATCGCCCCTTCAAAAACTCGATGGGAAAGCCTGCCGAGGTGTAAGTGGTTGCTTGCTGAATTTCCGAACGGTGCAGGCGTTTACGCTCGTCGATTATTGTGTGCACGGTCTGTCTCGCCACCGTGAATTGCGTCGGATTAGGCAAAAATCTGCTAAAAATCGCCACCGACTGATAGTGGAGGCGACTTGGTACACTCTCATTTGTTTCGGGACAGCCCCCGTCCACTTCAATGGACTGTACCTACTCCCCCGACTTTGCAATCTGTTCATGGAGGTGGGACGTTTCTCTTTTCTCGCTATATTTTTAGGGGGGTCTACATAACTTCGGTCTTACAAAAACTTTATTGTTTTTCAAGAAATATAGCTTGTATTCCTTTGACTTGTGTGTTATACTCATCTTTAACCGAATATCTTTCAAAGGGACAAGATGTGATGAGGCATCTTGTTTTTTTATGTAAAACAAGAGGAGTTAGTTTGAAAATTTAATTTTCAAACGGGAGTTTTGTGTTCTTGGACATGGTCTCGGTTTTTGTGATATTAAAAACCATATGTGACAAAAGACACACAAAACCAGAAGAAAGGAATAAGCATTTTTAATGAGTACAACTAGATTCAGCGATTTGTCGCTACATCCCAGCATACAAAAAGCCATTGACGAGCGAGGTTTTGACGAGGCAACGGAAATACAAGCGAAAGCCATACCGCTCACCCGTTCCGGTGTAGACATACTGGCGCAGTCCCAGACAGGCACCGGAAAAACCCTAGCCTTTGCCATACCCGCACTTGAGCGCATCGATCCCGATAACAGTGCCATTCAGGTGTTGATACTCTCACCCACGAGAGAGCTTGCACAGCAGTGTGCAGATGAAGTTTCGAAGCTTGCGGTTCACATGCCGCATATTTACACAGCAAACATCTTCGGCGGGTCCGATTACCGCGCTCAATTTCGTGCACTGCGCAAGGCGAATATTGTTATCGGTACCCCCGGTCGTATTATGGACCACATAGACCGAGGCAGTATTAAGCTACACAATCTTGAGATGATTGTGCTGGATGAAGCAGACGAGATGCTGAACATGGGCTTTAAAGAGGACGTTGAGACAATACTCACCGACGCCGCTGAAACACGTCAGACAGTACTGTTTTCCGCAACGATACCAAAGGGGATTCTGGAAATAGCAAGGCAGTTCCAGAAGGACCCTGTGCAGATAAATGTCACGCAGAACAAGACAGTTTTGAGCGAAATCAAGCAAAAGTACGTAGATGTCCCCAAACAATACAAAAACAGAGCGCTCACGTTACTACTGCATGAGCTACAGCCAAAGCGCTCTATCATATTTACCAACACAAAAAGCATGGTGGACGAACTCACACAAAGTTTGTGCGATGAAGGCTTTTTGGCGCAGGGTCTGCATGGTGACATGAAACAAAGCCAGCGCAGTACTGTAATGGCGGCTTTCAAGGGCGGCAACACCGAGATTCTCGTTGCAACCGACGTAGCTGCACGTGGTATAGACGTCAGGGATATAGACTATGTGTTTAACTATGACCTACCACAGATTGCAGAGTATTACGTCCACCGTATCGGACGTACAGGCCGTGCAGGGCGCACAGGAACAGCTATAACTTTATGCTGTGGAAACCTGCAGTTAAATGCGATAAGGACTCTTGCAAAGAAAACACAGTCCACCATTGAAGAAATGAAAATCCCCACAAGGGAAAGCATTTTAAAACAGCAACAAGTGCGAAACATCGAAAAGGTACGGCTTGAACTTGAGCGAGAGCCGAGCGAGCAGTGCAGTATGATGATGAAGCAACTGCTCAAAGAGGGTGTTGACCCTGTGGCGCTGGCAGCTGCGCTAATGAACCTGTCCTTCCGAGCGAGTGAGCTACAGATTGAGGATATCCCTGCGACGAAGATTAAGAAGCGACAAGAAATAGTGGCACAACCTGTCCAATCTGTCGGTCACAAAAAAACTATGAAGGAATCGGGTTTTGACGTGCTGTTGTTTGACATCGGCCACTATAACAAGTGTAGCCCTAACCATCTAGTGGGCGCAATTACAGAGTACTGTGGCATTTCGTCGAAGTATATCGGCAAAATCAAGATTGAAGAGAGCCATTCGTATGTGTCCATAGCCACCGAGTACTCGCCCATAGTTTTGGAGATAATGAATCAAACAAAGATATGCGGAAAGCGTATACAGGTGACCGGTTCCTCGGAAGAGCCTAAAAAGGACAAGCCCTCACGCCGCTCCTCCCGTGGTGACCGCCACCCGAGACGTCGCTCGAACAAGGGAAGGGAAAAGCGTCCCGATAATGCACATCGTGACTAGTATAGCGCTAATTATTAAACGCCAAAGACGCACCATGCGTACTTTGGCGTTTTTCGTTTGTACAAAAAGCAAAGCCGTGCAACGCAAAAGCGAGGCACGGCTTAAAGGTTAATGTTAACTTATGTTAGAAGTTTACTTCCAGATCGTAGTAGCAGCACTTGAGGAGCTGTTCCATCTCTTCTTGTGTAGGTACTCGTGGGTTTGAAAGTGTGCAAGCGTCGCCAAGCGAGTGCTTTGCTATTTCAGAAACCTTTGAAAGGAAGACATCTTCCGGCACAAAGCCCTGTTCAGCGTAATAGCTGTCTGCACCGTAATGCTTGATGCACTGTGGTATGCTGAGTTCATCGTTCATCTTGCGAAGGTATGTTATAAGTGCGGTAACCTTCTCATCGTCATTGCTTCCGCCCAGTCCGAGTGCGTCCGCTATTTCGCCGTAAGCGATTTTCGCTTGCTCGTTTTTAGCGTTGTAAGCGATTACTTTAGGAAGATACATAGCGTTTGCGGCACCGTGGATTATGTGTGCGCCCAGTTTCTCGAAAGCCGCACCTGTTTTGTGCGCCATTGAGTGGACAATACCAAGCAGACCGTTAGAAAACGCCATACCCGCCATACACTGAGCGTTGTGAATGATGTCACGCTTAGCAGGGTCACCTGCGTAGGATTCCAGTAGGTTTTCCTTTATCATCTTAGCGGAATACAGTGAAAGTGGAGCGGTGAAGTCACTGCGAGCGGTAGAAACGTAGGACTCAATCGCATGTGTTATCGCATCCATACCTGTGTGAGCTGTTAGCTTTTTAGGCATTGTCTCAGCGATCTCGGAGTCTAGAATTGCGATGTCAGGTGTTATCTCAAAATCTGCTATTGGGAATTTGATACCCTGCTCGTAATCGGTGATGATGGAGAAAGCTGTAACTTCTGTAGCTGTGCCCGAAGTGGAGGGTATCGCACAAAACTGTGCCTTATTACGCAGACCCGGTAGCCCAAAAACTTTGCACATCTCTTCAAATGTGATGTCAGGATACTCGTACTTTATCCACATCGCCTTTGCGGCGTCGATGGGGGAGCCGCCGCCGATAGCTACTATCCAATCCGGCTCAAACTCCAGCATCTTTGCAGCCCCCTTCATAACTGTTTCAACAGAAGGATCCGGCTCGATACCATCGATAACGGAGACTTCCATCCCCGCCTCTTTAAGGTATGCAACAGTTTTATCTAGGAAGCCGTTCTTTTTCATGGAAGAACCGCCCTTCAAAGCCATTAAACAACTGTGAGAGTGGCTGCCGAAACACCTAGTCAAGCTGTAAACCGTGAACGTGGCAGCGTATACCTTGCTTCTACAATCTTTCAGCACACTTTATGGCTCTGCAATCTACATTTCTTTCAACTTTCTTTTCTATTTTCTAAAGGAAACTTTTGATTTATGTAGTATAATTATATTATATAACACAGCGCAACTATAGAAATTTCGGAGGCTACTATGAAAATATTAATTGTTGACGATGAAAAAGACATAAGAGGTCTTATAAAGCTATATTTAGCAAATGAAAATTATGAACTAATTGAAGCGGAAAACGGCTTAGATGCACTATCAAAAATAGATGATACATTTGACCTTGTTTTGCTCGATGTGATGATGCCGAAAATGAACGGTATAGATACTTGCGTAGAAATTCGAAAGAAGTATAATACGCCCATTATCTTTTTAACTGCCAAGGGCGAAGATATGGACAAATACACCGGCTTTACCTCCGGCGCTGACGACTATATCACAAAGCCTTTCAACCCGCTTGACCTTATTTCTCGTGTTAAAGCAAACATTAGAAGATACCGAACTTACACAGGAGGCAACCAATCTGCTGACGAAATTGTTATCGGTAATCTGACTGTAAATCTTGCCGGGCGAACTGTTGTTAAAAATGATGAAGTTATCAAGCTTACAAAGCTGGAGTTTGCGATTTTAGAGCTGCTTTTAATGAATAGGAAAAGAGTTTTCAGCCTAGAGCAAATTTACGCAAAGGTGTGGGGCGAAGAAAGCGTACTAAACGCTGAAAGCACTGTGTCGGTACATATCAGAAATCTCAGAAATAAAATTGAAGACGACATAACAAAACCACAGTACATAAAAACGGTTTGGGGGAGTGGTTATCGTGTGGATTAAGAAAATTGCGTCTTCGCTCTATGTGTCATTCTTAATAAAGATAATTATTTCGGTGCTCGTCAGTTTACTGTTTTTCGCACTGCTTGCGACACTTTCACAAACCTACATCGATTATAAAAACACCCAAAGCCAAGACAAAATCCGCCTAGAAAGCGACGCCATTGCAGAAGGTATACTTGAGCGGATTGCCATGGGGAACATGACGTTTTCGCAGGCAGACAATATAAACTTCGATCAGCTCCCCACCTATCAAGTGATGTTTATTAAAAAAGAGCATTTGACACAGTCTGTGGTTGACGGGCTGAGCCAAGAGAGTGTGTTTGGATATGATGTGGAGTTTGCGGACACGTCGGGGACAATGTATATCAACGTGTACGGGTTAGAAGTGCAGGGAGATGTCTACTATATTGTATCTGCTGTAATGGGTGTGATATGCTTTTTGGTTTTAGTCACTAATTTCATGGTTAAAGAAATTCTTTATATAAAAGAAATTGAAAGTGGTATCAAGCTAATAGCAACCCAAGACATCCTATACAAAATACCCATCAAAGGAAGAAACGAGCTTGCACGCCTTGCAATGGACATCAACAGCATGGGGGAGTCCATCTATGACAGCAGGCAAAGAGAGCGTCAAGACGAGATAAATCAGCGGCTGCTTATTACAAATATGTCGCATGACTTAAAAACGCCACTGACGTCAATGATAGGTTATATAGACGTTATAAAGAGCAAGTTGCCTAAAGAAGATGAGCTATATACGTATGCGGACATTGCAAAAGAGAACGGAAACCGCCTTGAAAAACTTATCGCAGACCTGTTCTTATACAGCAAGCTGATTAGTGGTGATATGCCGGTAAATATGCAAGCTATTGATGTAAACTTGATGCTAAAACAGATAGTTGAGATGCGAATTGAAGATATTGTTTTTAGTAGCGAAATCAAAGAGTTAAAAGCAAGCATTGACCCTGAAAAATTCCACCGTGTTATTGACAATTTAATCAGCAACGCAGATAAATACGGTGTGCAAGGTGAGCCTATAGAGGTCTCGGTTAAAGAGGGAGATGGGGATATTTTGATCGCTGTCCAAAACAGTACCGACGATAATCTATCCGGGAAGATAGACCTACTGCAAAACCGCCTATATACCGCAAACGAAGACAGAGCAAACGGGGCTTCGGGGCTGGGGCTGTCTATTGTGTCTGAACTTTTGAAGATTATGAACGGCTCGCTTAATCTTTCTTATGATAAGAATATCTTTACCGCAGTGGTAAAACTTCCAAAAGCATGATTTCTTTCAACTTTCTTTCAAAATCCTTTTAAGTTTCTTTCGGGAACCCTAAAAGGATTTTTAATTTTGAATAGTATCATATAAACATAACAAAATAGATAATAAACAAAACCCGTCCTGCAGACGGAGTATCGAAGGAGAAAGGTGTTAACATGCAAAATGTATTGTCAGTGAAAAACGCTACAAAGACAATCGGAAATAAAACAATAATTGAAGATATATCCGTCTCGGTAGACGAAGGGGACGTGCTTGGCTTTTTAGGCCCAAACGGCGCAGGGAAAACCACCCTTATCAAAATGATGACAGGGCTTTACAGCATAAGCGGTGGTGAGATTACTGTCATGGGGGTGGACATGAAGAAGAACAAAGTGACCGCTCTCGGGTATATCGGAGCTGTAATCGAAAACCCCGAGATGTACGGCTACCTTAGCGGACTGGACAACCTAAAGCTGTGTGCAAACATGCATAAAGGGGTTACAGAGGAGCGAATTGCGGAGGTTGTAAAGCTGGTTAAACTGGAAAACCGAATAAAGGACAGGGTGAGCAAGTACTCCCTCGGAATGAAACAACGCCTCGGTATTGCACAGGCACTTCTTCATAAACCAAAACTTCTAATACTCGACGAGCCGACAAACGGACTCGACCCCATGGGGATTAAAGAGCTTCGTGACATGATCCTGATGCTTGCGGAAACTGAAAAGATCGGGGTGTTTGTTTCCAGCCACATACTTGGGGAGATGGAAGCGATGTGTAATAAATTCTGCATAATTGACGAGGGCAGGACTGTGTTGGTCTGCAACCGTGACGAGCTTGCAAGCGGCGAACTTGAAGAGAAGTTCTTGAAGATAACAAGCGGTTCAAAAGATCAGATAAGATAGTGGGGAGAAAAGATGTTTAGTATATTAGTTAAAAATGAGCTTACAAAGCAGTTTAAGAAAAAAGGAATAGTGCTTTTTTCTGTTTTTGTTTTAGCACTTTCGGTTGTGACGCCTTTTGTGGTCAGGTATATTGCAGATAGCGCTATAGAAGATGTTGATATGAGCGTTACAGGTTACAATATGGAGTTTATAGAAGAAGAACTCGCTAAACCCGTAACAACAGTTGCTGAAAAAGCAAACTTTCTTGTGCACACGGCAAGAAAAAACAACTTGCTAATGGTACAGCAGTTAACGCTGGTAGACAACGACTGGCGAGCACCACTTATTGATTTGCATGAAAAAGCCGCAATCAACGCAGAACTTATCGGCGCAATGATTGATGGAATGACGTTTGAAGATATAAAGATGTACGCTAATAGTTTTGACTATAATTTGCTTGAAAGTCTGGCAGATGCAACGACAGAGCAGTTAACAGAAGCTTACAATGATTTGAACGCTGAGATGTCAAATTATGCTGAAATTATGATTAACAGTGATTACGC
>CAYJIK010000047.1:0-15000 GCA_964370205.1 uncultured Oscillospiraceae bacterium | reverse complement strand
GACGCAAGTATTCAATAAACTATTAAGAATATTTACTTAATTGTTAAGATACAGTATATTTTTCGCATAAAACACAACCTCCCGCCAAAAAAGTGCTATTTGGTGAGAGGTTGTTCCGTTTTTACAACGTCTAACGTTATTATTTGTTAAGTTCGTCCAGATATTCCTCGAGCGTTATACCCTGTTCCTTCATCACAGTAGCGTGCTCTACGCCTACATATCTAAAGTGCCACGGTTCATAGTTAACATAGGTTATATGCTCCTTGCCCTCAAGGAAACGTACAATAAATCCGTACTTATGAGCGTATTCATCCAGCCAAGCATATGCCTCGGTTTCGTCAAAGCTGTCAATTAGCGGCTTGCCTTGTAGCTCCCAGTCTACCGTGATAATGTCCAGTGCAAGGCCTGTGTGGTGTTCGCTCTGACGAGGGTAGGCGGTATACTGTAGGACAGTCGCCTTGGCGTCTTCTGGGGATTTGCCTTGATTTATCTGGTCATTGTACTGACTTTCGTAGTAAATCTGCTGTAGGTTTACAGTCCTGTAAGCAGAGCGCAGAAACAGGTCAATACCGTCCAGCTTTGCAGCATTAAACATGTCAAGCAGTGGCTGTGAAATGCGCTCATCTATAAGCATGTCACTTCGGGACTCTATGCCGAGCGTCTCCTTAGCGTCCACCAGCGTGACTTCATAGTCGTCGGTGATCTCGTTATGACGGTTTACAAGAACCAGCGACCAGTCCTCATCTGTATACCACTCACCCAGCACACTTTCTGATATATTCTTCATATCCTGCACCGACATTGCACGGTCAAAAGCCTGAATACCATGTTCAGCCGCCTTACCAAAGGTGTACTCATCAAGGCTGTACACTAAAAAGTCCTTTTTAATGCCGTCCTCAGTTGTTATATAGTGGTCGATAAGTGGTTCAACTGACGCACTGTCGATGGAGACTGTGCCGTCAACGTCCTTTTTAAAGCTGACATGTGCCGCCGCACCGAGCATGGTGTCCGTTTCTTCCATGGAGTGTACAAGGTTGCCTAGTGAATAGTAACAGAGCATCTCATGACCATCTTCCGCAGTTATCCATTCTACAGGTTGGAGCACGTGAGGATGGTGGCCAATAAGCAGGTCAACTCCGGCATTTGCAAGCTCTGACGCTATACTGCGCTGTTGTTCTGACGGTATAAACGAGTATTCCGCTCCCCAGTGCAAGATAACCACCACAGCGTCGGACAGTTCTTTAGCACGCTCCACGTCGGACAGTATGAGCGGTACATCTATGACGTTGGTATAGTAGTCTTTACCTGCCGGTAGGGAAAGGCCGTTAAGCCCGTAGGTGTAGTTTAAAAACGAGAAGGTTATGCCGTTTTTCTCAACAGTCTGTATCTCGTCACGTTCCTCCTGTGAACCATGTATACCCACCACCGTCATCTCAGGGATGTTATCCCAAAGCTCCAGTGTACCCAGTATACCTGCCTCACCTTTGTCCACTATATGGTTTGTTGCGTGACACACCACGTCAAAACCTATGTCCCTAAGGTTGTACGCCATTTCGTCAGGCGTGTTAAAGTTTGGGTAGCCTGCGTAGCCTAGCTCTTCACCGCCCATTATCGTTTCTTGGTTGATAATGGCAATGTCAGCGGCGGCGATATCGTCACGGATAAGCTCATAAAAGTGAGTGAAGTCGTAAGTTCCATCATCTTTTTTAGCATCATCTATCAGCGATTGGTGTATAAGGTTGTCCCCCACCGCATATATTGTTGCATAGCTTGCCTGTGGAGGTGTAGGTGCCGGGGTAGCTGTGGGAGTGACTGTTGGAGTGGGTGTGCTCGAGGTTGGCGATTCTGAAGAGGGAGCGTCCACGGGTGTGCGCTCATTCATAAACAGTGCCACCCCCAAAAGTATAACGGTCATCACAAAAAAAACGGCAAAAATTAGCGCCGTGCTGTTGTTTTTCTTTTTTCTCATGTAATAATTTCAGACCTATATCACTTATCAAAAGCGAACAGGTGCTGAACATGCACCACCTTTATTATTTATGTCTGTCACGAAGTAAAGACATACTACCACAAATACAGGGGATTGTAAATAGGAGGGTTTATGAAGAAACATGCGGATGTTTTCGTTGCGGTGTTTACAGTGGCGGTTGCCGTGCTACTGCTGGTGTTTTGGCGTGACGCTACCGAGGGAGCGATAAACGGGCTTAAGCTGTCAGCAGGGACAGTTATCCCATCGCTTTTTCCGTTTATGGTGCTATCGGGTTTTGTGTCACTGTCGGGGATAGGGAGGGTTATGTCAATACCGCTGGCTCTGATTTTCGGTAGAGTATTTCGTATGCCACCGAGCGGCGCTGTGACATTTCTGCTAAGCTTCGTCGGTGGATACCCTGCCGGTGCAAAGACAATATCCACAATGACCGAGGTGGGCGCACTTGAGAGAAACTACGCCGAAAATTTATTTTTGCTGTGCATAAACCCGGGGCCTGCATTTGTGGTGACTGCGGTCGGCGGTATGATGTGGGGAAGCAGTGAAATCGGGTGGGTGCTTCTGATTTCTCAGCTGTTTGCGACGCTTATTGTGGCTTTTATAATACGCCCTAAGAGGAAAACGGTAACGCATAGCGTGGGTACTCCGCTCACCTTTATCGACTCTTTTATTACAGCAGTAGGCAATGCCTGCTCCGCTTGCGTTACGATAAGCGGATACATTGTACTATTTGCGGTTATTTCTGAGATTAGCGGTAATATTATGAAAAGTATGGGACTACCTGAGTTGTTGTCAGTCCTTATCAGTGGAGTACTGGAAGTTACCACAGGTGTAAAGCTGGCGAGCGAGATGGGGGGCATTTCAGGACTGCTGTTATGTTCCTTCTTTATAGCATTTGGTGGTATATCTGTATTGTTTCAATGCCTTCAAGCGGTACACACTGTCGGTATACATCCTAAAAATCTATTAAATGTACGCCTTGCTATAGCAACCCTCAGTACGATGTTTGTTTTTTTCTATCTGAACATTTTTAGTGGCTCTGCAGCCACGTGGAGCGATTTGTTGCCTCACTATCCTGTAGCAACAGCGGATAATGTCGTGGGCGGTATGGCTATAATTGCGATGTCAGCGATAGTGGTAGGAATATTTGACCGCTCAGGTCGCTAGCCGTTAGGAACTAATCAGAACACGCCTTAAAGCCCGAGTTTTAGCGCCATGCTTCGTTATCCTCGCTCGCAATACACAAAGTATTACTCGTTCGTCTGCCTTGCCTGCCACTAAAACTCGGGCTTTAAGGTTCGTAGAATTTTTGATAAAGCAAAAAAGTTCTGTGACAAGAAAGCACACCTTGTAATACTTGCCGTATTGCAAGGTGGGCTGACGCAGGTACAGGGCTTTTTGGCTACATCAAAAACGTGTTCCGGTTAGTTCCTGACGGCTAAGGGTAGTAATTCGGCAAAGTTTGTGGTAATATAGAATTTCAAAGATAATTGTCACATTATAGTGTGGACATATTTTTAAATGCTAAACAACAAACTACCGAAAGGAACATAACTATGCTGAACAGAGTGCTGTACGACAGGGAACGTACTCCGCTATGTACTTACTGCGAATATGTAAGGCTTTCACGGGACAAAAAAGTGCTCTACTGCAAATATAAAGGTATTGTAGTCGAGGATTATAGCTGTAAACGCTTTAAGTACGATCCACTTAAACGTATACCACGTCCGCCTGTCAAACTACCCACCTATAGCGCAGATGACTTTAAACTGTAAGCTGCATTACACTCTTACTCACGATTTGAAAGGACTGTTGAAATGAAAAAAGCACTATCATTATTCACGGCAATGATGTTCGCTTTAGCACTTATACTTAACATAAGTGCTTATGCAACAGAAGATGTCACCACAGAGCAACTTAAAGCGATGACGGTGCGAAGTCTGGGGAATAGGGACTTCCCGTCCTCGCCGTTACTGTCCTCCGCAGGGCTTAGAGGGGAGATTGGCGGCATAGTGGAACACGCTGTGTACGGCGACTTTAACACGATCATGTTTGAAGTACGTCCACAGAGCGATGCTCTCTACAGGTCGTCAGAGTTTCCGTTCAGTGAATACCTGACAGGCGAGCAGGGGGCTTTCACCTTCTTTGACCCTCTGAAAGAGCTTGCAGACAAGGCGTCAACCTTGGACATAGAGGTCTGGGCGATGATAAACCCTTACTACGCAGGTAAGAGCGGTGACACACTAGCGGACAGCCACCCTATTAGTACAGGAGAGGTGCAATCCCTTACTGTCGGGGGAAACATCTATCTTTCGCCCTATGACAGCAACACCACCGAACTAAACGTGAGTGACATTGCCGATATGGTTGAAAAATATAACATAAAAGGTATAGTGCTTGACGGCATGTGCGACAGTGCACTCACCGCCGACGATAGGTATGCCGATAGCGCAATAAAGCTACTGAACGCCATCAAAGAAGCACTTGCTGACAGCGTACAACTTGCTGTTATGCTGAGCGATGTAGAAGACTTCTCCACAGCCGATTTGACCGGATTTTCTAGCAGTGTCGACCATGTGTTTTATACTGCAGAAGGTACGGCAGGGGAGGGGTTTGATGACAACCTCCTATTTGCAAGCGAGGCGATGGCGGATAATATGAGCGTGGCTATAGATGTTTCGTCTATTGCAAAACCTCTTGTGAGTGAAAGCATAACATACAACCCAAACGAGATACTGTATAAGATTTACACTGCTGAAAGTATGGGGCTGGAAGTGTCGGTGTTTGATGGTTACAATGAGCTGAAAGCTGACTTTTTCGGTATGCAGTCTATGCTGAACAGTTTAAACAACTACGGTGAAATCCTGCCGCCCGATATTGTGTTTGAACCACAACAGGCGCTGGACGTCACCCACCCAAAGAATGGTTTTAGTACAACGTACAGCACATTTTACGCTACGGGGACGTCGGACAGCGATGTGCCTCTTACTGTAAACGGTGAAACGGTGGTGAGAAATTCCACAAACGGCACGTTCGGTGTACTGCTTGACCTTAATGTCGGTGATAACCTTTTCACGTTTAAGCAGGGTGAAAGTGCTGAAACACTTGTGATAAATCGCTATGTTCCGAGCAGTTCACCTATTAGCACACTCTATTCCATGTCCCCGACTTATTGGCAGGTGACAAACAACGGCGAAGCTTTTACAGTAAGCTGTACAGCACCATCGGGTGCTAGTGTGTCTGTCCGCATAGGAGGTCAGACATTCCCACTCACCCAGACAGCAAGCGTTACAGCGTCACACCCTGCAAGGTTTAGCGGTAGTGTGACGTTAAGCGGAGCAGGGGACGGCGAGGTGCGCAATATGGGTGCAATAAGCTATGCGCTTACCCACAACGGTGTAAATTCAAGCTACACGGGAGCAACCGTTTATCTGGTAGGGAACAATGCCTCTGTGACTGCGGAAGTAACAGCGTTTAACGCAAACATTTACCCAAGCGCTACCGCAAGCGACGGTGACTATCGCAGTATATACAAGACAGGAACTGTAGAAGAAATCGCGGACGACAACGGCAGTAGGCTTATACTCGCATCGGGTATGAGTGTAAACAAAAGCGTGGTGCGTATCAAGAATACAGCGGACGTTATATCTCCTATTGTCAGTGCAGTAGAACTGCGGACAGGAGAGCGAGAGGAAACGTATGTGCTGTCCGGCGGTATTGGTGTACCGTTTGCGTTTGTGGAAAGCGACGGTGTTATATCAGTGGAGCTTTACGGTATAGACACATTGCCGGACGAGTTGACATTTAACTCACAGCTATTTTCCGCTGTCACGGCACGCAGTCTAGGTGATAAGGGCATGGCTCTCGACTTTGCGGTGATTGACCGTGATAAAGTCTGGGGCTACGATATGTTCTACGATGCGGAGAGCGGTGACGCAGAAATCTTCTTTAGGGTGACCCCGACAATATCAGCTGACCCGTCTAAACCTCTTGACGGCGTTGTGGTGATGCTGGACGCAGGCCACGGCGGCAACGACCCCGGAGCACTCGGCATCCTCAGGACAGGCAGCCCCGTTGAGTCAGAACTAAACCTACAGAACGCATTCGTCCTACGTGAACGGCTTATGCAACTGGGCGCAACTGTTGAGATGATGCGTACCGAGGATACCACACACAGCCTTACCGATCGAGTAAAAGCCTGCGAAGAAGTGATGGCGGATATTTTCATATCACTACACCACAACTCCATTGGAGAAACATCAGACGGTAACGGCCCTGCAGGGGTTGAGGCGTTCTACTTCTACGACATCTCTGAGGATTTGACGAGGTATGTCGTTGATAATGTGGTGGAGGAAACAGAACGTAACAGTAGAGGGGACAAATGGGGTTACTTTGCTGTCACACGAATGAGCTATGTTCAGGCATTGCTAATCGAGATAGGATTTTTACCAAATCCCCTTGAATATCAGGATATAACAACGCCGCTCTCGATATATAAAACTGCTGTAGGCATGGCGGACGGCATTGTCGAGCATATAAAGGCTTTGCAGTAAACGTTAGGTGGATGTTTTAAGTTTAATATGTTAAGTAAAGGAGTGAACTGTAAGGTTCGCTCCTTTTTATGTGTTCCTAACGGCTATGTGTCAACAACAACGTATTTTATTGATAGAAGATGAAAAAAACAGTCTATTTTACATAATGAATAATTGACACAAATTTAATTTGCAATATTTTTGTGTATTATAGCCAAAAAAGCATGCTTAATTCCTACACCCTCACTTTCTTTACATATCTATTTTAAAGGAGTATAATGAATAATAGATTGTTACAAGAAATATATTGTAGCAACTTAATCATTACATCTCAGCTATATTTATTCTAGAAAGGGAGAAGTTTGAACAGGAACTCGGTCGTTCGGTTTTGTGAGTTGGGTAGCCGACTGTACACACAAAACTGCCAAAACAATGCAGCGTATCAAGAAAGGATGGTCGTATAATGAAACAACTTAACATTGACAGCTTCTTGGGCTACAACTTTTTGTCCTCACCCTCCATTTCACCGGATGGGAGCATGACAGCATTTGTAGTCCAAACTGCAGACCTGAAGAAGAACGGATACAACGGTGACATCTATCTAGCTGACACCGAGGGTGAGAATGTCAGCAGACTTACTTCACTTGGCGATGCTAAAGGCTTTATTTGGTCTAAGGCGAACACAGTGGTTTTCCCTGCTATGCGTGGAGATAAGTATAAGGATAAGGCGGCAAAGGGTGAAGAGTTCACTGTTTACTACGAGATAAACCCTAAGGGAGGCGAAGCTGTTGAGGCGTTTGTTGTTCCTCTTAGAGTTGGCAAGATAGAGTCTATAGACGACGAAACTTACGTGCTAACAGCAAGCTATGACAACACAAAGGCACACCTTGAAGGTATGTGTGACGAAGACAAAGCTAAAGCACTTAAAGAAATGAAGGAAGCCGGACATGTCGTGTTTGACGAACTACCCTTCTGGTCTAACGGCAGAGGAGTTGTAAACGGCAAGCGCACCAGACTGTACATATACACCCGCTCGACAGGGGAGGTCAAAGCGCTGACTGCTCCTAAGTTTAACGTAGGCGGTTTCCAAGTTAATAACGGTAAAATCATGTACACAGGCTCAATGTTTGAGAATGTTATGGTTCCTAAATCGGGGCTGTTCCTCTACGACATCGAGAGCGGTAAGACTGATGAAGTTATCGCCCCCGGTACATTCTACGTGGGTGCAAACGGTCTGCTGGACGACTGCATCATAGTCGCAAAGCATGACGGTACAAAACACGGTAGTGGACAGTACCCGAACCTATACAAGATAGCCCTTTCTGATTATTCTATCACCCATATTGCTGACTATGACGGCAGTGTAGGCGGTAGCTCCGTCGGTTCTGACTGTCGTAACGGCGGTGGAAACACCACAAAGGTGCTGGGTGATAAATTCTACTTCCTTACCACCGATAAGGAGCATAGCTACATAAGAAGCATAGATAAGGAAGGCAACATCAGCGACTTCCTGACCGAAAAAGGCGCTACTGACTGCTTTGACATGAACGAGAACATGACAATGTTGGTAGGTCTGCGTGGGCTTGCGCTGACAGAGCTTTACAAGTCTAAGGATGGTAGCGAAAAGAAAATTACCTGCTTTAACGATAAAGTCCATGAGGACACATACGTGGCGACACCTGAAGAAGTATTCTTCACTGCTACAGACGGTTACGAGGTTCACGGTTATGTGCTAAAGCCTTACGATTACAAAGAAGGCGAAAGCTATCCTGCGATACTTCACATCCACGGCGGCCCGAGAACAGTATTCTCCGACTGCTACCATCACGAAATGCAGATGTGGGCAAACAAAGGCTACTTTGTTCTATACTCCAACCCCAGAGGCTCGGACGGCAGAGGTAACGATTTTGGCGATATCAGAGGCAAGTACGGCACTGTTGACTATCAAAACCTGATGGACTTCACCGACGAGTGCCTAAAGAAGTACCCTGATATTGATATTAAGCGTGTCGGCGTTACAGGCGGTAGCTACGGCGGATTTATGACAAACTGGATCATCGGACACACCCACCGTTTTGCGGCGGCTTGCGCACAGCGCTCCATTGCAAACTGGGTAGCGTTTGAGGGTACAGCGGACATAGGCCCAACATTCGCAGCCGACCAAATGCAAGCAACAACCCACACAGACATTGATAAGATGTGGTTCCATTCCCCGCTGAAATACGCAAATCTGGCAAAGACCCCGACGCTTTTCATACACGCTGAAGAGGACTATCGCTGCTGGATGGTGGAGGCACTCTCCATGTTTACAGCGCTGAAGCTCCATGATGTCCCCTCTAAGATGTTCCTGTTCAAGGGCGAAAACCATGAGCTGTCCCGCTCAGGCCGCCCACAGCAACGTATAAAGAGGATGGAAGAAATTCTGGCTTGGATGGATAACTATCTGAAAGTATAGTCCTTATATTGCAAACAGAAAGGAATGGAATTAAATGAAAAACATTGCTATAAACGATATATATAGCTTTAAATTTTTATCTGACCCTGTATTTTCTCCCGATGGCAGACATGTTGTGTACTCGGTTGCAACTGCTTGTGCTACCAAAAACGGATACCTCACAAATCTGTGGGTGCTTGATACACTGACAAAGAAGAGCAGACAGCTCACCTCTAACGGTGGCGACAGAATGCCAATGTGGCTTGACTGTGACACTATCCTTTTCGTCTCTAACCGCGAAAAAGCAGATGCGAAGGACACAAAGCCTAAGACACATTTCTACAAAATATCGGTAAGCGGTGGTGAGGCTACACATGCGTTTACCGCTGATACAAGAGTTGGTAGCATGAAAAAGCTCCCTGACGGTAGATTTCTAATCACTACTTCCCGTCCTACAGAGGAAAAAGAGGAAGAGAAGGAAAACGTAGCTAAAGAGGGCAAGGACTACTATAAGTTCGAGGAAGTACCATTCTGGATGAACGCTATGGGCGTACGTAGCCGTATCCGCAACATGCTGATGATATTTGATAGTGAAAGCGGAGAACTAACACCGGTTTCACCACCATTTTTGAATGTCAGCTCTAACGATATTACCGATTGTGGCAAGTACATCGTGTACACCGGTAAAGAGTACAGCGAAATCGCCAATGTCAAGGGCGGCGTTTACATGTACAATGTCGAGAACGGCGAAACAAAGACAGTGCTTGAGCCGGGTATGCTTGAAGTGAACTTCCTCATCTGCTACGGTGATAGCCTACTGATGGAGGGTTCACTAAAGGACAGAAACTCCTCGCAGACAGGTGAGCTGTACATACACAACCCAAGAACAGGCGAAACCACACAGTTCTTAAATCGTGACGCAGGTTGCAACGGTTCGTCAGGTAGTGACGCCAGACTGGGTGGCGGTAGAACACATAAGATTGCAAACGATAGGTTCTACTTTGTTAGCACCAACTTCGGCAACAGCTTCCTCTACAGCCTTAACAAGGAAAAAGAGGAAATTCAGCACACAAACACTACAGGTGCGGTGGTAAGCTTTGACATTCACGGCGAAAAGGCTATATTTGTCGGTCAGCGCAATATGGAGCTTGCGGAGCTGTATGAACTTAACCTGACTACAGGCGTGGAGCAGAAGCTGACTAACTTCAATGACGATTATATGCTACAGCATAACCTGTCCCAGCCCGACTACTTCACCTTTACCACAGATGAAGGTGTTCTGCTTGAAGGTTGGGTTATCAAGCCTATAGGTTTTGACCCATCTAAGAAGTATCCCGGCGTGCTTTCGATGCACGGAGGGCCAAAGGTAGCGTTTGGTACAAACTTTAACCATGAAATGCAGTGTATAGCAGCTAAGGGCATGTTTGTATTTTACACCAACCCAAGAGGGTCTGACGGACGTGGCGATGAGTTCTCCACACTGGCAGGTGACCTCGGTGGTAAAGACTATCGTGACTTTATGGCATTCACCGATGAAGTACTGCGCAGGTACAGCCAGATAGACGAGAAACGTCTCGGTGCTATCGGTGGTAGTTACGGCGGATTTATGGCTAACTGGATTATAGGTCATACTGACAGATTTGCCGCAGTGGTGTCGCAACGCTCTATTTCCAACTACTTTACAAAGGCTCTCACCACCGATATAGGCTTTATGCACAACATGAGCCAGGTCGGCACAACACCGTGGGAAGACTTTGAAAAGATGTGGAAGCACTCACCACTCAAGTACGCTGACAAGGCAAGAACCCCCACACTGTTTATTCAGTCTGAGGAAGATTACCGTTGCTGGCTGAGTGAGCCGTTACAGATGTTCTCTATACTAAAGAGAAACGGCGTAGACTCTAAGGTGGTACTGTTTAAAGGCGAAAACCACGAGCTTTCTCGTGCAGGCAAGCCGAAAAACCGTATTGCAAGACTGGACGCAATGTGCGACTGGCTCTGCAAGTATTTGGACGCTTAATAGACAAATATAATAATGAAAAATATCGGGAACTGCTTACAGTTCCCGATATTTAGCTTTCAACAGTTAATCATTAAGTGTGAATCCCGGTGTGAGGAGATGGCTTGATGTGTCATCTTTTGTCTATGCTATACAATTTGCGGTCTTCAGCAAACGTCAGTTTTTGTGAATAAGAAACTATGTATGACAAAAATTACACAAAACCTGCAGAAAGGAATGGTCTTTAAAATGAACATAGGAGAATACTCATACGGCGCTGTCACTTTTACTGTCGAAAATGGAGTGGTGAAGTATCTGGTGGTGACTGAAAAGGCAGGGCATACAGGCATACCGAAGGGTAGGGCAGAGCAGGGGGAAACCCCCTTTGAAACTGCCGTGCGTGAGATAACCGAGGAGACAGGTATAACAGCTACGCTCATAGGCGACTTTAGCGAGAGCATCATATACCCCAAAGGTGACATGCTAAAACAAACCACATATTTTTTAGCACGATTTGATAAGCAGGTACCACGCCAAAACAGTGAGGTAAGCACTGTCCATCTGGTAGAATTTGACGAGGCTTTGGAGATGATTACGCATGATAATGCCAAAGGTGTGCTGAAAAGTGCTAATGCGTATTTAAAGGAGCATTTGACTTAGTGGTCGGTGTGGTGTGTTACGGTTTTAGAACGTCAAGAGATGCGCTAAAGACAAACACAGGTAGAGGAAATAAAAGCGCAGAGGCCGATGTCATCATCAGCTCCTACGCTTTTTATTCGTTTAGTGCTATATTCTCTGAGCGTTTAGTTAAGCCCTCACGTTGTTAAATTACTACGCCTTCTTAACCTCGGTAGATGCTTCTTCGGTTTCTTCATCTTCTTCGCCCAGGCGAGCCTTGATTATCAGCCCCATGAGTGTGTAAACGGTGGCGGTTAGTGGTACTGCCAGTAGCATACCCACGATACCGGCTAGTCCGCCGCCTATTGTAACGGCAAATAGCACCCACATTGCAGGTAGGCCTATGGAGTCACCCACAACTTTGGGGTAGATGAGGTTGCCTTCAAATATTTGTAGGAGTATTAGGAACAGCACGAAGAATAGCGCTTGAATGGGGTTTGATGTGAATATGATAAATGCGCCTATACCGCCTCCGATATATCCGCCTACTATCGGTACCAGCTGAGTTGCGCCCACAAGAGCGCCCACCATAGGTGCGAACGGAAGGCCGAGGACTGTCATCCCAAGAGTACAGAGTACGCCGAGAATTAGCGCTTCTGTACACTGTCCAACTATAAAGCGAGAGAAACAGGTGTTTGTGACATGTGCAACTGCGTAGGTCTTCTGTGAAATGTCTTTAGTCATGAACGCATCGGAAAATCGCTTGCATTGGGAAATGATTTTCTCCTTACTGAACAGAAGGAAAATAGCGAAGAATATTGTGATAACACTGTCAAACAACAGCGAGACCAAACCTGAGGAAATTGATAGTGCGGAATTTAATACACCACTGAGCCCTTTTGAGAGGTAGTTTACCGCCTCCATCATGATAGTGTCGCTGTTAACTGTTAACTCTTGGAGCGCTTCTGCTATAACAGGTGGGAGTGTGTCGAGATTTTCGAACAGGTTGGAAACAAAGACGAAAGCAGTTTCGATAGCACCGGGTAGTAATTCCAGTAATGTAACGATTGCACGTCCCAGTTCGGGGATAACGAGAAGCGTTACAAAATAGAATATTAGAAGCACAAATACAATAGATGCTAAGACCGATATAGGTCGCCGTGAAGCGATGATAAATCGGCTTGTGGATTTGGGAAAGTAGATTTTTTCTACCCTAACCAATATCAGATTTAAAATATATGCGAGCGCCGCACCGATTAAAAGTGGCGTAGCCGAACTCCATATTATGCTAAATAAACCCGTAATAACGTCAAAGTTGATGATGGCGAGCGCTACCAAAGCAATTATAACTATATACTTTAAAAGTATGCGCTCCAGTCTGTTAGTGTCCATTATGAGCTCCTTTATTGTCAAAAATAACTGTAAAGCTGTGTTGCTTTACAGCGCAGCATGTGTAGGTTTTTTCGGATAATCGCAATTATACTATACTTTAGCGGTTAATAGAACGCCTGTTTCAGTTTAATGTTATGTTCACATACTAAGTAGTTGAATAAGCACTAATTACTGCAAAATCATAGTTTATTTTTTAACTAAAGTATGATACAATAACGAAAAACGTATACGTGGTACAAATATTTTGCATTTTGCGAGGGGGGATATGGTGATAGGTGTTGTTATAGCGGAAAAGTATAAGATTATGGCTGTACTTTCCACGATAGGTGAGGCGGTGTTGTACAGTGCCATATCGCTGTCTGATAGCAGTTTTGTCACTGTGAGGGAGTTTTTTCCTTCTTCGTACTGCAAGCGAGAAACGCAAGAAGATCAGGTCAGTGTTCGTCCTGTGCTTGGGAAAGAAGTGTTGTTCGCTTCGTTAAAAGAGGAGTTTCTTGAGAAGGGGCGACTGCTGAAAGCGCTGTCCGACAACGATGGGGCACTACTGAAATGTATAGCCGTAGAAGAAAAAAACGGGACAGCTTACACTGTGTTTAGGGATAGCGTGTACGAAACGCTGTCTGACTTTTTGGCACGTCACGGTGGAAAGGTAAAGTGGAACACGCTGAAGCGAATGCTTGCCCCTGTGATAACGCTATTGACCGATATGGAGCGGCAAGGTTTTCATCATCGTGGGATTTCTCCTGAGTCGCTACTGGTAACCGAAACACAGCAGCTTATACTTACCGATTTTCTACTTAGCGAAGCAAGGGGAGTGGGCGGCGCACTACCTGCTGAACTTTGCTTTGGATACACTGCCCCTGAACAGTACACCCCCGGCGGTTGGCAGGGAGGGTTTACCGATGTTTACAGTTTGGCGGCTGTTTGCTATTGTGCACTTAGCGGTATACCGCCTGTGGACGCAGGTCAGAGCCGCAGAACAGAACGCGCCGAACTTACAGATCTTTCCGAGGACACACCAAAGTATGTGTCCGACGCAATAGCTAAGGCGCTCTCACACGATAGTTCACAACGTCCCCAAAGTGTGTCGGTTTTTTGGTACTCACTGCTTGACGATGGAAGCGGAACAGTGGTGTTTGACACAGAAAACCAGTCTCCGGACAACAAACCGCTACCGTCTACCCGGCATATGTTTGCAAAGCTTCTTGGTTTTGTGCTGGTATCGGTGGTGCTGTCTGCTATAGGGCTGGCGTTTATGCTGGGTTTGCCGGACGAGCCACCTGTGATGCCGTCTGATATATCTCCCGAAGCCTCCCCGGCCATTGTACTCGCCCCAAAGTTAAGCGGTCAGCATGTTGATAGTGTAGCCCCCGACATGTTTGACCAGTACGAAATAAACATAATATGGGAATATTCAGAAAGTTACGCCAGAGGGACGATTATCGCACAGGACCCTCGACCTGATGTACCGTTAGAGGATGGGGTTATTGACTTGCTTGTCAGTTTGGGTACAGAGTATACCACTATGCCCAGCGTTGTGGGGTCGCCGATAGAGGAGGCAAAAACAAGGCTGGACAGCCTATCCATCCGTTATGAGGTGATAGAGATTCTCTCTGCTGACGCTTTGGCGAACACGGTAGCGCAGTGCAGTTTTGAACTCGGAGAAGTGGTGTCCAAAGCCGACGATACGGTGACGCTCTATGTGGCGATCGGACAGTGACGATGTTATCTAACGAAGGTGATAACGTCAGATTTACGTTGTGGCATGGGGGGGACATCGCCGTGGCGATCGGACAGTGACGATGTTATCTAACGAAGGTGATAACGTCAGATTTGCGCTGTGGCATTGGAGGGACATCGCCGTGGCGATCGGATCACAAAGATGACGCTATCTAACGAAGGTGATAACGTCAGATTTGCGCTGTGGCATGGGGGGACATCGCCGTGGCGATCGGACAGTGACGATGTTATCTAACGAAGGTAATAACGTCAGATTTACGTTGTGGCATGGGGGGGACATCGCCATGGACATATCCCA
>CAYJIK010000046.1:12959-15927 GCA_964370205.1 uncultured Oscillospiraceae bacterium | reverse complement strand
CGAAACTAATGGTAAAAACCACGGTTTCGGGCGGTCACATAGGACCGCCCCTACGAAATTTAGCCAAATTAACGAAATCAATTCTATTTCGTCACAGACTCTTTTCTAAACGCTAAACTATCTCAATATCCGCAGCCACATACCGGCTACGCATTATCGGTCGTCCTAGTACTCCAGATAAAACGCACCGACATCGTCCATCAACCAAACTCCTATATCGAAATCGAAGAAGGCGCCAAACTCGTTTCCGCCGTTATCTAGCAGTAAATATTGCGAAGCGCTTGACTCCACAATCATGCCCGAGTTAATCGCAGAGCCTGACGATTTGTCATACGCCGTCCAGTTACCCACGTTATCCACAACAACGTAGAATGTTGCGTCCAAACTTTCATCAGGTCTCCATGTACCTACGAAAGCGTCGCTGTTTATCGACTCAATCGGGAAGTAAAGCGCCCTACCCGAAATAGTAAACTTGCCGTCCATACCCTCTATGAACAGTGACGCTTCAGCGTCAAAACTGCCGTAGTAGGTGTTACCGCTGTAGGTTATCTCAACTGTTCGAGCCGCCTCGTCAAATGTGTATTCGCCACGGACACTCTCCTGCTCGGTGTAGATCATCACTCCACCACTGTCATAGTAGAAGTGTATGCTCATGCGCTCATCATCGTTTGACCAGACGTTTTGTATATAGATACGCTCTCCGTCCGTGGCAGTGGAAGGTGTCGAGGTTGTGGTAGACGGTGTACCACCGCCGTTCCCTGTGTACATCAAACTGTCCGTCGCCCAGAAGTAGCCTGCGTAATCGTTCAGCGATATGTCGCCGTCACTGTCATAGTAGCCATGGTAACTGTCACCGCCGTTTGTAACCAGTGTAAGGTTGCCGCTATCGCTATCAAATGTGTATGTACCATCTGTTTCACCTGCTGTGTCATACAGAGTGAAACTGCCGTCGCTGTGCGCCTGTAGGCTCATTTCGACATCGTTGTTGTCCCACATGCCGACAAGTGTATCAGTAGCGTCAGACAGCCAACCGCCGACTTTATTTCCTCCGCCCTGGCCGTCCTCTATGACATAGTACGGCTCAAACACTCTGTAGAAAGACCCGATATAGTCATCTATGATAATGATAACGCTACCGTCAACAGTTTCCGTGTTACCTGTCGAGCGAAGGTCGCCGCTCTCCAGTACAATCTCGCCGGACAGGAACTCGTGTGTGTATGTACCTCTAAGCTCGTTTTCTTCGTCACTCAGCGTAAACACGCCCTCGTCATCAAACACAATGCTAACCGCCGCCTCGTCATTGTCCCATGCGCCGATAGGGGAGGTGTCACCGTCGTCAGTTGTACCGCCCTTATTGTCACTCAACTTATAGCTTATGCTCTCGGTTTTCACAAAGTAGCCGTCAAATGCGCCAAAGGAGATGTCGCCGTCGCTGTCAATGCTCCCTGAATAAGAAGCTCCATTATCTCCCTCAATGGTGATACTGCCCTCATCTTCGTCGATGATATAACCGCCGCTTATCTCACCTTCAGCGTCGTACAGTACAAAGCCACCGCTAGCATCTGTCGTCAAGCTCATTTCGACATCATGGTTATCCCAACTGCCGTCAAGCCCCTCGAATGGCTCGGGCGAACTCGGTGTACCGCTGTCACAGGCAGTCAGCAGACAGAGCACTGCTATCATCGTTAAAACCACCGTTATTATTCTGTTAGAACCTTTCAAACTTTTCATGGTTTAATCATTCCCTTTCTATCGTGTATTTGCGCATTATAGCACAACTCAAAGCTGTATGCAACGTAAACTAGCCAAAAATTCACAATCTCACATCAGTAAAAATTGACCCAAACAGGGGACAGCCTCACAAACACCGTCCATCAAACTCAACTCCAAAGTAAAGCTCTGAATTTTTCGTTCCCTCGGACTGCTTCAAAAAGCTGTATTTCCCCCAGTATACTTGACATTTTCACCTTATTATAGTTAAATAATGTTATGATTAATATAGTATTGGTTGAACCGCAAATACCGCAAAATACCGGCAATATTGCCAGAACCTGCGCCGCAACAGGGGCTGTGCTTCATCTTGTTGAACCTTTAGGCTTTGAGATAACCGACTCGAAGCTAAAGCGTGCAGGACTTGACTACTGGCACCTGCTTACAATTCACCGCTACACATCTTACAGCGACTTCTTAGAAAAGAACATAGGCGCTGAGCTTTTCTGCTTCACAACAAAGGCAAAGCAACTCTACACCGCTGTGGACTACCCCGACGGCGCATACCTCGTATTTGGACGAGAGGACAGGGGACTGTCCGCCGACATACTGGCACAGAACACCGACCGCTCTGTGAAACTCCCCATGATAGAGGGCGCACGCAGTCTAAATCTGTCCAACACTGTAGCGGTGGCGGTGTATGAAATGGTTAGGCAGTTGGGTAGTAATCTGTAGGGGGCGCATAATGACCGCAAAACGGTCATATTTTGGTCATCCGTCGTGCTAATTCCCTCACGTCCCCTCTGTGGGACACCCCTCTGTAGGGCACGCACTGCGTGCGTGCCGTCGTTCTTATCCCCACCACGCTTCCCCGTGATAAATGACGTAAGGCGAGTGGAGATGAGCCGTTCGGAGATAATGTTTATGGCGGTGGTGTAGGGAAAGCCCGAATGGGCACGCTCCGCCGCCGAGGTGGGGGCGAAAAGGTGCGATAATCGCCTACGTTCGGTGGGGGTGATACCTCGGACGTAAAATAGGGGACGGAGGTAAATGGAAAACAACCCCCGTAGGGGCGGATATCATATGACTGCTTTGCGGTCATTATATGCTCTCACCTCTACTAATTACCACACGCCCCTCGGTGGAACAAATTGCCCCCCCCCCGCCCCCCAAACCCCCCCCCACCGGCGCCCACCCAACAAAATAAAGGCGAAAGGGTCCGCAAAAAAGGGACACAACCCCCAAGCCACCCCCCCCC
>CAYJIK010000046.1:0-12949 GCA_964370205.1 uncultured Oscillospiraceae bacterium | reverse complement strand
TCTACTAATTACCACACGCCCCTCGGTGGAACAAATTCCCCCTGCCCTGCCCCTCTACGGAACCCCCCTCTGTGGGGCACGCATTCAAATGTCTGCCTTTCGTCAGCCATTCATGCGTACCACTGCCCTTATCCCCACCACGCTTCCAAAAATCCCATCCGAAAGGAACACACCATGAAAAAGACTATAATCGTGGCAGACTCCGCCTGTGACATATCGCTGGCCGCCGAGGAAAAACTGCCTATAAAGATAATGGACATCGACATCACCGTAAGTGGTAAAAGCTACAAAGACAGACGAGAGGTCACCGCCGAGGACATCTACAAGCACCTCGAAGAAGGACTGCTCCCTGCCACATCACAGGTGGTTTTGGAGGAGTATATACAGCAGTTCTACGCACTGGCTGAGGAGGGGTATACCGACATTATCGTGGTCACACTTAACGGCTCAGGGTCGGGGACATACAACTCCTGCCACGTCGCTCGGCGAGAATTCCACGACCGCCACCCCGACTACAGCGCAGTGAACATCTATATCGTCGACTCGGAAACTTACTCACTCGGCATGGGCTACCCCATCCTTAAAAATATACCGCTTCTTAACAACACGCCCCCCCAACAGATCACCGAAAACCTCAAAAACCACTACCAAAATCAGGTGACGGTGATAGGTCTGTACAGCCTAAAGGCGGCACGTCGTTCCGGCAGGCTCAACGCCACCGCGGCGCTGGTGGGGGATATGCTCGGCATTAAGCCGATAATGACCATCGCAGGCGCAAACAAGGTGGTTGGCAAGGTAAGGGGCGCAAAAGCCCTGACACAGCGCATGGCGGAGATGTACATGCAAAATGCCGCCGACCCAAACGGCGAGTACTTCATAGCGTACGGGTCAGACATAGAAAAGGCGCACCGCCTCACCGAGGACATCGTCGCTTTAGGCGGTTCTAAGCCTATAGGCATAGCCCCCATAGGCAGCTGCATAGCAATAAACGCAGGTCCCGACATGGTAGGCATGGTGTACACCGTCAAGCAGGACGTAGCAGCGGAGGCGAGAAGGTAGATCGTAATTGTTGCGAACAACCTCTACACCCCCACCGTCAGCAGTGGAAACATACACGTTTTCTCCCCCACCTCGGCGGCGGAGCGTGCCCATTCGGGCTTTCCCTATCCTACCACCGTAAACGTCATATCCGAACGCCTCACCTCCACTCGCCTTAGAAAAACTACCACAGCGGAAGGTATGCGAAACATGGAAAGCGGAACACACACAGTGCGTTCCCTACGGCAACAGTGGTTAGCTTTACGGCAGCAAGAACAAAAGAGGCAATGCCTCCCACAAAAACACCCCACCTAGAACAACCGAAAAGGAGAACCCCAATGAGCATAAAAGTAGTACTCCTCGGCACAGGCACCCCAAACGCCTGTCACTTTGCCGGTGGCCCTTGCACCGCTGTCTGCGTTGGCGACCGTAGCTATCTTGTGGACACAGGCCCGGGGCTTGTTCGTCAGGCGGCAAAGATGTACCACAGCGGCGTGGACGCCCTCAAGGTCTCGGGTCTAAACAGAGCGTTTATCACCCACCTACACTCCGACCACACCCTAGGCCTGCCCGACCTGATATTCACACCTTGGGTACTTGAGCGGACAGAGAAGCTACAGCTGTTCGGCCCCGTGGGACTTCGCCACATGGTAGAACATCTTGAAACAGCATACTCGGCGGACATCGACATGCGCATAAACGGCTTTGAGAAGGCGAGCGAGAACGGCTATAAGTCGGACATAACCGAAATCACCACCGACAGCACCGAGATTGTCTACACCGACGAGCAGGTCCGTGTCGAAGCGATAAGAAACGACCACGGCGACCTCTCCTCCTACTCATATAAGTTCTACATCGCCACAGAGGACGGTGAAAAAACCATCCTGATAAGTGGGGACACCCGCCCCACCGACCTCATAACAGAAAAAGCAAGCGGCGTAGACCTCCTACTGCACGAAACCGAGTACACCGCAGGGTTGTCCTCACGCCTACCCAAATGGCAGACCTACCACAAGGAGGTACACACCACCTCCGAGGAGCTCGGCAAACTGCTAAACATAGCAAAACCGAAGCTCGCCGTCACCTACCACCGCATCTACCACATGGACATAGACAACAACCAAACCGACGTGCAAGCGGAGGTATTGCGTCGTGAAGCGCTTATCCTCGAGGAGATAAAGCAAAACTACACAGGCGACGTAGTAAACGGCCACGACTTTGACGTGTTCGTCCTGTAGACGAGGGTAAATAATGGGGCACTATTTATGCACCCACCAATTACCCCATGAAAACAAAACAAATACCCCAACTTCCGTAGGGGCGACCTGCGTCGCTCGGTTATCCTGTTTACGCTTTCTTTAATTATGGGTATCTGTGTGGTGGAGGTGATATCCCCGACACAAAATAGGGAATAAGCGTAAACAAAACAACCCCTCTGTAGGGCACGCATTGTATGCGTGCCGTCCCCCTTCGTCGTAATATCTCCCACCAAAAATTTCGCCATAAAACTTCTACAATCGGTAATGAAAAAAGAGTTTTCAACAATTTGAATTGTTGAAAAGTTAAAACTTTTCAAAAGCAAAACTTTTTCATGTTCGCATTTTTGACATGATTTTTACATAAACTCTACATTTTCGTCCTATTTAACGCTATTAAAATCTATTTTTCTGTTGAAAACTCCGTTGAAAGTGTTTATAACTCTTAGTATAATGATTATTTTGTATACTCACGATATAATTAGAGTGCTTTTATACATTTTGTAATACAATAAAGAAACACCCCAAAATGCTCCACTTTCGCAGTTTTTCGTTGACAGTGGGACACTATTTAAATATAATGGTATGTACCTTAGAGCAACCCGCTCACACAAAGGAAGGTTTTAGTTTGAAAATAAGATTTTCAAACTCGCAGTTTTGTACTCTTCGGCACAGCCTCAGTTTTTGTGACATATTAACGATACGCCACAAAAAGCGCACAAAACTTGCAGAAGGATAGTTTTAGTTTGAAAATATTATTTTCAAACCGAAAGGAATGATCAGTTCAATGTCAAACAGATACCCTTATAATAGAGGTAGCGGCTTTATAAAAGGCATTTTGGCCGTTGCCGGGCTTGCGGCGTTTTCGCTGTGCGTGGCACTGCTGTGGCAGACATTTGTGTCGCAGACAGACGCCACCGGCATCGTCGATGAACCTACGGAAAGCTCGACGACGACCACCCCATCACCCTCGGCAACTGCATCGCCAACTGTAGAGTCTACACCATCGCCTGCCATTTCAGCTACACAGACCCCGGCACCGTCACCTGAAATGAACACAGAAGTAACGCCTCCTGCACCTACTACAGGTGCTAGCGCCTCTTCTCCTACGCTTACCGATGTCAATGCGCTCACAACTCCGAGTAGCACAACCTCGACAGCTGTGGACGCCACCCCCGAGCAGTTGGACAGCGACCGTGTCACCTCCGACTACTTCAATGACGCCGTCTTCTTCGGCGACTCCATCACGACAGGGATAGAACTGTACAGGATAATGGAGGGGACTACCGTCATTGCACACAAGGGTATAAACCTGTTTAACGTGGACAGCAGAGAGGTCATAGAGACAGCGGACGGCAGTATGATAACCATGGTGGAGGCGCTTAAACGCACCACCCCCGGGAAGATATACATCCTCATCGGCGCAAACTCCATCACCGCTTCGGAAAACGAGACAGCGCTCACACACTACGAAAGCCTGCTCACCGATATAAAGGACAATCACCCTGACGCTATAATATATGTACAATCGGTGCTCCCTGTAAACGAGGCTATTTTCAGCGTGGAGTACGGCAGTAATGTCACCAACGCCCACATCGACAGCTTTAACGAGCGTCTTGAGGTAATAGTGGACGACCTAGAACTGCACTACCTCGACCTTTCCCCCGTCTTTAAAGACGAAAACGGTGAACTCAACCCCACCCCTGACGGCCTTCACATAAATTCCTCCCAGTATATAGCGTGGATGGACTTCCTAAAGGAGAACACCGTGGAGGGTAATTAGGAATTATGTGCGCCCGAACCAACCCCAATAACACCACCTATAAAATATCACTGTAGGGGACTGCACTCCAAACACAAAACAAGGAATAAACACAAACACTCCCCTCCACCCCCACCAACGCATTATCCTCACTGCCTTGCCCCCTAACCGACGGCATGCTCATGTCGTCCACACGCTCCCCTCTGTTGTGTGTGACCACCCCTTCCCCACACCCCCATCTACAAACAACCGGGATACCACCCAAATCAGAAAGGAACAGGACATGAAAAGAGTAATTTCGGCACTGTTAGCCGTTATAGTAATATTTACAGGATGTAGCGACACCCCTAAAACTCTGGACGCTGACGGCTTTATAACCGCCGTGACCACCACTGTAGACTTCGGCGATGAGCTGATTGAAGCAGGGCATATGTTCGCCGACTTTTACGGCGTGGAGGACGGTGACGTGGAAAGTTACACGCTGTACACCTCCGCTACAGGGGCAACCGCCTCGGAACTGCTTGTAGTGAAACTGGGCGATATGTCCCAGTCTGACATGGAGCAGAAGGTTGCTGACAGAGTGGACGACCTCGTGTTCGGCTTTGAGGGATACCGCCCTGCCGAGATGCCGAAGCTGGAAGCGTATCTGCTAACCACCGTGGGCGACACCCTCGTCTTCTGCATCTCCCCCGACAGCGCACAGGTGCAGACCATACTGGACGAACATATATCATAACCGCCCCCTATAGAAACGCACCTATGTGTGTGATAGCACTTTCAAACACAAAACAGGAACAATGCAAACCACAATCTTAGCAGGGGCTTATATTATCCGCCTCTACCTACTCGATTTCCCATCCTCCCCCTTGGGACACCCGAACCTCCCCCTTTATTGCCGTCCCCAACTCCTAACAATCAATTATCAATTATCAACTCTCAACTTTTCAAAGGAGGTCAATATGGCGATAGAATGTAGTGCAATAGTTGCCGTTATAGGCGTAATGGCAATGTTTATGTTTAAGGCGGGACAGCAAGGTCACGCTGTGGCTATACTTCCCATACTGATTGTCCCACTGTCCTACCTTTCAAGCGGTTGGTTCTCGGACATTGCCGTCTCGCTTTTAGGAGCAGACAAAGGACTTTCCGCATGGGGCTGGAACTTGGTTGGGCTTGTCGTGGCGTGCCTGCTGATGGGTATTATCTCTGTGAATATCAAGAGAATGCGCTCACGTGTGGCGTATCTCGTCTGCTGTGCCGGTTTCTCGGTGATACTGTTTGCTGTGCTGTTGGCGGATGCGATGTAAAGTCACAGCTTCCATGGCCGCCCACTAACGCTAAGAGAACGCATAGTGTGTACCCCCGGCAGGGGTGACCCTTGCGGTTTCCGCCGTCCTACACACCCAATTCCCCCATTTGAAAGGAGCTTGATTTAATGACATCATTAGTTATAGACATTATCGTGATAGCCGTAGTGGTCATCAATGCCTTTATCGGGGCGCACAAAGGCTTTTTGTATACGGTGGTGCGCATATTGGGTGCGCTCACTGCGTTGGTATTGGCGGCGCTTGTGGCACGGCCTCTCGGAGAGTTTCTGTACGACGTGTTCCTCAGTTCGCATATGGAGGAGATTGTCGGCGATGCACTGCGGAGTGTGAGCGGTGAGCAGGACTTTTTGACCGCCATAAACCAAATGATAGCTGACATACCGAGCTTTTTGAGTAACAGCCTCGGTGTGGACAACATTATAGCGATGCTGAATTCGTCGGCAGGCATTTTTGATGTGGACAGCATGACGCAGACCATTGTCAACAGTGCTGTAAAGCCGATAGCAGTCACCATCGTGGGGACACTTGTGTTTGTGGTGTTGTTTATAGCTATCTTCTTTGCAACAAAGGTAGTTGCAGAGGTCACCCGTGTGGCGAACAATATTATACTGGTGGGCGAGCTGAATAAAACGCTCGGCGGTGTCACCGGTATGCTGTACGGTCTGTTTTTGATGTTCTGTGTGGGCGCGTTGCTGTGGCTTGTGGTTATACTGTCAGGGGACACGCTGGGCTTTGTCACACAGGCGGAGGTTGAAGGGTCTATGCTATATAGACTGTACGCTTTCCTGTCAGGGCTTTCGTTTGAAATAAACATTGAACGCTACGCCGAGGGGCTGATTAACGGTCTTTTGTCGGTAGGGCGATAGTATTTTGTAAAGGCAAAAAGGGCGGTGCTTCCGTCCTTTTTTCTTTGAATGTATAGCGGTGTTGTAGTGGCGGTCCTATGTGACCGCCCGAACCTCCCTGATTTACCTTGTTTTCCCGGGGGCAAACGTAGGAGTAGCGTTACAAACGTCAAAAGGGGAAGCTTGTGGAATGGGCGGTCGCACACATAGGTGCGCCCCTACGGATGGAATTTTCAGGACTATCCCTCTGTTTTCACATTCGTGGGTGTCTGTCCACAGAGGGGGCGAGTGAGATGGGAGTATCCGTCCTTACATTAGTGATGTGGGGGTAAGGGCGGCATGCATACAATGCATGCCCTACAGGGGTATTGGGGGTGTATTCCCTATTTTGCGCTTTGAGGCATCACCCCCACCGAACGTAAAGCGTAATTTCGCACGTCGCTTTCGTGTCGAAAGCGACTGAGCCCACCACCTCGGCGGCAGAGCGTGCCCAGTTCCAATTTCCCCATCATCCACATGGGTAGCACCATCTTTGGAACCGCACATCTCCACTCGCCTTGGGTGGTGTGCACAGAGGGGCGAGTGGAATGGGGGAGGTTTGTGGATGGTATCCGTTTTTGCATTTTGGTTGTGGGGCAAGCACGGCGTAACGTATAAATGGCTGACGAAAGTCAGCCATTTGAATGCAGTGCCGTACAGAGGTGTTCAGGTTCTCAACAATGGTGTGTAGCTTTGTGGAAATGAGAACGGTTATTATCCACCGCCTGTCCCTACAAAATTCCCCTATAATTGCTAATTATATTTAACTTTTCGTTCATAACCACCACTTGACAAATGTCATATGACAGCGTTAAAATGATATAGGTAAAAGTGTAATAGTTTGAAAATTAGATTTTCAAACCACGGTTTTGTGCTCTTTGGCGCAGCCTCAGTTTTTGTGAAGTCAGAAACGTGTTCTGATTTATTCCTAACGGCTATGTGACAAAAACCGCACAAAACTCGCAGAAAGGAATGATTATTACTATGGAACTTATTTGTGTACGTTGCAAACAGCGTCCTGCCGTTGTGTTTCTTAGCAGAATGGAGGACGGTAAGAATATAAATGAGGGGTACTGCCTTAAGTGTGCCCGAGATATGAAAATACCGCAGATAGACGAGATGATAGAGGGTCTGGGCATGAGCGACGATGACATCGAAACGCTGTCCAACACCATGATGGAGGCCATGCAGGGTCTGGGCGATGACGAGGACTTCAGCCCCGGCGGTGCAAGAGCGTTCCCGGGGTTTTTGAAGAAGTTTATCACCAATCCGTTTGACACCGCAGGCACAGATAAAGAAGAACAATCCACCGAGCTTGTACTGTCCGAGGACAGCAAGCCGCCAGAGAAAGCCCCCGAGAAGCCGCCGGAGCGTGAGCGCCGCAGACCGCAGGGCGAGCGTGGTGAAGGAAAGAACAAGGAGCGCAAATTCCTAGACAACTACTGCGAAAACCTGACACTTAAAGCCATGGAAGGCAAGATGGACAGGATTATCGGTAGGGATAAAGAGATTTACCGTGTTATGCAGATACTCAACCGCCGTACAAAGAACAACCCCTGCCTTATCGGTGAGCCGGGCGTGGGTAAAACCGCTATAGCGGAGGGTATCGCACAGCGACTGGTCGCCGGTGAAGTACCGCCACGTCTACATGACAAGGAACTGTATATGCTTGACCTCACTGCCCTCGTCGCTGGGACACAGTTTAGAGGCCAGTTTGAGACACGTGTAAAGGGGCTTGTGGAAGACATCAAGAAGGCCGGCAACGTCATACTGTTTATTGACGAGGTACACAGCCTTGTCGGCGCAGGAGACGCTGAGGGGTCTATGAACGCCGCTAACATACTGAAACCTGCACTGTCCCGTGGGGAAATTCAGGTTATCGGCGCTACAACCTTTAACGAGTACCGCAAACATATCGAGAAGGATGCCGCACTTGAGCGTCGCTTCCAGCCTGTGACCGTCGCTGAGCCGTCCATTGACGACACTGTCGAAGTGCTCAAGGGCATAAAGAGCTACTACGAGCTATTCCATAAGGTGCATGTGTCGGACGATGTTGTGCGCCGTGCCGTTATAATGAGCGAGCGGTACATCACCGACCGCTACCTCCCCGACAAAGCCATAGACCTACTGGACGAAGCCTGCTCCGCCGCCGCACTGGACAACGAAGCACTCTACCAGTACGAGCAACTGAACAGACGACTGAAAACGCTGAAGGATAAGGAAACGGATATGCCTGTGGACGGCAAGGAGGAGGACTTCCAAGCCGCCGCCGAGCTGAAAGCGGAGATATCACGCACCGAGCGTTCCATAAACGCACTTGAAGAAAAGGCACTTGGCAGACAGGTCACAGTGCAGGACCTTGCGAAGGTCATAGAGCTGTGGACGTCTATCCCTGCGACAAAGGTAGGGGAGAGCGAGCTGGGCAGAGTTGCCGACCTTGAGGCACGACTGGGTAAGAAGGTTGTGGGGCAAGAGGAAGCGGTTAAGCTGGTTGCCGCCGCTGTCCGCCGTACTAGGATTTCGCTTTCTGTTGTGAAGCGCCCTGCGTCCTTTATATTTGTAGGGCCGACAGGTGTCGGTAAGACAGAGCTTGTTAAGGTACTGTCCAAGGAGCTGTTTGACTCGGCTGAACCGCTGATACGCCTTGATATGTCCGAGTTTATGGAGAAGCACACCGTGTCACGTATTGTGGGGTCACCTCCGGGGTATGTGGGCTATGACGAAGCAGGTCAGCTAACTGAAAAGGTACGCCGCCGCCCATACTCCGTCGTGCTGTTTGACGAGATAGAGAAGGCGCATCCTGATGTTCTTAACATTCTACTTCAGATACTGGACGAGGGACGTATTACAGACGCACACGGCAGGACAGTTTCGTTCGAGAACACCGTCGTGGTTATGACTTCCAATGCAGGGTCTAACATAAAAGGGTCGTCACTCGGCTTTAACAAAGAGGCTAAGGAGCTGTCAAGGGAGAAGGCGATGAAGGCGCTGTCCGACTTTTTACGTCCCGAATTCCTCGCTCGTGTGGACGAGGTTGTAACATTCTCGCCACTGGCCAAGGAGCATTACAAAGCCATTGCCGCCATTGCGCTTGACGAGTTCAAGACAGCGCTCAAGGAGCACGGCATGGAATTTGGCTACGACGAAAGCGCCCTTGACTACATCGCCGACAACTCATTCGGCAAGAAGGCAGGCGCGCGTGATATCCGCCGTATAATCCGCTCCGAGGTGGAGGATCAAATCACCCTGCGCATGTTAGAGAGCACCGAGGGCACGGACAGCATATCGCTTGTCCACCTGTCCGCCGACGAGGGCAAACTTGTCCTCCGTACCGACTAGCAAGGCACTTTGTATTAACAACAACCAATAACTGTAAGGGCGCACCTTGTTTGCCCAAAACCTGATGTCCCGACGTCCCGATTTTGGGGGCAGAGCGGAAAGGTGAGCGAACATATGGGTGCGCTCTTTGCCGGTAAGAGGCTGGTCGTAGCGGAACAGGGGCGGTGTACGGTGGGCGGTGGGAGGTCTTGGTGAGGGTTAAAGGTTGCCGACCCACCGCACGCCGGCGGGCGACCCGACCAGCCCTGTTTCGCACGTTTCCTCTGTGGGTGGAGGTGAAGAATCCGTTTGTAGGGTTACGACTTGCCGTGACCGCCCCATGATACTAATACTAAAATTGTAAAGTCTGCTTTCTTTTAGGGTGATGTGAACTCGGTAGGTTGGGCGGATATCATATGACCGCTATGCGGTCATTATGTGACTGTTTTGCGGTCTTTGTGCGCCCCTACGTCATATTATTGTAGGTTTGTGGGATAAGGAGACAGGAGGGGGCGTCCCTACTTTGTTGGTAAGGGGTGAGGGGAAATGTCTAGCATACCACAACCCCTGTAGGGGCGGTCCTGTGTGACCACCCGAACCTTCCTTGATTTATCTTGTTTTTATGGTGATAAACGCACGAGCGGCGTTACAATCGTTAAAAGGGGGTATAAGTATCGGAATGGCTGACGAAAGTCAGACATTTGAGACCATTCCCTACGGGTGTCTATCCACAGAGGTGAGCGTGCGGAACCCGGGAGTGGCGGTCGCACACGTAGGTGCGCCCCTACAGAGAGGGTGGTTTGTATGCGTTTACCCCCTACCTTCACGTCCAAGGTATCACCCCCATCGAACGTAAAGCGTAATTTCGCACGTCGCTTTCGTGTCGAAAGCGACTGAGCCCACCACCGCGGCGGCGGCGGTCTACGGTTGTTCGGCGACCGACGTCCTCACCATCACAATTACCGCCAACCACAGACCGCCACTCGCCTTGGACGTTTACCTCAGAGGGGAGTGTGTGAGAATAAGAACGAGGGCACGCTCGAATGGCTGACGAAAGTCAGACATTTGAGTGCAGTGCCCTACAGGATAGGTGTTTGGGTTGTGCTACAGAGGGGGGCATGTGGGCTAATGGCTAATGGTGAAAGGTGAAGAAGGGGAAGAATGTTAACGTTATTCCACAGAGGGGCGTGTGGGACGGGTGAGGCTCAGGCACATAATGACCGCAAAACGGGCGGATGATATCCGCCCCTACGGAAATTCCAATTACTAATCGTATAATATGTATTTATTTATACCAAATCAACATAAAAGGACGGTAAAATATGAACAACTATAATAAAAAGAGCGTGCGAGACATCTCTGTCGGCGGTAAGCGTGTGCTGGTGCGTTGCGACTTCAACGTGCCGATGAAGAACGGAGTTATTACCGACGACACACGTGTAACAGCGTCGCTCCCAACTATCAACTACCTAATAGAGCAAGGTGCAAAGGTTATACTCTGCTCACACCTCGGCAGACCTGACGGCAGTGGTTTTCAGGCTGAGTTCTCACTTCTGCCTGTCGCTAAGCTACTGTCCGAGAAACTCGGTAAGCCTGTCACGATGGCTAGTGACATAGTCGGGGACAGTGCTAAAACAATGGCGGACAAGCTGAATGACGGTGAGGTCATGCTACTCGAGAATGTCCGCTTTGAAAAGGGCGAGACCAAGAATAACAGGGAACTGTCCCAACAGCTCTCGGGGCTTGCGGACATTTTCGTGAACGACGCTTTTGGCACTGCTCACAGAGCGCACAGCTCAACAGCAGGGGTTGCAGAGTTTTTACCGTCGGTCAGCGGACTGCTTATAGCTAAGGAGCTTGAGATAATGGGCGGCGCACTGTCCGACCCTAAACGTCCGTTTGTCGCCATACTGGGCGGTGCTAAGGTGTCGGACAAGATAGGCGTTATCAAGAACCTGCTTGAGAAGGTGGACACGGTGCTGATAGGCGGTGCAATGGCGTATACCTTCTTGACGGCGAAGGGCGAGCAAGTAGGGAACTCGAAGGTGGAGAGTGAGCATATCGCCACCGCCACAGAGCTACTGTCCCTCGCCAAGGAGAAGAACGTTTCGCTCCTGCTACCTTGCGACCACGTAGTAGCGGATGAGTTTAAAGCGGACGCAAAAACCACCGTCGTGGATAGCATACCAAGTGGCACAATGGCACTGGACATAGGCGCAAAGACAGTGAAGATATACAGCGACATAATCGGGGAGGCAGGCACCGTTATCTGGAACGGGCCTATGGGCGTATTTGAGATGGAGGCGTTTTCCCACGGCACAAACGGTGTTGCAAAGGCGGTCGCAGGTAGCGGTGCAGTAAGCATAATCGGCGGCGGCGACTCAGCAGCAGCGGTAACAGCAGCAGGCCTGGCAGACCGCATCACCCACATCTCCACAGGCGGCGGAGCGTCGCTGGAATTCCTAGAAGGCATAACACTGCCGGGGATTGCTTGCCTAGAGGATAGATAAGCACTGTACTATCGGTAATGTAATAATGTAAAATTACTATAAGTATGTGAGCTTGTATACGTATAGGATAATTTATACTCAAGTAGACCTAAGGTATATGGCAATTGCGTAGGAGTGATACCTAAGACGTGAAAATGGGGAGCAGACGCAAACATACCACCATCTCCGTAGGGGCGGATATTATCCGCCCGCCCCACATGCCCCCTCTGTGAACACCACCCAAGGCGAGTGGAGAAGAGCGGTTCCAAAGATGGTGCTACCTGTGTGGATGATGGGGAAATCAGAACTGGGCACGCTCCGCCGCCGAGATGGTGGGCTCAGTCGCTTTCGACACGAAAGCGACGTGCGAAATTACGCTTTACGTTCGGTGGGGGTGATACCCAGACGTTTAAAAGGAGATAACCGCATATAAACCACCCTCTCTGTAGGGGCGCACCTACGTGTGCGACCGCCCCTCCCGGGTTTCGCACGCTCTCCTCTATGCCCCCCGTAGGGAATTGCTGAATGTCTGACTTTCGTCAGCCATTCAGCAATTCCGCTACTTTTCCCTTTTAACGATTGTAACGTCGCTCGTGCGTTTCTCACCATAAAAACAAGACAAATCAAGGAAGGTTCGGGCGGTCACACAGGCCGCCCATACGGAGATGGCGGTATGTTTATGTACGTCTTGAATTTTTACGTTCGGGTGTCGCCCTCCTGCAATTCCATGTGTCTCCCACCCTTTTTTCTACCTACTAAAACTTTGCAAAATATAGAAAGAAATGGTAATTAATATGTACAAGATAAAACGCACCCCCGTAATGGCAGGAAACTGGAAAATGAACATGTCCAAGGCGAGCGCAGCAGAGCTTGTCAC
>CAYJIK010000045.1:1935-16017 GCA_964370205.1 uncultured Oscillospiraceae bacterium | reverse complement strand
TTCATGTCCTGTGTTATACTTTTCATGAGAAAAAGCCTTTCTGTAGAGAGTTTTGTTGTGGTGACATAAATTTACTCTATTTTCTTGGCTTTTTCTCTTTTTGTTTTTTAGTAGGAGCCGGTGTCCAATATGTTTTGTAGTCTAACAGCTATTAACACTAACTCCATGCGCTCCCCTTGCGCTGACGCTTCAAAAAAGGTATAATTTATGATGTATAGATTAGTGTAAATGTTCTGACGTGGTAGACGTACTTAAAGACAATACATTTAAACGAATAGATAGCAAGTGAAGGAGGGGTGGCATGCTCACTTTAAGTACTGACATATGTTTTGTTAAGGGTGTGGGGGAAAAGCGCAGTAAACTTTATGGTAAGCTTGGAGTGTATACAGTCGGAGATCTTCTCGGCCATCTTCCGAGGGACTATATCGACCTCACCGCCCCGACGACCACCGATAACGTTCTACCCGGCGATACTGCTGTGATTGCCGGCGTGGTGGTGGAGAAGCATGAACCTAAGAAGTCGTATGCTCGCAACTTGACGCTGTCCAGGGCGACGGTGTCGGACGGTGTGCGTTATTTTACTCTCTTGTTCTTTGGGAATGTCTACGCATTTTCGGCACTGGAGGTCGGGGAGCGGTATCTTTTCCACGGGAGAATACAAGGTAGCTTTTTCGAGTATGAAATGCAAAGCCCCACCGTTTTCAGTCCACAGAGCGCAGGCACCCTTATCCCCGTCTACCCCTCGACGGCAGGGCTGACGTCACGCTCCATCGAGAAGGACGTGAAAAAGGTATTAGACCTTGCAGACGAGCAGACGGACATCGTCCCCCATTCAATATCCGAACCGCTGGGTCTTATGCGACATGGCGAGGCAGTTACGACAATTCACGCCCCCAAAAGCTACGCCGACATAGACAAAGCACGGCGGACACTCGCCTTTGAGGAACTTTTTGTGCTGTCCTGCGCGTTTTCTGTTTGGCGGTCAAGAAAAGGGGAGAGTCCTGCGCCGATAATTAAAGGTGTACCACTTGCGCCGATGCTTGAGCGTCTGCCGTTTGAGCTGACAAACGGTCAAAAGCAGGCTATCCGTGATATATACGCCGACCTTAAAAGTGGTACAGCCATGAGCCGTCTGGTCATGGGGGACGTGGGCTCGGGCAAGACACTTGTCGCCGCTTCCGCTGTGTATGCTGTGGTGAAGTCGGGCAGACAGGCGGCTGTCATGGCACCGACAGAACTGCTTGCAAATCAGCACTATAACAGCTTTAAGGCACTGCTTGAACCGCTTGATATCACGGTGGAGTTTTTAAGCGGTGCGCTACCTGCTAAGGAGAAAAAGCGTGTGCGTGACGGACTGAAGAAGGGCGAAGTGGACCTTGTGGTAGGTACACACGCACTTATAACGGCCGACACCGTGATGGATAGGCTGTCACTGGTGGTGACTGACGAACAGCACCGCTTTGGAGTGAATCAGCGTGGGGCACTACAGCGAAAGGGCGAGGGTGTCCATGCGCTGATACTCACCGCCACGCCGATACCGAGAACGCTATCTCTCTGCATCTACGGCGACCTTGACGTGTCGGTTATACGTGAACTGCCCAAGGGTAGAGAGCCTATCGCAACCTATGTGATAGGCGGTGACAAGCGAAAGAGAGCGCTCGGTTTTATTCTGCGTGAAATAGAAAACGGCGGACAGGCGTATATTGTCTGCCCTGCTATAGAGGAAAATGAGTTTGGACTTATAAGCGCCGAGGAGTACTACAAGTCACTTGAGGATACGCCGATAGCTTCGGTGAGTAGGGCGCTTATACATGGGCGTGTTAAGTCCGGTGAGCGGGACAAAATCATGGCGGACTTTGCAAAGGGAGATATAAAACTGCTCGTGTCCACCACCGTTATAGAGGTGGGGATAGACGTGCCGACCGCCACTGTCATGATGATAGAAGGTGCTGAACGCTTCGGGCTTAGCCAGCTACATCAGCTTAGGGGACGTATAGGGCGTGGTAGTAAAAAGTCGCACTGTATACTGGTGAGCGACTCTAAAAGCAAGGAGAGCAGAGAGCGGCTCAATGTCATGAAGGCGACACACAGCGGTTTTGACATTGCAAGGGAGGATCTTAAACAGCGAGGTGCCGGGGAGTTTTTCGGCAGTCGCCAACACGGTCTGCCCAAGTTTAAAATAGCCGACCTAGCGTCCGACCCCGAACTGATGGAGATGGCCGCCGCTTCAGCGGCACAGCTAACCTCTGACGACCCAACACTGACAGATTACCCCGAGCTGAGAGCTACGACTGACGTTATGCTTAGGCGGCTGGGGGCGGATAACTGATGGGTGAATGGTGAAGAGTGAGTTTGGGGATATAAGCCCATCTCCCTCGTAGGGGCGGTCTGTGACCGTCCGCACGTTGCCTGCCCCACATGCTTCATCTGCGGTGGACGTTTAACTTTGCGCTAAAGGCTAACAGCTTACTGTCACCGGCCATGTATTGTTTTCGCACCACCCAAATAGGTGATACACGAAGATATAACAGAACACCGAACGCATAGGATGCGTGCCCTATGCAACTATAAAAAAGAGGTATTTTTATGAGCCTTAAAAAAAGAGAGGCACTTAGCATCCTAACCGCCATACTGGGGGCGGCTATACTCGCATTCGGCACTTATAATATCCACGCACAGAGCGGAATATCGGAGGGCGGTATACTTGGGCTTATACTGCTTATCAAGCATCACTTTGATATCTCCCCTGCAATAAGCGGATTTGTTCTTGATGCAATTTGTTACGCCATAGGCTTTTACTTCTTGGGCAAGAGCTTTGCAAAGTACGCTATAATTGCGACAGTCGCCTACTCGGTGGTCTACCGCATACTTGAGAGCTTTACGCCGTTGTTGCCGTCCTTAGCGGATAGTCCCGTAGTGGCGGCTGTACTGGGCGGCGTGCTTGTCGGAGTCGGCGTTGGGATGGTTGTACGGATGGGTGGTGCTTGCGGCGGTGACGACGCTCTTGCCATGACGATAAACAAGCTAACGGGTATAAACATCGGCCTTGCCTATGTGTTCACTGATTTTACCGTGCTTGCGCTTTCCCTCACCTACATACCGTTTAGCAGGATACAATATTCGATAATCACCGTTGTGGTATCGTCCGGGATGGTTGCTCTTGTGCAGAGAGGAAAGAAGATTACAATTGAAAAATCATAATGCAGAAATTGGGTAGAGAATGTTGTTATTGCCTTAAAATGTGATAGCGGAGCTTTGCACCTGTTCTCCATATCGGCGGTAAAAATCGTCACACGGTAAAAGATAACAATCTAAGGGACTGCACTTTCCGCTATTTTTATTGACGTTTTGGGGTGCATATGGTAAAGTTTATAAAAGGGTAAAAGTACGCTGTGTCGCTGGGATACATCGTGTTTTGCCTGTCTGAAAAACGAAAAGTTCTACCGAAAGGCGTGGTTATATTATGCAGAAGAATAGTAAAACAACATTTAAGGAGATTATAAGCCTATCAGGGCCGCTCACCGCTGTACTTTTAGTGGTGGCACTTATACCACTTGTGGTGGTGGTTCAGCAGGTGTCGGTGCCGGAGAGCATTGCGATGTACTGGAAGAGCTATCCGTATCATCTGGACTTTTTCTCGTTCTGTAAGGCTGTACTACTTATATCGCTGTGCGTGATAAATATATTGGTGGTGATAAGCGTTGCGTTCAGTAGGATAGCGGAGCGAAACCCTCGTTTTCACAAGCCGCTTGGTAGACTGTTGACAGTTAAGAACGAAAACGGTATACACTTTGTGCATGTGGCAATACTGTCATTGTCGGTGTACAGTCTGTTTACGATACTGTCGTCACTGTTTAGCGAATACCCCGAGGTCGCTTATATGGGGTTCCCCGATAGATACGAGGGTATGTGGGTGCTTTTGGGATACGTGTTTCTGCTTGGGACAGTGTATTCTTTGGTTGAGGAAGAGAGACAGCTTACGATAATATGTGCAGGCATTGCTGTTAGCGGTGTTGTCATGTGCGTTATCGGTATAGGGCAGTTCTTTGGGTATGACTTTTTTAGGACAGACCTCGGCAAGGCGCTGCTGGTGCCTGAGATGTACGCTGAGATACGTGAGTCACTCAACTTTAACTTCGGTGAGGGGACTATATATTCCACCCTGTTTAACACAAATAACGTCGGTAGCATGATGAGTATGCTGACGGTGGCGTCGCTGGCGCTGGTTATCACTGTCAAGCATAAGACATACCGCATACTGCTGTTGATATTCACTGCCTTGGTGGCGTTTAACCTGCTGGGGTCTAACTCCCGTGGCGGCTATGTGGGGGCTGTGATTGGTATTGCGGCGCTATTTGTGGTGCTTGCGGTGGTGTTTGGTTTTAAGAAAAGTTATCTGATTGCCACAGGCGGTGTTGCGGTGGTGGGTGTAGTGGCGGTTGTGATTGGTATGAGCGTATTCCCGAATCTGTCAAACATGGGGATTACCGCTCTTCTCGGACCTGAAGCGTTACCGTATGAGAAAAACGCACCGTCCGCCACTGTCGTTTACGACTTTACGACAGGTACGAACAGTGCCACAGTGGAGACTGATGCCGGTGATATTACTATAACGTACGGCACACCGCTCACCTTTACCGACAGTGACGGAACTGTCCTGACAGCTACGCAGAGCGGCGTGGAGTATCTGATTGAGGACGAACGTTTTTCGTCTATGCGAGTGTTTCTTCCCACCGATATGGAAAATACGTTTGTGGTAGAGCTTGGTTACCAACTACCGTTCACCTTCAGCGAGGGGGAGATTTGGTTTGCGAATGCCAACGACAACCTTGTAAAGACCGAAGACCCGAAGACTGTCCCACTGCTTGAGCGGTATGGACACATGGGCTCGGCAAGAGGTGCAATTTGGAGCAGAAGTATACCGCTTATAACTGACAATCTCATTATAGGCAAAGGCCCTGACACCTACGCAATGTACTATCCGCAGTTTGACTTCGGCGCAAAAATTCGATTCCACGGAACGCCGTATATCATTGTGGATAAGCCACACAGTCAGTATCTACAGATACTGTTAAATCAAGGAATGATAGCATTTTTGGCGTTTATGACTGCGATTATTGTAACAGGACTTGCAGTACTGAAGGCTATTATTAAGTTTAAGAAAGAGGACAGCTCCGCTGACTTGCCGATGACTCTATGCTATTCTTCAGCGTTTTTGTGTGGAATGGCTGCATATATGGGTGCGGCACTCTTTAACGACAGTATCGTGTCGGTAGCGCCGATTTTCTGGGTGATGTGGGGTATGTGCCTTGCAGGTCTTCGACTGGAGAGTGCAAAGGCGGAAATGCCTGTGGTTACAAAGCCGAGTAGAGGTAGAAAGGCGTAGGAGGGGGCTTAGGGGCGCAGGGGCGGTTTGTGGTGGGCGGTAGGGTGTTTGATGGAGGGTAGGATTTGCCGTCCCGCCGCAAATCGGCGGGCGCCCCGACGTTCTTGTTTGCGCTCGCTGAAGTGGGGCGGTGACGGCAAGTCGTGAACCTTCAACCTATAATTGAAGGTTTACGAAAATTGTAGGGAACGGTCCCGACCGTTCCGCTTCCCCATCCCTCTTTTGTAACCAACTCGGTTCTGCCCTATTGGTAACATGCGAGAAAAATGGCGGACCTCCACAAGGGCTACCTTTCCTGAGGTGCCTTGTCCGCCGGAAACAGCGAACATTCCCCCCTGTCCCACCCAACCATTAAACGTAATTCTCCACACGTCACGTAGCGTAAATCGGGACAAACCGGCGGCAAATCTCCGCAGTCTCCCCACTGTTGTTCGACACTCCACCGCCATCGCCGACTGCGAATCTCCGCCGCCCCCCACCCCCCCACCCCAAAAGAAAGGACTCCCACCGTGAACACACTACACCAAAAAGCCACCGCCCACACCTCCGCTCACTCGCTCCTAACCCCCAATGACACCGTCACCGTCGCCCTCTCAGGAGGAGCGGACAGCGTAGCACTCTTAATCTGGCTGTGCGACGTTAAAGAGCAGTACCACCTAACTGTAAACGCCTGCCACATAAACCATATGGCACGAGGGGACGAGTCGGACGGCGACGAAGCGTTTGTCCGTACTCTATGTGAGAAACTCGCTGTACCGCTTACCGTTTACAAAGAGGACGCAAAACAGTATGCGAAGGACAGGGGATTATCCTTTGAGGAAGGCGCACGCAATCTGAGATACGAGCTGTTCGAGCGATTGACCTGCGACAAGGTCGCCACTGCACATACACTGGACGACTGCGCTGAAACGTTTATCATAAACATGTTCAGAGGTAGTGGGATAGACGGCCTGTGTGGTATACCGCCAAGACGAGGACGTGTTGTGCGTCCGTTTTTGACTGTGTCCCGAGACGAAGTGCTGGAATACCTCGCTGAAAAAGGTCAAGACTACCGAGAGGACAGCACAAACAGCAGCGACATCTACCTCCGCAACCTCATACGTCACCGTGTCCTCCCTCCCATAACAGAACGAAACCCCTCAGCACTGCAAAACCTCCACCGCACCATGCAAAATCTTACCGCCGACCGAGATATAGTCCACGAGGAGAATGAAAAAACACTCGGACAGGTGACAAAAGGAGTGGATTTACTATCCCGACAAGCGCTACTAAAACTACCCCAAAACCGCCGAGAGCGCCTGCTCCACAAACTGCTGACAGACAAAGGGTTTGCCACCTCTACCGCACGAGTAAAGTTGATGGACAGCGGTATGCAGTCAGGGGACTTCACGCTCCAGATAGCGAAGGGCGAGTACTTCACTGTCAAAGGTGACGATGTGCTGTTCGTGAGCAGAATCAGAGAGGAAGAAAGCGAGTTTGCACCGCTGTTTATATCTACCCAGGAACTTAGAAGCGGTACAGAGCAGATGTACCAACTTTCCGAGACGATGAAAGTGTCCGTTTCACCGATAACAGCGAATAATAACATGAAAAATGTTCACAAATATTACAATATTTTTGTGATAGACTGTGATAAAATAAATCTTGGCTTTACACTTCGCCCCCCCATGCAAAAGGACAGGCTTAAACTCAGTGGCAGAGGTGTAACCAAAACTATGAAAAACCTACTAAGCGAGCAAAAAGGTACAGTCAAAAAAAGCGACCTTATAGTGGCGGCACTGGAGGACGGAACACTGGTGTTTGCTGAACACTTCGGTGTGTCCGAGCTGTTCGCAGTAGGTGATAGCACAGATGTGAAAAATGCAGTGACAATTAAAATATTGCGAGAGGACAAAAAGGTTTGAAAATAAGATTTCAACCGAAGCTTTGTCTTCTTCGGCACAGCCTTAAAACATTCAGAAAGGAATGGCATAACTATGTCAAACGATATAGAGAGAGTACTGATTTCAGAGGAAGAGATAGCGGCGGTAGTGGCGGACATGGGAGCGAAAATATCAGCGGACTACAGTGGTAAGAACCTCCTGCTATTATGCGTGCTGAAGGGGTCTGCAATTTTTATGGCTGATCTTATGCGTGCCATAACGTTACCTGTCACCATCGACTTTATGGCGGTATCCAGTTACGGTAACGGCGCAGTCAGCACAGGTCAGGTAAACATAATAAAAGACGTAAACATCCCCCCCGATGTACATGTTCTCATAGTGGAGGATATACTGGACACGGGCAGAACGCTCCACCACCTCACCGAGTATCTGGAGTTAAAGGGGGCGTTATCTGTCGAAATAGCAACACTACTGGATAAACCCGACCGCCGAGTAGCGGATGTAACGCCTAGGTACACAGGTTTTGCGATACCGGATGAGTTTGTGGTAGGCTACGGGTTGGACTATGCGGAAAAGTACCGCAATCTGCCGTTTGTCGGGGTGTTAAACCCGACAGCAATTTTGGTTTAGCAATTAAATATTTCGTTACCGATACAGATGATACACGTTATTTATATTACAAATAGACATTACATTACAGTTTACATAGATTAGAAAGGGTTGGTTTTATATATGAGTAAAAAAAGTCGGGGGCTTTGGGGGTATCTAACGATATTTGTGGTGCTTGTCATAGTGGGGTCGCTTCTGTTTTCAAATCAGCCTGACGAGCCTGAGTTTAAGTACTCGGAAGTTGTGGCGTTCTTTGCCGAGGACAAGGTTGAAAACTTTGACTTTGACATAGTGAGCGGTGAACTGATATTCAAGCTACGTGGCAGTGAGATAATCTACGTCTACCGTGTGCCGAATGCAGGACTTTTCGTCCAGTCGGCGATCTATCACGTTGAGGAATACAACATAGAAAACCCCGACGCACCTGTGGAATACGACCTACAAGCTCCGCAGGACACAAGCTGGCTCATAAACCTACTACCCACCCTACTACTGTTTATCCCGATGGGCTTCCTGTTCTACTTTACCCTCCGCCAAACAAGAGGCGGAAGTGGCATGAACTCGTTCGGCAAAGCGAAAGTACGTGTGCCCGACCAAGGCAGAAAGGTGACATTTGAAGATGTCGCCGGTGCTGACGAGGAAAAGGCAGAGCTTGTCGAGATAGTGGACTTCCTAAAGAACCCCTCTAAGTTTAACGCACTGGGCGCCAGAATACCAAAGGGTGTGCTACTCGTTGGCCCTCCCGGTACAGGTAAAACCCTGCTTGCAAGGGCAGTCGCAGGGGAAGCGAATGCGCCGTTCTTTTCCATATCAGGTTCTGACTTTGTGGAGATGTTTGTCGGTGTCGGTGCCTCCCGTGTCCGTGACCTGTTTGATAACGCAAAAAAGAACTCACCCAGCATCATATTTATTGACGAAATTGACGCTGTAGGCCGTCAGAGAGGTGCAGGCCTAGGCGGTGGACACGACGAGCGTGAACAGACGCTAAACCAGCTACTGGTCGAGATGGACGGCTTCGGCTCTAACAGCGGCGTCATCATCATAGCCGCCACCAACCGCCGTGACATCCTAGACCCTGCGCTACTTCGCCCCGGCCGTTTTGACCGCCAGATAATAGTCGGCTACCCCGACGTAGTGGGCAGAGAAGCGATACTGAAGGTACACACAAAGTCAAAACCGATGGGGCCTGACGTTAACCTTAAGACCATAGCCCAAACCACCGCAGGTTTCACAGGTGCAGACCTTGAAAATATACTAAACGAAGCTGCACTGTTAGCGGCAAGACGTGACAGGAAAGCTATAACCATGTTTGACATCGAGGAAGCGACGATTAAGGTTGTCGCAGGACCTGAAAAGAAGTCACGCATGGTGACAGACAAAGAAAAGAAGCTCACCGCCTATCACGAGGCAGGCCACGCACTCTGCCACCACTACCTCGAGTCGCTTGACGGCGTACACCAGATATCCATTATCCCGAGAGGTATGGCAGGTGGGTACACCATGTCGCTACCGTCCGAGGATAAGAACTACCGCACAAAAGGTGAGATGTTCGAGAGCATAGTGTCACTACTGGGCGGACGTGTAGCCGAAGCGCTTATACTGGACGACATCTCAACAGGTGCATCAAACGATATAGAGCGTTCAACAGGTATTGCAAAGTCGATGGTGACACGCTACGGTTTCTCGGATAAGCTGGGGCCGATTGTCTACGGACAGGGCTCGCAGGAAGTGTTCTTAGGCAGAGATATATCGTCCGGCAGAAACTATTCCGAGACAGTAGCGGAGGAAATAGACAGCGAAGTGCGTGATATCATAGCAAATGCCTATAAGCGAGCGGAAGACCTCCTTGAACTGCATATGGATCAGCTGACACTTGTGGCGGAATACCTGATAGTACATGAGAAGTTGGACGGCCCTGAGTTTGTTTCGCTTATGACACACGGCGAGGTTATCCCTGCCCCGGTGCCTGAACCTATACAGCCTATAATGCCGGAGGATGCACAGAGTGCAGAGAATACAGTGCCTACTGACAGCATAACACCTACAGAGGACATGACCGGGCAGGAGAATAGCAGCGAACAGGCACAGGTCGTTGAAACAGACGACCAAGAGGCGCCCCCCACCGACGACAACCCCGAAAATCCAACGATCTAACACGTCCCACCGCTTGATTTTCTATTTTCCTCTTGACTTATTGCCTGTTATGTCCTAAACTAGAAGTAGAATAATTAAACACTAAGTGGGTATAGCTAAGCTGCACCTGCAGATTATAATAACGTAGCCATTAGGCATAACGCCCCATGGCAGGAGAGATATAAGGAGCATTATGAACGAAAATATACTGGACAACGAACTGGAGAACATGGAAGAAGAGCGTGTAACGCTCGTGGACGACACCGACGGTCAGACCTATGACCTTGTGATAATCGCACGCCTTGAGATTGAGGGTAGAAACTACGTGGCGATGATACCTGACTACCCTGAAGAAGAGGAAGAAACCGAGCAAGTAGACGAGGATGACGAAGAAGGCGAACCTGAAACTCTGTGGCTGGCTGAAACTGTCGAAGTGGATGGCGAGTATAGCATGCGCCTTATAGAGGAAGACGAGGAGTACGACGAAATCGTGGTTCATTTCGTTGAGATTTTACAAGAGGAATACAGCTTTGAGGATGAGGAGTAACCTCCTCCCATAAACGTTATCTTTAAAACAGATTACCTACTGTGTACGACACCCCCTGCCATTTAATCCGACAATATAAATTTAGGGATATAGTGACTTTAGCACAATAATGCAGACCTCCCGCTTAGGCGGACGAAGGGAGTGTGATTTGTGTTTCGCACCCACCCACCTGTTTAGATATGACGGGGTTTTATACGGCAGGGGAACGGCATGGTGGGTATTTTTGTAGTGATTTATATGCTCTGTGGCTTGTCCATGGCAGAGACACGGAGCATACTTAAGATACCGCTGTGTCAGCTGACTGCTGAAGTAGCGTTTTGTTAAAACATATAGCGTTGATCGCAAATCTGACATGCTCAAACGTGTGTCAAAAGAGGTTTATCATGAAGAAGAACAGTATTAACGATGTTAAAAGAGATAAATTTTCACCGTTTTCCGACGTGGTGATGTCCGGGCGGATTTATGTATCCACCGGTGGTGCACCGCAGAACTTTAGAGAGAGAATGTCAGAGCGAGCGGAAAGCGAACTTGCAATTTCACTACTCCCCACAGTCAGCGCAGAACCGTCACTGTATACAGTGGCGACCCCGCCGCTATCGACCGAGGAGCAGTCTCGACCTGTCGCAAGTGACACCGGCTCTACCGCAAAACTCCCTATAGACGAAGCAGACATTAACCTGTCCGCACCGGTGGACATAAAACCGCTACCGTTTGAAGGTAGTGAGATATCGGAACTGGTGGAAAGCTTTGAAGGGTTCCTTTCGGTGTTTGCGGAAGCGGTTTCAGAGATAGGTGACATAGTTAGTGGCGAAGCAGTGGAAATGTCCGAGGACGTGAGTGTAATGCTCGGAGAAGAAGCAGAACAGTCGATCAGTGGACTATCTCCCGAAGCAGCGGATAGCACAGAAGCAGAGATCTTCACCACAGAGCCGCTTGACACTGCCGTTACCGAAGAGAAAACAGACGACGGGGAGTATGTCGGCGACATACAGTTGACCTTTAGCGACCTTGAGCAGTCAGACGACGAGAGCCCAAAGGTGGTATTTCACGACAGAGCAGATATGTTTTCACGCACTTCACTACTCATTGGTGAGGACGCACTTGATCGCCTTGCAGAGCTACGTGTCGCTATTGTGGGACTTGGCGGCGTAGGCGGTGCGGCGGCGGAAGCGCTCTGCCGTGCAGGAGTGGGGAACATTCTACTGATTGACGGCGACAACATATCAGTCAGCAATATAAACCGCCAGATTATAGCGGACTGCACCGATGTGGGCGTGTCCAAGGCTAAAAGGTGGCACAGCAGACTTTACAGTATAAACCCACACTGTGACATAACGTGGAGGCATGAGTTTTTGCGTGAGGAGAACTTTGAAGTGCTCACCGACTATGCTCCCGACATTGTGATAGACGCAATAGACACGATAAAAAGCAAGGTGTTTTTGATTGATTACTGTATTAAAAATGGTATACAAATAATATCGTCGATGGGGACAGGCGGACGGCTTGACCCCACGCAGATAAGGGCAGGGGACATAGCGGACACGTCAGGTAGCGGTTGTAGGTTGGCGCGAGTGGTTCGTAGAGAACTGCGCAGACTGGGCGTGGAGAGTGTGCCTGTAGTGTATTCACTTGAACAGCCGATGACTGTCACCGTGTCAGACGAGCACGGCAGACATCCTCCGGGTAGTTCGCCGTTTGTACCGCCTGTAGCAGGGTTTGCAATGGCACAGATGGCGGTGAAATGGGCGATAAAGCCTACTGTATGGTAGGGGGTTCTACCTAACTGTTACCGTTAGATATATTAAAATCTACACGTTGCTTATGCGTATTGGGATAACAAGCGTCCCGAGATTTTTTCACTAGCCTAAAAGGACAGAAACGTCACAAAACGCCGGAAAGGAATGGTCATTGACATGAATATATTGGTGGTAGGTTGCGGTACTGTGGGCTCACAGCTGGCGACCACACTTTGCAGAGAGGGACATGTTGTGTCTGTTATAGACCGACTGGAGGAGAGTTTTTCACAGCTTGGTAACGACTTTACAGGTCTCACTGTAACAGGTGTCCCCATAGACCAAGAGACGCTCCGAAAGGCAGGTATTGAGAGCTGTGACGCACTTGCGGCGGTTACGTCCAACGACAATATAAACGTTATGGTAAGCCAACTTGCGAAGGAGATATTCTCCGTTCCGAAAGTGCTTACAAGAATATACGACCCACGCCGTCAGCAGGTGTTTTCACAGTTTGGGCTTATGACAATCTGCCCCACACTACTCACTGTTGACTCTGCCATTTCCATGCTTACCGACAGAGAACAGGTGCGGTATGTCAACTTCGGTGCGGCGAGTATGTCACTCACCACAGCGGTGGTAGCTAAGCAGTACGACGGCTATCTCCTGTCAAAAGTGCCTTTTTCCGAGGGTGAAGTGCCTGTGGGCGTGATACATTCGGACGGCAAGCTGACGGTGGTTGAGCCTAACTCGAAAACTGTGGTGTACGCTACAGAGCAGGTGGTGCTGGCGAAGTCGATGGGGTAGTATCATCCGATGAGTTCGATGCGAAAATGATGCTGTGCCGTTTGGAATAGGGGTTAAGACGTAACAAGAAAATAACAAGGAAACATAAGAACGTGCCCATGCGGTGCTTACATGGGTTTTTGCGGACGAAAGGAGCATGGGCTTTTCATGAGAGTAGTAGTTGTTGGTGGTGGCAAGGTTGGCTTTTATCTGGTGGAGACACTGAGAGAGCACGGGCACACCGCCTCTATCATAGAAGCGGACAGGGAAGCAGCCGTTAAAATCGCAAACACGCTGGACATTCAGGTGGTGCACGGTGACGGTTCGTCACTTGAAGCGCTTGAGGCGGCAGGTTGCGCACAGGCGGAGGTGCTGATAAGTGTCACAGGTAACGACGAGGACAACCTCGTAATATGTCAACTTGCGAAGAAGTGCTTTGATATCCCGAGAACGGTAGCGAGGGTAAACAATCCTAAGAACACAGCGGTTATGAAGCGTCTGGGGGTGGACATTCCTGTTTCCACCACCGACTCTATAGCACGTATACTGGAGCGTGAAGCGGAGACGGCGGCGATACGTCAGCTTATGAGCCTCAACAGGGGGCAAGCGTCGCTACTGGAATTTCAGCTACCTGAGGAGTATGTCCAAAATGGCATAACACTGCTTGAGCTACCGCTACCCGACCAGTCCATCGTTGCGTCCATCACACGAGGCGGCGAGCTTATAATACCGAGGGGTAACACACGCCTTATGTCAGGCGATAAGATAATAGTCATCTGCAAGGACGAAGTGGTGCACGAGATTTCAAAGATACTGGGGATAACAAATACACCGAACGGCAAGGGAAGAATTACAAAATAGTTAAAAGCGCCCCTGAGTATAGGGTTGTTCGTAAAAATAAACCGTCACTACATACCGTAGTGACGGTTTTGCTTTATGTTATCCTAGGGTGACATATGTTTCCGAATCCATACGGTAAATGTGTAGGGCAAGGGTTCTACTCTTGCC
>CAYJIK010000045.1:0-1835 GCA_964370205.1 uncultured Oscillospiraceae bacterium | reverse complement strand
CTTGCCCTACGATGACATTGGTACTCATTGGGGTTTAAAGCAGGTTCGGTTCTTCTAATGTCACCCTAAAGTGACATTACATACGGAAATAAAACCAACACACTAACTAAAGCCAGTCCGAACACTCCAATAATCCTTCTTAAAACAAAGTACTCTTTAGTCGGCTCTCTTTTTGCGTTATGGCTTTCAAACTTCTCCCATATCCATTTAGGGTTTATTATATTCACAATTGAAATCAGCGCTATCAATGTATAAATCGTTCCTGCGAATATGTTCATCATTATTATCGGCATAAGCTACTCCTCGCATATCGCAATCATTTTCATAAAGCATTGCACCAAAAGCCACTGTTCAAACAAGCGGCAATACAATATTTCCGTTCGCAATGAAGAAAAACAACACGGTTCCTAAAATAACCATGCCAACAGAAGATATTTTTATAATTAAAATCATCCCCCCCGAGCCGGTCAATTTGGTTGATTTAATAAAAAGTAAAATTCCTATGACAACGAACAACATTGCTAAGAAAATAAACATATATCCTCCTAAAATTTCCTACCCCACTGTTAGAGTGCACCAAAGTCGGGACGGTTGCAGGGAGATACTCGTCACATGAGAAAGCCCTTCCGTCTGTGATTTCGCTTACTATCACAGCTTTTTCAGCATCACATAGCCATCTTCTACAGGGTTTGTGTATAAATCTCTGCGTATTCCCACTATGGTGAAGCCATGCTTTTCGTACAGTGATATAGCGCTGAAATTTGTACAGCGCACCTCTAGAAAAACAACGTCTGTGCCTGCTTCGGTTGCAACGTCGTAGCATAGCTCTAAAAGGTCGGTGGCGTACCCTTTGCGTCTGTGCTTACCGCTGACAGCGATATTCATTATGTAGACACCGCTGTAGCTGTCCACCGACACGCTGAGAAACGCTACAAGCTCCCCACCGCAAAACCCACTGAAAAATCGCAGGTCATCACGCTCCATTCCCGTAAGAAACGCCTCTCTGCTCCACGGCGCACTGAAACTCTCCTGCTCAATTGTTAGCACTGCGTCTAAATGTTCTGCTGTCATTGGTTTTATGGTAAGCATAGCGTTTTCCTTTCGACTGATAATGCATTAGTCCTGATACATTCTGAGCATTGCGTGCAGTATCGCTGAGGCTCGCTCCGCCGCCTTTGCTACGAGGTCGTAGAAGCTGATGGTAGCTTCGTCGTCAGCGGTGTCGGACATGGCACGGAGCACTAGGAACGGCACTCCGTTTATGTACGCAGTGTGCGCAACCGCCGCTCCCTCCATCTCGACACAGGCAGGGTGCAGACGCTCGATTATGCTGTCACGGACGGCACCACCGCTTACAAAGACATCCCCTGTGGCGATGTCCCCTATAAGGTAGTTATAATCACGATTTTCCACCGACAATATAGCCTGTTCCGCAAGATTTATCAGCTTTTCGTCCGCTTCAAAGCTCAGGCGGTAGGGGTAGTTCTCATACAGGTTTGGCTCCATGTCGTGGTAGGCTACGTTTTTGGAGATAACTACGTCCAGCGTGGACAGTCTATCATCCGTAGCCCCTGCGACACCGACGTTTATCACTGTCCCCACGCCAAACTCACGGATAAGCACGGACGTGAACAGTGCGGCGTTAACAGTCGCCACGCTACAGCATACCAGCACTACCTCCTGTCCCTCTATAGTACCGCTGTAGAAGGTGGTGTCGTATATTTTCTTCTCATCTGTTACATTCATAGTGGCGAGTAGGTGTTTTATCTCAACTTCCATTGCTCCGATAATTCCGAATTTCATATTGTGACCGTACCTTTCGTTCGTTGTTTGAT
>CAYJIK010000044.1:7794-16295 GCA_964370205.1 uncultured Oscillospiraceae bacterium | reverse complement strand
GCGCCGTCCCCGAAGATAACCGCTGTGCCTCTGTCCTGCCAGTTTAGTATTCTGCTCATGCGCTCAGCGCCTATTACAAGCACCTTCTTCACCTTTTTCATCGAGAAAAAGCCTGCCGCTGTCTCAAGCGAGAATATAAACGCACTGCAGGCGGCGTTTATATCCATTGCAGGGCAGGACGCTCCCAATCTGCGCTGAACACTGCACGCCAGTGACGGCGTTACGTCCTCGTTGCTCATAGTGGCGCAGAGGATAAGGTCTATCTCTTGCGGCGACGTATTACCGCTCTCAAGCGCTCTCACTGCCGCCTCATATGCGAGGTCTACCGCAGTTTCGTTTGTGCATATATGTCGTGTCTTCACACCGACACGCTGTGTTATCCAGCTGTCAGACGTGTCCAAAAACTCAGAAAGCTCATCATTCGTTACAGCACGTGGCGGCACATAGCTACCCGTACCCAAAACTTTAAAACTCATATTGCTCATTCCTTTCTGCAAGTTTTGTGTGGTTTTTGTCACATACAGTTCCTGATTTTACAAAAACCGAGGCTGTGCCAAAGAACACAAAACTGCGGTTTGAAAATAACATTTTCAAACCATACCTTTCTACCGCCGACTGCTTGTCGGGCAGTGCCCCTACTTGCGTGGGGGAGTGACTTGTTCTATGCTTCTCACAAAGAAGTCGCCAAGCTTGTGTATGCCGGAAATGAGGTGCTTTTTCTCCTCCTCGGTCATCTCGGCGGCTATCGCCTCTACCATGTCCTTGTGATATTGTTTATGCAGGTTGTCTATTTTTATGCCTTGCTCGGTCAGAACGACATTCACCATCCGCCCATCCCCAACATTGCTCTGCCGCTTAACATAGCCCTTTTTCTCCAGCTTATTCACAGCGACTGTAGCCGAGGGGTTTGTGATGCTGAGCTTCTGCGCTATCACCCCGACAGGCGCACCCACATCGCCATACTTCCTTACAATCTCCATCAAATGCATCTCGTTTATGGAAAGCCCCGTGCCGCTTATCTGCTGCAAACTGAGCTGTTCAAGCTTTATAATGTTTCGATACGCTTTCACCAGTATGTCATTCAAGGCTTCCCCAAAGTCACTCATACACTTCTCCTTGTTTTTAGTAGTTTGACTAACTATATAATACGAAACTGCATTTGTCAATAGAATTAGCAAAAATATTTTGTAACAGGTGTTACTTTTTTAAGTTAGCAATAAGGTTGAACTGCTATGTAGGGGAAGAAAATCAAGTAAGAGCAACAAAAAACCGCCCATAAGGACAGGGCAACCCTCCCCACAGCGATAACACCCCCAAACAGTACATACTACCTACCCTCTGTAGGGCACGCACTGTGTGCGTGCCTCCGTCCCCAACCTCCACACGCTCCCCTTCATGGGATACCACCTAAGGCGAGTGGAGGTTGGACGTTCGGAGATGACGCTAGCGGAGAAGCGTGGGGGAAAGCCCGAACGGTCGAACTCCGCCGCCGAGGTGGGGGTGAAAACGTGCGATGACGTCTAACGTTCGGTGGGGGTGATACCTCGAGGGAAAATGAGGGTTATACATAAATAAACCACCATCTCCGTAGGGATACATAACGACCTCCAAACAGGATATTCCACCTAAACCACCCTCTGTAGGGCACGCACTGTGTGCGTGCCTCCGTCCCCAACCTCCACACGCTCCCCTTCATGGGATACCACCTAAGGCGAGTGGAGGTTGGACGTTCGGAGATGACGCTAGCGGAGAAGCGTGGGGGAAAGCCCGAACGGTCGAACTCCGCCGCCGAGGTGGGGGTGAAAACGTGCGATGACGTCTAACGTTCGGTGGGGGTGATACCTCGAGGGAAAATGAGGGTTATACATAAATAAACCACCATCTCCGTAGGGATACATAACGACCTCCAAACAGGATATTCCACCTCAACCACCCTCTGTAGGGCACGCACTGTGTGCGTGCCGTCGTCCCCAACCTCCACACGCTCCCCTCTGTGGATAGACTTTCCGTAGGGAACACCACCAAATGGCTGACGAAAGTCAGACATTCATGCGTTCTGCCGTTCTTGTCCCCACAAACAAAAAGTAGAGGCGCATAACAACCGCAAAACGGTCATCATATCCGCCCCTACCTACCGGCTCTGCACGCTATCTCTGTGGACAGCCCCCGGCTCTCAACTCTCCGCTCTCGGTGTTTCCTCCATTATCGTCAAACACTCGGCTATCAGCTTAACCGGCTCATCCTTAGCCGCTATATTCACCGAGATATACGGCTTCGTCCCTGCGTTCACCATAACACGTCCCTTAAGCGCATTAGCAAGCTGTGCCACCGCATACGGCTCTACCTTGTCTGTGAACATCAATATCTTGCCATCACGTTGGGACACCTCACGTATATTAAGCGCCGACGCTCGATTTCTCACCAGCGCAACCTCAATAAGCCCACCCACAACAGGTGGTGGTTCTCCGTAACGATCTATCAGCTCGTCGAATACGTCCAATGACTGCTCGCTGTTTTGTATCGCCGCAATCTTTTTGTACACGTCCAAACGCTGTGACAGGTCTGTGATATAGTCCTCGGGTATGTGAGCGCTCAGCTTTATGTCGATGGTACACTCGGACGGTGGCGGCGGTGCTCCTGTTTCCTCTGCCACTGCTTCACCGAGCATCTTCAGGTAGAGGTCATACCCCACTGACTCCATATGCCCCGACTGCTGTGCGCCGAACAGATTGCCAGCGCCACGCAGTTCCATATCCCTCATTGCTATTCTAAAGCCTGACCCGAACGACGTCATCTCCTTTATCGCAAACAGGCGCTTTGTTGCTATCTCACTTATCGCCTTGCCGGGACGGAAGGTCAGATAGGCAAACGCCCTACGCCCCGAACGTCCGACACGTCCCCTTAACTGGTAAAGCTGGGACAGTCCCATGCGGTCTGCGTCCTCTATGATGAGCGTGTTGCAGTTGGGGACATCTACCCCTGTTTCTATGATGGTGGTGCAGACGAGGATGTCTATCTCACGCTCCACAAGGCGTTGCCAAATGCTTGACAGCGCCTGCTCGTTCATCTGCCCATTCGCCACAACTACAGTGGCCTCGGGGAATATATCCATCAGCCGTGACGCACAAGCGTCCATGCTCTCAACTCGGTTATGCAGGTAGAACACCTGACCGCCACGTCTAAGCTCTCTGCGTATTGCCTCGGCTATAACCGCCTCCTCATACTCCAGTACATAGGTCGCCACAGGGTGACGGTCGGTGGGCGGTTCTTCTATCAGCGACATATCTCGCACACTGCTCATCGCCATGTTGAGCGTCCTCGGTATCGGTGTTGCGGACAGTGTAAGCACGTCCACCGACTCTTTAAGCTCCTTGAACTTCTCTTTATGGGTCACGCCGAAACGCTGTTCCTCGTCAATGACAACAAGGCCTAAGTCCTTAAAGCGTATATCGGCGGACAGTAGCCTGTGTGTCCCCACTACAATGTCAGCGACGCCTGTTCGGAGGTTGTTCACCGTGTCGGTCTGCTGTGCGCTGTTTCTGAAGCGGGACATAAGTTCTATCTTAATTGGGAAGTTCTCCATTCGGGACATGAAATTTTGGTAGTGTTGCCACGCTAGTATGGTGGTGGGGACGAGAACAGCGCACTGTTTGCCGTCCATAACGCACTTGAAGGCGGCTCTCATCGCCACCTCGGTTTTGCCGAAGCCCACGTCACCGCAGAGCAGTCTGTCCATCGGGCGTGGCGACTGCATATCCGCCTTTATCTCGGCTATACTGCGGAGCTGGTCGTCCGTTTCGGCGTAGGGGAAGCGCAGTTCAAAGTCACGCTGCCAGTCGTCATCGGGGGGGAAGCTGTGACCCTTCGCCGCCATTCGCTTGCGATAGAGTTCCACAAGCTGTACAGCGATGTCCGCCACCGCCTTTTTAACCCTGCTCTTTGCACGTTGCCACTCACCCGAGCCGAGTTTCCCAAGCTTTACAACGCCATCGTCCGCCTTGCCGATATATTTTGACACCATGTCAAGCTGTGTAACCTGCACAAACAGCCTGTCTGCGCCCTTATATCGTATCTTGATATAGTCCTTCGTGACCCCCATGACCTCACGGCTGACCACACCCTCAAACACGCCTATACCATGTCCCGAGTGTACCACATAGTCGCCGGGGGTGATGTCGCTCAGTGAGCGGATAGCGTCCCCTGCGTTTTTGCGACGCTTCGGCTTCTTCACCGACATATGCGGCGCTCTGTGTGCTATGACACATAGCTTTATCTCAGGCAGTTCAAAGCTGAACGACAGCCCCATGTCGGTGACTGTAACTATCCTCTCCGCAGGGGTGGGTATGTCCTGAAAGCGTGCCGTTATGCCCTCACCGACGAGGTCATTCGCCAGTGTCTGACCGCCCTTGTCTGTCGGAGTGAGTACCACCACGCTGTACCCGAGGTGCATAAAGTGGCGCACCTCCTCAAGCAGTACATTCAGCTCACCACCCCACGGTGCGTGCTGTACCGCCGTGATATTCAGTATGCTCTGCGGTTCAAACCCCACAACAGCACGCACAAATGTCTCGCTAAGCACACCGCCTTTTGAAAACTCGCCCAAAAACCACTCGATGTCACGGGACAGATGGTCACAGCCTATCGGGAGGACACCCTCCTCAATAAGCGTTGTTATGTCGTCACGCTCCTGCCACTCGTCACCACGGCGTGTTTCACGTATCGCCGCCATATCGCAGACGAACAGCCGTCCATCGCCGATATGCGAAAGTGCGGTATTAGGTTCGCCGTACAGTATCGGCAATAGCATATGCGGATTTTTAAGCACACCGCCACCCTCGACGTGCGCAAGGCTCTCTTTTAACGCAAGTTCGGCAGGCGTACCACTCCGCTGTGACGCCATCAATGTCCGCAGTAGCTCCGCTCCGCCGTCAGGCGGTATTATAGCCTCATGCGCAGGGGTTACCGACACCTCATCAACAGGCTCTGTCCGCCGCTGACTCTCCGGCGAAAAGCGGGACATGCTGTCAATGTCATCCCCCCAAAACTCCACACGGACAGGCTCGGACAGCGCAGGGGAGAAGAAGTCAACAATCCCACCCCTAGCCGCAAAGGTGCAAGCCCCCTCCACCATCTCGGTGCGGTGGTATCCTGCCTCGGCAAGTTTCAAAATGAGCGCTTCAGGTCCACCTTCAAAACTACCCTTGAGCACAAAACTGCCCTCGGTAAGCGCTTTCGGACTGATAGTGTACTGTAACGTCGCCGCAATACTGCTGACGACAACATACCCCGAAAACCGCATAGCCTCAAACGCCCTCAGTCGCTGTTGCTCATACTCAAAGCTCGCCGCCTCGGTCTTACGGAGGTTTATGTCACGATATGGGAGTAAAAGCGCCCTCTGTTCACCCAGAAAAGCGTTTATGTCGCTCACCAGCTTGACAGCGGTTGGCTCGTCATGGGTGACGATAAAAAGGCTCTCCCCATCCGAGGAAAGAGCCGCCGCTATAGCAGACCTATGTATGCCTGCCGCCCCGGTAAGCAAAACACGCTCACGCCGTTTAACACCACGCAAAAGTTCCGCATACCGTGGGAGTGTTTTAATTTGTGCTATAAGTTTCATACAATCACAACCTTTGGGGTTTAGTAACCGATAATTTATCGAATAAGGACGGAAATATTTGTTTTTTGTGGGGGGTGATGCCTCGGACATGAGTATAGGAGGTAGACGTAAATAAAGAGCAACCTCTGTAGGGGCGGATATTATCCGCCCGTATTCCCCACGCTCCAGTCTGTGGGCAGACACACAACCGTAGGCGAGTGGAGATGAGCTTTGACCGCTCTCAAACGTGAATGGAGATGACGGTAGGGGCGGTCAAATAGGCCCACTCCGCCGCCGAGGTGGGGGTGGTGACGCTTAGCGTGTGACACGTTCGGTGGGGGTGATACCTCGGACATGAACATAGGAGGTAGACGTAAATAAAGAGCAACCTCTGTAGGGGCGGATATTATCCGCCCGTATTCCCCACGCTCCAGTCTGTGGGCAGACACACAACCGTAGGCGAGTGGAGATGAGCTTTGACCGCTCTCAAACGTGAATGGAGATGACGGTAGGGGCGGTCAAATAGGCCCACTCCGCCGCCGAGGTGGGGGTGGTGACGCTTAGCGTGTGACACGTTCGGTGGGGGTGATACCTCGGACATGAACATAGGAGGTAGACGTAAATAAAGAGCAACCTCTGTAGGGGCGGATATTATCCGCCCGAGCACCCACCATTCCCCCACGCTCCCCTCAGTGGAAAGACATTAAAACTCCGCCAGCCACTTCTTCACCCTTCACCGCCTTATCCGCAGATAAGGCTTTCACCATTAGCCATTCATGTGTTCCGCCGTTACCCATTCCACTGCCTACCTCTGTGGGACACCTAGGGTCGCAGGGTCGGTCGGACGCTCGGCGATGACGGCGACGGCGGGGTGTTCCTGCCTCCGAGCGTTCGGGCGGCGGGCGACCCGGACGTTTTTACTCACGTTTTTGCCCTCTGTGGATAGACGTTGATTAACCCCTCAGCCTAACCAAAACGGCACGCACACAGTGCGTGCCCTACAGATTAACAAAAACCTCTTCACCCTTCGCCCCCAACTCCTAATTCCTAATTCCTAGTCCTCCACTATCGGCACAGTGCGTAGCTCGCTGTTTGTGGTGTAATAAATGTTGTCATCCAGAACAGTCACGCTGACTGCGTCCTGTATCTCGGTGGTGGACAGATGAACCAGCGTGCTGTCGTAGACAGTTATCGCCTCGCCGTCAAACAGTAGTAGTGTGTCCCCCGAAGACAGCAGACTTTCCATCTGTTCGTCAAGGCTCATGCTACCCTCGAGCACAAGCTCCGCTGAGTAGTACGCAAGTTCGGAACGGTGAAGTTCACCGTAACTACTCAGCTCCAGAAGCATACCACCGCTCTCGGTGACATGGAAGGAGCGTGGAGCGGCAGATAGTTCCACACGGCGCAACACCTCTCCCGACGCCGAAATAAGGGACAACGTCTTATCGGTAAGTAACATCAGTGAGCCGTCACTGCGAATATCTATATCCATCACCAGTTCTTCGTCCAACAAAAGAGAATATCTGGGGGTTTCGTCGTTTTGACTGTACAGGTTTACCTGTGAATAGAGACTACCGCCCCTTGTCCCGAAGCCGCCTGTGGCAACGAGCGTGCCTCTTTCGTTTATGTCGGTGGTGATTATTATTTCGTCTGTGTACATTAGGTGCAGGTAGTCGCTGAAATCCGAGCCGTAAACTGTCACCTGTGAGCTGTAGTTTTCCGAGGTGTGGGATATAGCGAACATACCGCTCTCCGAATAGGTAGCGGTGTAAATGGAATGGTCCGCTTCTATAGAAAAAAGCCTTGTGCCGTTGCGGTCTATGTACACACCGCCGCTCCCCGGGTCGTATATAAATACTACACCGCCGTGCGAGAGTATCTGCGGATTTCGAAAGCCGGGGCTTAGACTGTGAACTTCAAGCCCCTTTTCCGTGTAAAACAAAAACTCGCCACCGCTCTGCACCACTATTCGAGAGCCTGCCGTGTAAATATCGCCCCCTTCTACTGTGACAGGGAAGCTCTGTTCGGCAAACAGATTTCTAAGGCTATCCGACACAAACGCCGAAAGCCCTGCCTCGCCGATGTCCCCACGCACAGTATACACAGCATAAATAAGGAGCACCACAAGCAAGGCCACCAGGACACGCCATATGACTGTCCTAATTAGCCGCTGCCGTCTTAACTTTTCTATACTCCTTACCTGTGCCATACAGTCCATACCTTTCGGCAATTTTAAACGTCCCGCTCTTAGTGACAGCTGATACACTATTGTACCACATCGGCGGGGTACGTCAAGAGAATAAAGTCGATTTTAGGATGTAGGGGAGGGAGACGAGTGGATTTGTAGGGCACGCACTGTGTGCGTGCCGTTTTGAGGGAACATCCCCTCTCAGAGAGAGCGTGCTAATTGGGGCAGGTCGGGTCGCCCGCCGCCCGAACACTCGGGGGCGCATACACCCCCACCACTACCGCCATCTCCGAGCATCCGACCGCCCCTGCGACCCTAGGTACGTCCACGGAGGGGAGCGTGGGGCTAATGGCTAATAGTGAAAAGTGCCGGTATCACCTACGGTGATGGATATTATGATTGTTGCTTGACGTTTTTCTTCGCCCGTAGCGAAATAATATCGTCACGAAGTGACACCGCCACTTTTCACTTTTCACTATTTACTCAAATCCTCTTCCCTTCACGAGAAAATTTTTTTAAATTTTCTACACCTTCCGCCCCGGATTTCATGAATAGGATCTTACGTATAAAAATTCCTTTATACACCCTCGGCCCCACTTTTCATAAACAGAATTTTTCTGTGAAGATCCCTATACTCCTTCCGCCCCGGATTTCATGAATAAGATCTTACGTATAAAAATTCCTTTATACACCCTCGGCCCCACTTTTCATAAACAG
>CAYJIK010000044.1:0-7694 GCA_964370205.1 uncultured Oscillospiraceae bacterium | reverse complement strand
CGGCCCCACTTTTCATAAACAGAATTTTTCTGTGAAGATCCCTATACTCCTTCCGTTGAGGATTTCATGAATAAGATCTTCACTGTCATGAGCATAATCTTCACATCCAACATCACCGAGTACTCACCAATGTACATAAGATCGAGCTTTAGCTTGTCCTGTGGGGTGGTGTTATACTTGCCGAGGACTTGAGCGTAACCTGTCAGCCCTGCTTTCACCTTTAGTCGCAAGTCAAATTCAGGGAGCGTTTCGATGTTCTTAGCGGCGAGTTCAGGGCGCTCGGGGCGAGGGCCGACTATGGACATATCCCCCTTTAGCACATTGAAAAGTTGGGGTAGCTCGTCCAATCTTACCGCTCTGATAAATCTGCCTATGGGGGTGACACGTGGGTCGCCTTTTGTGCTAAGTACTGCGCCTGTGTGCTTTTCGGCGTTCACTACCATGCTGCGCAGTTTGTAGAGCTTGAAAACTCGTCCGCCGACAGTGGCGCGCTCTTGAGAGAACAGCGCAGGGCCACCGTCATACAGCTTTACAGCGAGTGCCGCCCCAAGCAATAACGGCGACGACAGCACTATAGCCACAGACGAAATTACAATGTCCATCGCTCGCTTTACAAAGCGCTCCTCGGGGGTAAGCGCACCGCCACGGCATAACATCATCGGTGTGTCAAACAGGTTTAGCTGTTCAGCACCGCCGAGTATGATGTCACTGCTTTTTGGGGAGAGGTATACCTCTTTCGAGTGGCGGTAGCAGTGCTTTAGGAGGGTGTTACGCATATCTGCCGATATGTCACAGAGCAGAACGCTGTCAAAGTCAAGTATGCGCTCTAAAAGGTCAGGGGCAGTAACACTTACACTTTCACTCACTCGGTATCTGTCCGCACGCCGCCCGACCTTCTCGACAAACTCTATGTACGAGTTGTTTTCAAAGATGGCAAGCGTGTTTCGTGGCGGATAGAGGGAAAAGTATAGGCGCTCGCTGACAGCTGTCCAAACAGCTATAGTCACAAGCTGTACAGCAAAGAGCAAGAAAAGGTACAGCACGTCTACAAATTGTCGTAGAAACAAACTCACCTGAAAGTAGGTGATAAAGTTGACCATAAACAGCGACAGCCCCTGCGAGTACACTATTTCACGGTAGCGGTAGTAGCCGATTTTGTAGCCGCCGTACAGCATGGTGAACAGGTACACCATCAACACATATATACCCGACAGTAGCAGACTACCGTTAAGCCCCAGCGGAACCGAGGCGAGCATGTTGTATTTAAGGTGCCACACCAACAGGAATTCAAGTGTCAGCGCTGCGGCAATACTTCCCGAGCCGAGAAAGTAGAGCGTTCCTTTGAAGTTTGAGAGTTTTTTCATGTTATGACCATTCCTTTCGGCAGGTTTAAGGCTGTACCTAGAGCATAAAACTATGGTTGTAACCACGGTTTGAAAATCTTATTTTCAAACTCCGGCTTTCCGCTTTGAGGTTGTAGAGTAACAATGCAAAAATTGTAGACTTATGGGATTACGCTGAAAGCCACTTTGTCGGATATCGCCGTTTTCTTTTGAGCCTGTGTAGCGTCTCCACACAGCAAGGTGACAGTGAATATCATTACCTGAGGCGCAAGAGAGCTTTTACAAAGGACGCCACTTTGCTTATCGGCATGGTCTGAAGTATGATTTTTCCCGGCCCTGTGACGACAGTGTTGAAGATGCCCTCGCCGCCGAACAGCATGTTTTTAACACCGGGGACTGTCTGCACCTTGATTTCGCAGGTGTGATCCATCACTGCGAGGTTGCCTGTGTCCACTATCATGGACTGCTCATGGCCAAGTGTGTACTCCTCGGCGTGTCCATCTATCTCCACGAATACTATACCGTTACCGGTCACCTTCTGCATGGTAAACCCTTCACCGGAAAACAGCCCTGTTGACATCTTCTTGTTAAAATATGTATCAAATTCTATTCCGCTCGACCCTGCCAAAAAAGCAGATTTTTGAAGTATAAGAGGCTTATCCGGGGTCACTTCAAGCGCCAATATTCTGCCGGGGAAGCTACTGGCAAACGCTATCTGCCCAGGGGCGTTTTCCGCTGTATATTTGTTAAAGAACGGTGCCTCTCCGGACATCATCCGCCCAATCATCCTGCCGACACCACCGCCGATCGTCTCCATTTTCATGTTCGGTGTCATCCAACACATAGATCCACTTTCATTTATCACATAATCGCCGCACTCTAAGTCGCAAATGACTGCCGGCAAGGTTTCGCCAACTATTCTGTACTTCATTGTCAGGACATTCCTTTCGTATTGTGCCGGTGAGCCGTTAGGCTCATGCGCAAGTGGTCTTTCCAAAACAAAACATAGTATAGCCTATAACATTCTAGAAAAACCATACCATATATATGCGTTTTAGTCAATGATGGGGGAGAGGTGTGGGGTGTAAAACGTGAGAGCCGGGCGGAGGTCATGGGGATGTAGTGGATACCTCTACCACACCAAAAGCAACCTCCCCTTTAAATCAGCGAAACGTAGGGGCTGATGCCCTCATCAGCCCGAAACCTCAGAACAGTTTGTGCATATCTAACGGGGTGGCAAAAGTAGAACCCTTGCCCTACAAATTTACTGTGGTTGTATTTGCGGTAAGAGCAGAGCCCTTACCCTACAACTATCACCCTAACAATCCTCAAATAAAAATTGTCAAATACAGGTATAAGTTTTTGCAGACCGGTTCAAAATAACGGTGAAGTACTGACAATTTGAAAGGATGGCATAATTATGTCCAAGAAAAGTCAAAGCAAAATCGTAGATTTTTTGATGGGTAACGGCTTTTACCTCGTTCTTGCCCTGTGTATACTGGGGGCAGGAGGCGCAGCTTTTATAGCGGCAAACCGTACCATCACCACACAGCCCCCTGCGGTCACAAGTTCGCAGGAAGGCGCAGCAACGTCCAGCGCCTCGGAAAAGCCCACACCTATCGTAAACCCTTCCCCCCAGCCGATGCTACCCACCGTCGATGACGAGGACGACGACGTGCAAACCGACACACCGTCAGACGACGCCCCCGAGGACACTGACGTAAACGTCACCCCCGACACAAACACCACCCAGAACACCACCCCAAACACAACAGCAACCATCCCGATAGAACAGGACGCTCAAGAAGCGTTAGCGCCCAAGGTGACATACCAAATGCCCGTTACAGGTGAGATTATCGCCTCTTTTTCCGGCGAGACGCTGGTTAAGAACGAGACTCTCGGACACTGGCAGACACACAACGGTACCGATATCCGAGCGGTCAAGGGGAGCGCAATAAGCGCTATCGCCCCGGGGACTGTCGAAGCTGTGCGTGTTGACCCGTTATGGGGCGGTATAGTGGAAATCTCCCACTCGGGCGACATTACCTCCTACTACTGCGGACTGGACAGGGACATCCCCGTGCGAAAAGGGGACACTGTTGAAGCCGGGGACACCATCGGCAAGCTTGACTATATACCCGCCGAGTCGCTGATGGCGGAACATCTACACCTAGAAGTGAAAAAGAACGGCGAGTTTATAGATTTTGAGGAGCTACTCCTTACAAAATAGCGAAAGAAAGAAGGTGCGGTCATGTGACTGCACCTTCTTTTTGTTGCATTTGACTTGTTTTCTGTCACCTACGCCACATTTTGTAGGTTTGTGGGGGTGAAAATGGCGGAACGCACGAATGACTGACGAAAGTCAGACATCCGAGTGCAGTTCCCTACAGGGGTTGTATTCTGTTTTTATCTCCCCCTGCATTTACGTCCCAAGGTATCGCCCCCACCGCCACGTGATGTTCGCTAAGCGACTGCGCCCACCACCTCGGCGGCGGAGCGTGCCCATTTGACCGCCCCTATCGTCATCGCTATTCACGTTTGAGAGCGATCAAAGCTCATCTCCACTCGCCTTAGGTTGGGTGTTTGTCCACAAAAGGGAGTGTGCGTAATTGGTAGGCAGGTGCACCCCTACACCCCCTCTTTCCTCATCAAAAAGTTCGTCATACTGACACCGTGGCGCACCACCGTGTTCTCCTTCACCACCACATACCCGAACCGCTCAAAGAAGGGCCGTGCAGTGATGGAAGCGTGCGTTTCAAAAGCAGTGACTCCGTTTGCGGTCGCCTGTCGCTCAAGCGCTGTCACCAGTGCTGTCGCTATACCTCTGCGCTGATGTAGATGCGAGACGTAAAGCCTGTCCAGATAACCGCCGCTTTCCATGTCTGCAAAGCCGACAATTTTGCCATCACATTCGGCGATAAGGGTGTGGTTTTTTAAAAAAGAACTGTTCCACCGCTCCCTGTCAATATTGCCGTCCGCCCATGCGTCCAGCTGTTCTGACGTATAATCGTCACGGCTGATATTGTGGACGGTGTTGTAGAACAGCTCCGCAAGTGATGGGAAATCTTCTTCACGGTATGTTCTCAGTGTTACACTGTTAGTAGCACCCATAAAAAATCCTCCTTTATGATGGTAGGCTCATTTCGTTGTCTGCGCCATGATAGGCAAATAGGGTCACGGCTAACCGCAACCCTACATATTACGTGATTTTATAGTTGTTCCGGGTCGTCTCACTCGTCGTCCGTGGAGTGTTTTTGGTCTCGCAAGCGCATGTACGCTTCCTTGTCCTGCGGTTTGAAGCCTTCGGAACTGCTGTCGTAGAAGGTGTACGTGTTTTTGCCTATGCTCTTCGAGTGGTACATTGCCATGTCCGCCGCTTTAAACAGCGTTTCAAAGCTTGTTCCGTCCTTCGGCGAGACAGCTATACCGATGCTGGCGGAAATCTCTATATCAATTCCATTCGCCGCCCTGTAGGTCTTGTTCACCGCATCGCAAATCTGGGACGCTTTTTTAGCGGCAGTGGTCGGCTTTATGTTGCCACGCATGAACACCACAAACTCATCTCCGCCGATACGCCCGATTACATCCTCACCTCTAAAGACGGACAGCACCTTTGTGTACACCTCGCAGAGCACAGCGTCACCCGCCGAGTGACCCATATTGTCGTTTATGCCCTTGAAGTTGTCCAGGTCAAACATAAATAGCGTGCCGAAGCCGTCAGTTTTCAGATATTCGTCGGCTTTATCCGAGAGCGCTGCACGGTTGTATCCGCCTGTGAGTGGGTCGGTCTCCGCCTTTTTGCGAAGTTGCAACTCCTCCTGCTTCTCGGCGTCAATCTCGTCTATGGCAATTAGCGCTTTTATATCCGAGTCGACTTTGCTTTGGCTGATGGTTATTCTCATTCTGTACCACAGATATTCCTCGGTGACAGCGCTTATCCTCGTCTCACCCTGTGGTATAGCCAGTTTAAACGAACGATACTCCAGTTGCTTCTCTTTTATACCGCTATCAAAGTCGCTAATCAACGACTGTGAATTAATGGTGCTGAAAACCTCCACGTCGTCCGGGTGGAGGAATTTGCGCCCCTCCCCGACAAACAGCTCGGAGAAAGAGGATAGATGTTCTGTAGGTAGTTCGGTTTGGCCTATCAGCATTCTGGTGACTCTGTCAGTGGCACAGTTTACCTCAATAATCATCTCCGCAAAGCTGAACACAGCGGACGTGAGGGCGTTGTCCTTATCTATCTGCACCTCAAGCTCCCTCGTGCGCTCCTTATAAACACCCAGGCTGAATATCCTGAGCAGAAGCACCAGCATTATGTAGAAGAACAACAGCACCGCAACAACTATCACCAGCTCCTGCACCACCAAGTTTGTGGACACCACCGTTTCGAGGAACATGAGCGAATTGTAGATCAGATAGATGTCAAGCAATGTCGTGAGGAATAGGATCATGTTGTAGAAGTATTTGTCGTCCATCATCTTACGCATAATGTCCATGGGGATAAAGTAGATGAACAGCGAAAGCGCAATAACCTGCGAGGCAAAAGCGCCGAGGTTTACAAAGCGCATAAAGTCCTGCCCAAACGCCACTTCATACATGCTGACGTCAAAGATCAAGGCGGTAATGCTCACCACCATCCCACGCAGAACAAACAGGTGTAGGAGCGTGCCGAGCGCTACGCCTATAAGCTTAGTAAGCTTACCTTTGTACAGCAAGAATAGCTCTAAGATAAGCGAGAATGTGCTTATAAAGTAAAAGGTAGTAGGGCTCTCAAAGTGGCCTGCAATGGTAACGGGCGATATGAGCGCATTCATCAGGCAGGCAATAGGTATAGATATTTTACCAAAACGAGTGCCGTCACTAAGTAAACTACACAGCTTAAACGCAAGTGTGGAATGTGTAAATATTATCAAAACTGATACTACGTAAAACGCAGGACTGACTAAAATAAAAAGACCTCCCATCAAAATATGGCAAGCATCTGGCACTTACCAATTTAGAAATCCTACCTTTATTATACACATTTTTTTAAAAAAGAAAAGGGGAATTTTTGGGGACAGTGAAAATGGAATATTAGCAGTGGTTGCACCGTGAGAGATTGCACGGTGGCAGTAGTTTCGATTTTTCGAGGAGCACCTTGCAAGATGGACACGCAAAGAGGCTGTCGCATTAAGAAATACATTCGTAATTTCACACCAAAACAATAGGGGGGCGATGCCTACATCGACCCGAAACGTCAGTTTTAACCGAGGTTTCGGGCTGATGTGGGCATCAACCCCTACTTGTTGTGTATTTTAGCGAAACCTGCCTTTAATTCGGCAGTCTTTTGATATCACCGGACGGTGTTGATGTGTTTAGTCAACGATTTGCTTACTATTGCAAACGCCGGATGACCATTTACTTCTTGTATCCGCACTTAGGGCACTCGCCGTGCTCGTCCAGCGCTATACCACATAGTGGGCAACGCTCGATATGGTTCTTTGTGTCATACTCTTCGCTGGCGGCGTTTACGCCACTGGTGAAGGTTAGCTTAGCGATGTTAAGCTTGTCCTTCAGCAGTTCATAGACAATTTTGATCATACCCTCCACTGTCATGGTTTCTTTTGTAACCACAAGACGGCAGTCAGGGTAGGCGGTGGCAAGCTCTGTTTTGAATGCCGGGCCTTTCATTGTGTTCTGCGGTGCGCCGTCCTTCAGGTTTGTCTCCTCGTATACCTTTAGTATGGCAGGCAACATGGGATCGTCCTCACGTAGGATGAGTGCATGGTCGAAGTTTTGCAGAAGCTCCCACGCAGTCTTTTTGATTTCGTTGCAGGGGAACACCATATTCACGCCCATGTTCACGCTGTCCTCAACCTCGATGGTGAGGTAGCCTGTATGGCCGTGCAGATACTGTGCTTCGCCCTTAAAACCATAAAATCTGTGTGCATATTGTAGGTCGAATGTTGTAATACTGCGCATGATAAACCTCCAAATTTTATAAATTACAATAATATATGGTATGTAAATATTATTGTTCGAGTTAATTATACATATTTTCAACTTGTTTGTCAACAATAAATATACAAAAAAACCTGATATTAAATAAACAATTACATCATAATAAACAAAAATATTAGTAAATAATAGTAGTTGTAGATAGTTTGAAGCATATTCGTTACTTCGTTAGTTACATTAATCAGTTCAGCTTGTAACCTTTTGACATTGTACCGATAATAACTGTGGGGTTGGGAGCTTTGGGGGATGTGGATTTTAGCGGTGGGGGCATTTCCGTTAGTGCTCTAAAGTGCGGTAGCGTTTGGAACCACCGAATGGCGCAACCCCCCCCCCCGAAACCAACAAACAACC
>CAYJIK010000043.1:11026-16366 GCA_964370205.1 uncultured Oscillospiraceae bacterium | reverse complement strand
CGTCGGTTCGGAGTGTCCACGCCAGTTGTCCAAAACCTACGTCTACCGCTATTACTCTGCTTGCGCCCTCCTTCAACATACAGTCGGTGAAACCGCCTGTCGATGCGCCGAGGTCACAGCAGTCAAGTCCCTTCGGGGAGATGCCGAAAATGTCAATGGCTTGCTTTAGCTTTAGCCCTCCTCTGCTGACATATGGGGGCTTTTCCTTTATGGTTAGTTCAAGTGTCGTGTCTAGCATTTCACCTGCTTTATCGACACGCTTGCCGTTACAAAACACTTCCCCTGCAAGTATAAGGGCGGCGGCTTTATCTCTACCCGACACAAGCCCTCGTTCCACCAAAAGGCGGTCCGCTCTCTCTTTTTTGGACATGTGTACACTCCCTTTCTCGAAACGGTAGTTCAACTTATATTCCAAGCAGATTTTCTACTTCTTTTACTATATTCTCTCTTGTTATCCCATAGTGTTCATGCGCTTCGTTTACTGTCATATGGTCAGGGACGTCGCAAAACGCTATTACGCTTGTTTTCGGCACTGTACCCATAGTGGACAGCGAGTATATCGCATTTTTCGCAACTGTGCTGTCCGTGTGGGTGTCCTCGACGAACAGTAGTTTTTCAAAGCGTGACAGCATCTTTAGAACATCAGGAGATATCGGGTGGATTTTGCCCAGTTTCATAACTGACGGTGGATTTGACATTGATGTTACCGCACCCACTACAGTTCCATATAGACAACCATAGGTTACTATACAAACACGGCTGTCACCGTCGCAGAAAGTGAAGTCATCGCCTTTGGGAAGATATCTCTGCGGCAATGTCGGCTCTTTGCCTTTGGGGTAACGCACCGCCACTACGCCGTTATGTCGGTAAAGCGCTGTGCTTAGCTGACAGCGCAGTTCCTCGTATGTGGAGGAGGCGTATATTGTTATATTAGGAATAGTGGACAGAAAGCCCACGTCGAATATGCCTTGATGTGTCTCACCATCTGCCCCTACTGCACCGGCACGGTCTATGGCAAGCACGACATGTCGCTTTTCAAGTGACGCATCGTGGAGAAGATTGTCATACGCTCTTTGTAAAAATGTCGAATACACGGCAAATACAGGTTTTACTCCCCCTGCATTCAAGGCGGCAGCAAAGGTCACTCCGTAACCTTCAGCGATGCCTACGTCAAAGAAACGCTCGGGGTGCCTTTGCGCAAAGGTCGTAAGCCCTGTACCGCTCTCCATTGCGGCCGTAATAGCACAGATATCGCTATCCCTTGTAGCAAGCCTTGTGAGCTCTTCACCAAACACAGCGGAAAAGTCCTGTGACTTCTCTGTTGTACGCTTTATCCCCTCCTGTGGACTGAACGGTGATACACCGTGGTAGTCGCTGGGGGACAGTCTTGCGTGGCGGTATCCCTTACCCTTCACCGTGTTCACGTGGACTATCACGGGGCAGTCGTACTGCTTCGCCTCCTCGAACACGTCACACATTGACAGTATGTCATGGCCGTCCACAGGCCCTAGGTATGCTATACCGAACTGCTCAAAGAATGTGCCGTACACAAGTCGCTTAGCGGTTTCTTTCACGCTTTTCACGCCCTCTTTAAGCATTCCCCCCACAAACGGCACCGACTGCAACATGTCCGCTGTAGAACGTTTTAGCTTGAAGTATGTCGGCGTGGTGCGTATCTTCGAAAGGTACTGCGACAGCGCACCGGTATTCTTTGAAATAGACATCTCATTATCGTTAAGTATTATTATAACCCTGCTATCCTGCTTGCCTATGTTATTAAGCCCCTCAAAAGCAAGGCCGCCTGTAAGCGCACCGTCCCCTATGACAGCTACCACTTCCCTGTCCTCGCATTTAAGCTCACTTGAAGCTTTCAGACCTGCCGCCACAGCGAGGGAGGTGCTGGCATGTCCCGAAATAAAGCTGTCGTACTCGCTCTCCGCTGTCTTGGGAAAGCCGGACAGTCCGCCCTTTCTACGCAGTGTTGCAAACGCTTCACGGCGGTGGGTCAGTATCTTATAGCTGTAGCTTTGATGCCCCACGTCCCAGACAATTTTGTCGTTTGGTGGTGTAAAGGTGCGCAGTAATGCTACTGTAAGCTCAACGCTACCGAGATTGGACGCAAGGTGACCTCCGTTTTTGGATACCGTGGTTATTATCTCTCTGCGTAAGGCACTGCACAGCGCCGTCAGTTGTACCTTTGAGAACTGCTTTATATGCGTGAACGGACTAGCCGCTTTTAATATGTCTTCCATTTTTAATCCTTTCAGAATGCGCCGATACAGGTTGCGAATAGTGTCGTCTTTGCTCTTGATAAAGATATCCGCTAGGACGTTAAACACTCGCTACCTTTAAAATGTAACCAAGTTAGATGTTATACAGGAGCGCAATAAGTATACCTAACAGCGCACCTGCCAGTACTTCCAGCGGTGTGTGTCCGATGTACTCCTTCAGTTTGCCTTCCTTTTCCTCAGCCAGTACACCTTCCTGAGTCACCTCTTCCGACAACTCAACTTCTTCTTTGGGTCTTGGCTTGTTGTCAAACGCCATACGTCCCAGTTCGGCGAATAGGTCGGAAAAGTCGAAAATCATGCGGTTTATAAGTTTAGCGTGCTCCCCTGCCGCTCGACGGACACCCATAGCGTCATACATGACAATACCTGCAAGCGCAAGTGACATTGCAAATAGTGGCGACTCATAACCCTCCACTCGAGCGACGCCCATACAGAGCGAAGTCACAAGTGCAGAGTGAGAGCTTGGCATACCTCCCGAACCCACAAGGCGTTCAAGGTTTAGTTTTCCTGCGGCAAAATAGTTGAGAATTGTCTTAATAATTTGAGCCGCCGCCCACGACAAGAAGCCTATATTAACAAGTGGGTTTGAGGCCAGCTCGGAAAATACGGTCATAGATTAACCCCTTTAATGAAGTAATGCATAAAATACTATGAACTACCATAGAAGTGCTAAATTAGTAGTTTTGTGCAGTAAATCAATAATCTCTCTTTAGTAAATAGTCAGTAAGGGCGAGTAAAAACTCTGTGTCGATACCCAACTTGTCAAGCGCCAGTTTTGCTTTTTCTGTTATGTCAGCGGCGTAGTCCTTTGCGCTCTGTAGACCTCTGAGTGTCACAAACGTGGTTTTTTCGTTGTCTGCATCGGAACCTATCGGTTTACCCAGTGTTTCTTCGTCACCTACTACGTCCAGGATATCGTCCACTATCTGAAACGCAAGCCCCAGGTGTTCCGCATATTCCTTGACGTGAACAAGGTTTTCGCTGTCCGCACCGCCAGCTATTGCTCCTGCCACAGCGGCACACCTAATAAGCGCACCTGTTTTGAGTGCGTACATCTCACGTAGACGCTCTTCGTTTTCAATTATACCGTCACCCATGATATCAACAGTCTGACCGCCGATCATACCGTGTATACCAGATGCGTGTGATATTTCACGCATTATTGTCATCGCTCTGTCTGCGCCGAGCTTGTCCACAGTTTCATGGTCTGACAATAGCGAAAAAGCTTCGTTTAATAGGCCGTCCCCCGCGAGTAGGGCGACAGCTTCGCCGTGCTTTTTATGACAGGAGGGCTTACCTCGTCGTAGGTCGTCATCGTCCATACAAGGTAGGTCGTCGTGAATTAGTGAATAGGCGTGTATCATCTCTATCGCACATGCTGAAGGCAAGGCGTTAGCGTAATCACCGCTGAACAGTCTGCAAAATTCGAGCGCAAGCACTGCTCTTATCCGCTTTCCGCCGCCCAGAAGACTATACCGCATAGCTTCCAGTGTTTTGTCGTACGGCAGTTTGTGCATGAACGTAAGCCTACGCCCCAGAGCTTTTTCTGTAGCCTGTGCATATGACGATAATCTATCTTTAAAGTTCATAGGCTTCACCTCGTTATTCTTTGGCATTAGCAGTGTCTGCCGTCAGTTCTTCTATCTTAAGCTTTGCGCCCTCAAGCTGTTTCGAGAGTATCCCCACCAGCGCCGCACCCTGTGAAAACAGTTCAAGCGACTCCTCCAGTGAAATGTCCCCCTCAGACAGTTTTGCAAGTATATTCTCAAGGTTCTTGATACCTTCTTCAAACTTCATAGTAACTATTCCCTTTCAACGGTTACAGCTCCGGAGAAGCTCTCCGTTACTTTAAATTCACCTCGGTGACTGTGGAAAGTATCTCGCTTTTCGCCGTCACCGTTCTTATGCAGTCCCCCACTGTGGGACTGTCAACCACTCTACCGCTCTCGTCGAACGTCACAGAGTAGCCACGCTCCAACACTTTGAGCGGGCTTAAGGCATCAAGCGCCCTCGCTATGCCTGAAAGTCGCTCACTGCGCATCGGTGTTATCTGCCTACCTTTACGCATGAGTTCCTCATTTAAACGCTCCAGCTTCTTCTCTTTAGGCTCCAACACACCAAACGGTGAGCGAAACACCGCATTAGATGCAATCTCGCTTAACCTGCGCTCACTCTCATTGTACACCGACATCATTTGTGCTCTTAATGCTACGCTAAGTCTGTCGGTATATTCCTTCAAGTCCTTAATATCTGTCCCGACAAGTTCCGCCGCTACCGACGGTGTTGGCGCTCTGAGGTCCGCCGCCATGTCGCAGAGAGTAAAGTCGCTCTCATGCCCTACAGCAGAAATTATCGGCACTGTACAGTTTGCCACAGCACGTACCACGACCTCCTCGTTAAACGACCACAGCTCTTCCATAGAGCCGCCGCCCCTTGTCACTATTATTACATCACAGCCGCTGTCTGACAGCCGCTTTATACCGCTAGCAATCTGTTCTGCCGAGCCTTTTCCCTGCACACTGCTGTGACAGAGTAGTAGCTTACCCAAGGGATAGCGCCTACTCAGCACGCTTACAACGTCGGTCAGCGCCGCACCTTCTCTTGAGGTAACCACTCCGATGACTTCAGGTAATGTGGGGATATCACGCTTTTTATTTTCGTCAAACAACCCTTCAGCGGCAAGCTTGTCCTTTAGACGGGAAAACGCTACATGCAGCTCTCCCACCCCTTCAGGTACAAGCTGAGACACATACAGTTGATATCCACCGTCCCGTTCAAACAGCGATACCTGCCCAAACACCACCACCGACATGCCGTTTTCCGGTACAAATCGCAGGTGTGAGGCGTTGCCTTTAAACATCACCGCTTTTATGGACGAGGTGCTGTCCTTTAATGTCATGTATATATGCCCTGAGGCTCTGTGTATTGTAATACCGGAGATTTCGCCTTTTACGTAAATAGCACGTAGTTTAGAGTCGCTCTCCAGTATGGATTTTGCGTATCTGTTAAGTTGTGACACCGTAAGTACCGATGTGCTCATACCAATGAC
>CAYJIK010000043.1:0-10926 GCA_964370205.1 uncultured Oscillospiraceae bacterium | reverse complement strand
GTGTGTCCCAGTGCTTCTTTTATCATCGAGTTTGACATAACACCGCCGGTAAACAGTACCTCTGTTATGCCTGTTTGCTCCATGGCGTTTTCTGTCATTTCCGCCGCCGCTTTCAGTATGTATGTCACGCAAAATTTTGCAACGTCCTCCCTAGGCTCGCCGTCGTCCAGCATACGCTGACAGCTGTTTTCCACGCCGGAGAAGCAGGGGTTGCCGTCGAAAAAGGCAGGGCGCACCGAAAATTCACGGTTTGAATAGCGAGCTAACAGGTCAAGTTCACGCCCTGATGGGAAGTTAAGACCCAACATTCTGCCCACTCGGTCTATTGCTTGGCCTGCGTTTAGGTCGTTTGTTGTTGACACCAGCGTGTATTCGCTCTCAAGTAGGTTTTCTACCACCACGCACTCTGTGGTGCCGCCTGACATATGTACAGCCAGAAAGCGTTTATCTACAAGGTCAAGCCTGTCGGCGCCGTGTAGTGCCGCCGCTATATGCCCACCCTGGCGTGAAAATTTATAGATAGGCAACTTTAAAAAGGCGGAAAGCACCTCCGCCACCATCTCCCCCACCAAAAAGCAGGGCATGTATATATCATCGTGGTCTTTAGGACGTACCACAACACCTAGCGCATTCGGTGCACCACAGTCGTTTGTCACAAGCTGTTCTACCACGTCCGAAAGCGATTTTACATGACCGAACACAGCCTCGCTTTGCCTGAAACCTATGCGGTTTTCCGGCACTGCAAGCTGTGTCTTATAGCTCTTAATATCGCCGTCTTTAAGAAGTGCCACGGCGGTGGTATAGTTACTGGTGTTTATACCTATAAATTGACCGCTTACACTAGCCATAAAAACTACTGTGTCTCCTCTGCATTTTTCTTGCTTCGCACATAGGAACCAAGCACGCCGTTTAAATAGGAAACATCTTCCTCGGTAGCGTACTTCTTCGCAAGTTCCACAGCTTCATTTATCGTTACAGACACAGGGACATCGCTCACATAATCAATCTCACACGCCGCAAGCCGCATAATTTGATGCGTAACCCTCGGTATGCGCTCCAGCTTCCAACCCTTTAAGAAAGGTTGTAGCCTCGTGTCAAGCTCCCACAGATGGTCGAGCGTGAGCAGTACAAGTAGCTTGACAAAATCGTCCGGCGGTGGACTTCTCAGCTCCGCCGCAAGGGTTAGTAGCTCCTCCGCTGTGTCCTCTTTAAAACTGCTTTCAAAAATTATCTGAAACGCCATCTCCCTAGCTTCGCTTCTTTTCATTGTGTTCCTCCACTTTTCGCAAACGCCGTCATCTGCCGAAACTTCGAGATTTAGTGCTTTACTACGTTAGAAACATTACCCGAATGGTTTCTGCTCTCAATACCTGCGATGGTCACATTCACCTTAGACACGGCAACGCCTGTCATATTCTGGACTGCGCCTTTAACGCTCTCCTGCACACTTCTCGACACGGTGGGTATCTTCGTCCCTTGTGTGACTATCACTTGCACGTCAATGGTAGCAGTGTCTTGATTTACCTTTACACTTATCGGAGGGATTATCGGTAGACGACCAAGCCAACCCTTAGCAACATATCTGCCCTTCGCCAGGCAGAGCACGCCTCTGGTCTCCTTAACAGCCTGCGCCGCAACCCCTGCAATAACCTCTTTAGACACTCTCAAGCTACCTACCGCAACATTATTCTTGCTATTCATAATATACGCCTTATGCTCATGTTTGCATGAAACAGAAGGCTACACCGCCTTTCAAATAATTATTATATACTCTGCTATCTATTATTAGCAGTAACATTAAAACAATACCCCTTCACCGCTCATCAGGAATATATGGGTATTAAAATGCAAAAATTTGCATACTCAAGTTATTTTACCACATATCACGACGTCTTGCAAGAAAAAAGAGTAAAACTTTGGAGAACACGAATAAAATCACAAAAATTCTGTATGTTATTCCTCTCCGCTTTGCATAGGTTCTAACCCTGCAAGAATACAGCGCATTCTCAAATGCCGATGGCGCATCTGATAATCCACAGCAAAATCACGTAACAACTATCACGCATTATTTCAACTACAAAAGCACAGAGTTCCTTTACAGCGCACAAGCAGTAGTATCACCAGTATAATAATACGCTTTTCACCGCAATAATATAACAAAACAACATTATTGATAGTTAAAGAAAACCTTGCACAATTGTGGATACGCCAAAAGGGCGCACTAAGCCTCCCATCAATGTGTCAATAGAATGGCCAAGCAAGTGAAGCGCATTATTAAACCGACCCGATGTCGTACTGTTTATTCTCTTTGAGAAGCTCTTTGAATTTTTCAATATTCATCGGCTTTGCAAAGTTGTAACCCCGAGCATAATCACACCCTACTTCTCTCAGCCACATAGCTTGTGCAGCTGTTTCCACACCCTCGGTGGCTCATCTCTACATTTCCCGCAAGGCATTTCCCTTCAAGTTCTAAAAAAATACCCTCAGTCACATCGATATCATAAAAAAACATCTCGATTTTTTCCATAAGTTCGCTGTTTTCAAACGTGGAATTCAGGTAGTAGTTGTAAACACCTACGTCAAGTACATTGTTAAGCCCTTGAGCGTCCACATGGTCTGAGTTGCCGAGTATAAAATCTGCCTTTAACTTCGTGTAGTTGTGCGGCTCGCCATAGACATACTCCAGCGAAAACCCGATTTTCACTTAGAAAGTCAAGCCGCTCGTTTGCTATACTCCCCTCGAACGAGGCAACGATATTACCGTCTAACTCTTCCAAATCACCGTAAGACAGCGTCATGCTGATTACACCGAATAAACAGAGTTTAAAAAGCAGTAAATTTTAAGCTTCTACATAAGACATTAGCAAAAAACGTCTAAAAAGTCAATGTTCCAATGAATATTTATGTTTATTTTCCCAAAAACCAACAGTAAGTCAGCAGATTTCATTCCCCACATGAAAATAAATCTAAAAGGCTATAGTTATCCCATTACGGTAAACTATAGCCTTTTCATATTAAGCTCATTTTAAGATAGCCACCGGTAATACATGTAAACTGTCAATAAGACAGCTCAAACGCTCCTTACGTTACAGCACTACCTTTCCGGCTCAAAGAAAAGCTTAACCCTCATTTTTCACTATTTCCATCTCAACCCGTACACCTTCTTCGTCAAGCAAATACATATGTACCCTCACGTTGTAATCTCCTTGGATGCTTTCAAGACTGTAAAGTGTTTCGGGGACATCGGAAACTGTCACAAAATCAAGTTGGGTCAGGAATGTGGTATACTCGCTTAGAACGTCTTGATAATCGCCAAAATGGGTGACTTCAAATGTGTTCTGCTTGGTTTCGCTTAGCGTGATCTGATCGTATGGTGTCGGGAGTTGGTTGCCACTTTCGAATGCAGATAGGTCAGGAACCAGTACAAATGCGCCGTCCTCGGGGTTTACAGCATACAAATCATACATGAGGATAGGCTGGAAACTGCTTATTTTAAGCGTTCCGTTATCCTCGGTAAAGCCCACAGTACCCTTAGCGTATACACTGCCGTGGCTTGTTAAATCCACAATTAGCATGTCGTTTTGCATGTTGGTATAATCAACACTATCCAAATCTAAACCGTTAGCACCGTACCCTCTACCGCCCCTCACAAGGTAGAGTTCACCCTCATACTCAAAGAAGTTTTCATTAATGCCGTACTGTAGCATCTCTAAGTAACTCTCTGTAAAGTAATGGCTTAGATGCTCATGTATGTTCGCTTTACTCGCAAAGTTTGTGACGGGTATGTATGAAACTGCAGCCGGATCAGCGAAATAGCCTTCCGGTATAGGCTCATTGTCCAAAATTAGCATATCGGGGTTTGGGATAATTGAAGGGTGGTTCGAATCTCTTTCAGTCAAATATATCCCCTGCTTTGTTTCAGGCGCACCGCTCTCATACTCTGCGCCGTACTGATCTCTCAACACCTCGTTTAGCATGTGCAAACAATCGGCGATAGACACTTCGGTCGGGGAGGTGAACTCCGACCACTCGTCAATTACTACATCGTACTTATAGACTATACCATCAAAGTCTACCGCTAACCATTGTTCGGTTGTAAACTTTCCTGCTGTGCTTATGCCAAGCTGAAAGACAGCACATGTTTTTCCCTGTATTTCTTCATTGTTTGCTCTCATGAGCGCTTTTCCCTCAAGATAGTCTGCCCCCACAAAATCAACCAGTGCTTGTTCGTAGTTTAAGTCATCGACAGGGTCGACAGATGTGGAAGTCGGGCTGGAGGACATTGTCGTGCTCGTGGGCTCACTTTCGTTGTTTGGAACAGTTTTCACCGCTTCACTCTGTACAGCAGAAGAAAAAGACGCACTTCTACTCTCCTCTACCTCATCCACTGCACCGTTACACCCTACAAGCAGCAAGGCACAAAACGTTATTGTCGTTATGATCAATTTCATGGTTTACCTCCAAAATTATGGTTTCAAACTTTATAAATACGTCCTTTTTCCTCTTGAAGCGTTTGCTGTTTCAATTATACAAGCGCATGGGTAAACATACAAGTGCCTTTCATCACATTCCCACCCACAATTATGTAAAAGTTATACCTCTGTTACTCTAGAGTTTTCAAAAACTGACACTCGCCCGGTTAGTTCACTTAACCGCCTTTACTGCTCTTTGCCAAAGGACTCTTTAGTGTAGCCACTGTACCTAAACTTATACCTTCCCAACCTCAAGTTCGCGACTTTTCTTTAGTGTCAGCTTGATTGTCACTCCATTTTCAACCTTCACACTAAACGCTCCGCCCATGTTTTCAATCCTTTGGCGAAGTCCTGTCAAACCTCCCCCTTCGAGAATCTCGGTTATTCGGGATTTAGTTTCGTTTTGCAGGGTGACGGTTATTGTTTCTGTGTTTTCTGTGATGCTCACAGTGAGTTTATTGGCGTTTGCGTGGCGGTATGCGTTTTTGAGCGCTTCGTTTATACAGAGTAGTATTGTGGTTTTTTGTTCGTGGTCTGACGGTAGATCTCCGTTTACAACAAGCTTGCAACCGAGTTTCTCTCCGAGCATTACAATTTCTTCAAGCGACATGCTCGATTTTTCATCAGTCGCTATACCTGTTATCATGTCAGGCAGTTTTGACCACTCTCCGACGACAGTCTTAGTGTCTTTTACTTCGGTGGATTGTATCAGCGTTTGCTTTGTGAGTAGAAGGAGACTGCCGAAATTGTCGTGAAGCCCGACTTTCAGGTCGAGTGCGGTTTCCTCTTCGGTAGTTTTTTCTATGATGTCAGCAAGTGCTTTAAGCCGTTTATGCCTCTGTGTCAGTGTTTTTCCAACCTGCTCGTTGTTTTGTCGGAGGCTGTAGAGCTCGGTTATATCTGTAGCTTTTATCTCTGTATAGTTCTCCCAAAGTGTCCTCGCAAACTGCCACACTTTACCACCTTGCAGTATGAACGCAGGCGAGTCTTCGTCCAGGACGCATTTATCACTGTCCTTAAATTTGCAAAGTGCTCCCCAGATATCGGTACCACTGATTAACTCTTTACCTGTAAGCTCCCTCCACAGTTTATGCATAATTTGATTTGACAGGTGAATGTCGTTACTGTCTGACACAAAAGCAATACCGGAGGGCAGGCTTTCCAGTGCTTCTTTAACAGAAAAGTCATTTATTGTATTCTTGCTGTGTGTGAAGGCATTGTAAATAGTGAAGACAGAGGCCACGGTGGCGGCTAATCCGACAGCCAGTTGTAGGTAGAATGGGATGTTATTGAAAAGTAATGCCACAGTGGATATTGGCGGCTCTCCCGACTGGTTTACCAAATTGATAAGTTCAATTAAGGCAGCTAAATCCACAAAGGCTATTGTAAGTGCAAAGGAGAGAACGAAGCTTACCCCTTTGTCTCTTTTGGTGGCTATGTTCGTTATGAGGGCTAGAGTTAATGCTATGAATCCGACGGCAACGGCTGCTGTAACGTAACCTTTAGTGTCGTTTGGTAGAGAGGTGAAAGTCAAGTTCTCATCTCCTTTGCGTTTATTTTTCTTTTGGTATACTGATAGAGATGTAGCAACTTTCAGGCTCGTCAACCACTTTTATTTTGCCTTTTAACGCCGCCATCTTTTGTTTCTCAAAGTGTAAAAGTTCGCTGAAGTCGATTTCTCCGTCACTTTGGGCGGTAATAGTGAAAATTGTCTCGCCTTCGTCCTCATTTAGCGTGACGTAGAGCGTTTCAAACTGATATGCCAATCTTTCCATAACCCTTTGAAAGAGGTCGTAACAGAGCAATGCTGTACTTAGGCTCATTTGGAAGTTTTCCAATATGTTTAAAATACAGTTCTTTCCGTGAAACTTCAAAAGCCCGAACACCTCCAAAAACGCCCTGTTCATTTCGTCGGTGGATATGCTTTTCTCTGTCTGTGCTATCAAAATCAGGTTTACTTTTCGCTTTAAATAGGTGGAAATTACGCTTGTTTCAAAGAGGAGTTGTTTCATTTCTTCGATTGAAGCATTTTCATTCGCCATAACGGTGCTTTTTATTCTTTCGCTGTACGGCAGTGTTTCTGAAAGCAAAACGCTATGCAGTTCGGTCAACGTCTTCGCTCTTGTGTTCTCCTTCTTCTGCCGATTTTCAAGCTGTAACAGGTCCACTTCCTCATACAGCTTTTTGTTTAGCTCCAGAAGCTCTGCTATCACGCTTTTTATCCCCGACACATCACTACTCCATGACACATATCCGCCCTCAATCGGCGACATATGGACGAGCGTACTTTTGTCGTAATCGGTGCTACCTGTTTGCTTGAGAGTTTCAAAGGTATCATCACTAAGCGGTAGCGCACTTTCAGAGGCAAACGCCACTTCCCCGTCCACATTTAAAATCTGCGCTCTGATGGTTGCCATCTTGAAAAAATCTTTGTGACTGCTGTTGGAGTGGACAAGTCCCGTGCGTATACAAGCTTCCCAAAAAGCGACCGCCGCAAAACAGCCGAATATTGTCGCATCCATAAAGTAGTATCCTATGCCATAGCTTGAGTCTGCCATGTATATTAAAATGTACAAAGCTATGCAGAAAACTACGAACAAAGGTAATCTCGACGCCCTTCTCGACACACTCGAACGACTGAATTTCTTTACGATTAAAAACACAGAGGAGACAGCTAAAGCCACTATGAAAGCCATAACAGCATAATATCCGACGCCGTAACGATACTTCTGACCATACGGGTGTATCGTTATATCAAAATCGGAAAACACAAGCATATGTAGATCATTTGTAAGCACCAGCGCTATCAGCAGGACTGCAGGAATAAAGAGCAGATTCCATCTTTTATTCGGGCGGTAATGCTCATCCTCCCCTACGCAAAGCGCCGTAAAGAAAAAGAGTAACGGTATCATCACCATTGGGATGTAGTACATGTACCACGCCATTCGATCACCGAATGCCACCGGTCTGAACGCCAACCATTTCACCGTTCTAACACTAACCCAAAAAAATATATTTACTCCGATAAGCATAAGATATGTCCGCACATGGCTTTGCATTATGCGGTTATATACACTTATTGTCCAAGCTGCAAAAAGTCCTATGTAGATACCGATGGAGAGGACATAGGTCATGGAATAGAAAAATGCGTATTCAATGGGTAAGCGTCGATACAACGTGCCTATATTTGTTGCCAATAGCAAAAGAAAAACAAAGGCAATGACCGACAGGGCCGACTTAACTTTTAACCTTGTCACGCTCACCCTCCACTCTCTATATTAGCAACTTTTTTATGAATTTCACAATGTTCACATTATAGGTAATTTTCGTGGCAATGTCAAATTCTAACGCCCTTTTCCTCTTGTATTTTTAGCTATATCCGCTTTCAAATGGTCTCTACAACTGCCTTCACACCATGGAAAAGGCAAGTGTCCGTTACCTCTACCTGATTTTTCAACGATGGCAAAACTTCTCCCGATGTTTCGGCTGATAAACTACACTTTATTACAAATAGCGTTTAGAAAGCCGTACAAGTAGAACCTTAAAGCATTCATCTAAAAACGCTTTGCTCTCAAAATCAAGTGGGGTCAATTTCTCGATAAATCTGAAAAACACTGCTTTCATGTCTAAGCGCACATAGAAAAGCTGATGTTTAAGGGCTTTTCACCCGAAAACATCAGCAGTCATGATATATTGTTACGGTTTAGCTACGGTTAACAGCATCTTAAACTCTGTTACCCCATAGAGTGCATGTGGCATCTGTGCCGGCATCAATATGCTCTCGCCTTGGCTGACAGTAAACTCTTCATCACCTACAACTATCCTCGCTGTCCCTTCCAGCACCTGCACCAGTGCGTCTCCGGTAGAGCTGTGACTAGCGATTTTTGAGTTTTTTGAAAATGCCATCAGTGTGAGTGTAAAGCTTTCTCTCTGGGTTAGAGACTTGCTTGATACTCCCTCGTTCTCATAATCAATTTCGTCTATCAATCTAATTACTTTCTGCTCGCCTATTTTGCTTATAAATTTTCCCATCTCTTCGTCTCCTTTAATTTTCAAACTTAGTTGTAGTACTTTACTTTTCTCATTAGCTTTCACCTGATGCAATGTCCCGCTCTTTATCGCAAGGATTTCACCACCTCTCGCTTTACAAATATCCTGCATTTTCACCTGGACTTCTCCCTCAAGGACAAAAATAAAAATATCCTCGCTGTTGCTCTGCTCGCTAACGCTCTCACCCTCGTCATAAGAAAAAATGTAAAAGGTGACTTCATCATCTTGAAAGATTCGCTTGCTGACAATTTGCTGACTGCGATAGTTAATACTCTCCGCTAAGTTAAACACTCTAAGTGCCTCAAACATTGTTATGACCATACCTTTCCGCTGTTGTGTGGCTTTGTCACATATCGCTTGAAAGTCACAACACCCGACTGTGCCAAAAACACAAAACCGCTACCTGCTTAAAATCTTCCCATCAACGCCTAAAGTAACCACTTTACAGTCAATGTTCTTCCCACTGGTTTTCACTGCCTTTACTGCTGCGTTGGCTATTGGTGTACAGCACGGTACTTCCATTCTTACCACTGTCACGCTCCTGATAGCATTGTTTTTAATTATTCCGGCTAGCTTATCAGTATAGTCAACACCATCTAACTTTGGACAGCCAATGATTGAGGTCTTATCCTTCATAAACTCCATATGAAAGTTAGCATATGCATAAGCTGAGCAGTCTGCTGCAATTAGCAAATCCGCATTGTCATAATATGGGGCACTTTCCGGCACCAGCTTTATCTGCACAGGCCATTGCCTTAGTGCTGAGCCCTGTGCCAAGCCTTGAACATCACTTCGCTTGTCAAATTTCTTTTGCAAACTCCCGGGACACATTTGAGGCTTTCTACTATTATCAGCATTCTCTACAATGTCCTTATCAGAAAAGCTAATAGCATTTACAGGACATACAGGCAAGCAGTTGCCAATACCATCGCAAAAGCTCTCGGACGTAACCACCGCTTTCCCATCTACCATTTCTATAGCACTCTGTTGACAAGTGTCAGCACAGATCCCACAGCCTATGCATTTTTCCGAGTCAATCTTAATAATTTTTTTACTCATTCTATTTCTATATCCTTTAATATATTTGCCAAGTATCATTTAAAAGTCCTTGACTTAACCATAAATGAATTATAGTATATAATTTGTAACAATTACGTTGTGCACACAACGAAAAGAGGTTTTATGAGAAAATATTTTGATGTTTTATATAGCAACAGTTTGTTTGATAAAATCTCGAGAGAAAGCTTTGATTCACTTATCGACTGCCTAGAACCGACTATAAAAACATTTCAAAAGCACGAATTTGTTCTCCATATTGGCGATAAAGTGGATTTTATAGGTATAGTTGTAGATGGCGAGATAAAAATAGTAAGTATAGATGAGCAGGGCAACGAGAGTATAGTAAACAAGATAGAAAGCGGTGAGATGTTTGGCGAGGTTTTCGCCTGCTCTGACATTCAAGGAAGCCCTGTTTCTGTTATTGCAGAGAAAATCAGTTCTGTCGTATATATTGACTATAACAAAATCATTACCCCGTGCAATTCTTCCAGCCCTTTTCACAGTAGTTTAATCTCGAATATGCTGAAAATTATAGCGAGTAAAACCCTATTTCTAAACAAAAAAGTTGATATAATCTCAAAGCGAAATCTACGAGCAAAAATCACAGCCTATCTTGAGTATGAAAGACGTGGCAGGGACTTGTTTAAAATCTCGCTGAACAGGGAGGAGCTTGCAAACTTCCTCTGTGCCGATAGGAGTGCGCTCTCGGCGGAGCTATCAAAAATGCAAAAAGAAGGGCTTATACGATACAACAGGAACGAGTTTGAAATACTTTAAGTTGTTCGAAACTATCTGCACATATAGCGTGTTCAAGATTGCATGCATCAATTTCGGCGGTTGTTTCATCAACCCCTACCGACAGGAGAAAATCTTTAAAAAACTTATAACGCTCCATAACTTTTTTTGCCACTTGCTCGCCTTTTGCGGTAAGTGTAATATTAAGTTTGACATCTAAATCAATAAGGTTTTCTTCTTTTAGTAAATATACCGCACGACAAACACTTGGTCTTGAAAGATTCATAAACTTTGCAATGTCTGCTTGTTTTACATAATCCAATTCGCTGTGCAAAATATAAATTGTCTTCAAATAGTGTTCATATGATGCTTGCATTAATATCCCTCGCTTTTAGTTAAGTTCTGTTCTCTTTGAAACCTGTGTTCCGTTAATAACAAACTCCGCTGCGTCTTGCAACTGATAAAGGTTTGCTCTAGAACCATTAGAGCGATTCCAAACATTGTGACCGAATTCAAATACATGGCCGTTTTGAACTGCTGTTAGATTTTGCCAAAGCGGTGATTCTTGATAGTTTGCAAAATCTTCTAAGCTTTCGATGTTAACAAAGAT
>CAYJIK010000042.1:0-17039 GCA_964370205.1 uncultured Oscillospiraceae bacterium | reverse complement strand
CTTCTTTTCTGCACCTTGTGCAGACGGCCATTCCCCCAACCTTCCTGTTTCCGCTACCTACAGACCCGAGCATCCAACGTCCGGTTCCTGCTTAATCAACGCAAAACGTCCACTCCCGGAGTGGACGTTGGTGTGCATTCTATGAAAAGGGGGCTTGTTAATCGCTAAGTGGAGTAATCATCTAAAATCCTATTACCCCTTGCACCAAAAGTGATGTAATGGAAATCATAAACCACGCTATTGCACCGAGGGCTAACGGTTTTGGGCTGTTTTTGATTAGCTTCACAAGGTCGGTACCCAGTCCTATGGCGGTCATGGCTATTATTATGAAGAATTTTGCGCTGTCTGCCATGAATTCCGTTATCTCGATGGGGAGCCAGCCTAGAGTGTTCACTATGCAGGTGAGTATAAAGCCGAGTACAAACCACGGGAAAACGCTCATGATAGAAAAGTTAGGGTTAGAGGTTTTATTCTTCTTCGCCATATATACAGAAAGCACCGCCACTATAGGGATTATCAAGAGTGTTCGGGTTAGTTTCACGATGGTAGCAAGGTCGCCTGCTTCGTTGCTGAAGCTGTAAGCTGCCGCAACTACCGAGGAGGTGTCGTTTATAGCTGCACCTGCCCAGATGCCGAAGTCAAAATCGGTCATACCGAGTAGGTGACCTATTGCAGGAAAGATAACCACTGCCAGTATGTTGTAGAGAAAGATGGTGGAGATGGACGTTGCTATTTCGTCGTCGTCCGCCTCGATGACAGGTGAGGTTGCGGCTATTGCGCTTCCTCCGCAAATACAGGTGCCCACGCCGACAAGTATACTGATCTTTTCGGGGATTTTAAGCCACTTGCTGACAAAAAACACTGTCACAAAGCAGACCACTACTGTCGCAACCATAACAGACAGCGACTGTGCGCCAACTTTGAGTACACTGTCCAAGCTCATGCCAAAACCGAGCAGCACGATAGAGCCTTGCAGTAGCTTCTTCCCGGTAATCTTAATGCCGGGCGATACGTTGTCAAGCGCACCCTTCTTCAAAGCTCCCCCAATGGAGGATACCGCAATACCAATAGTTATCCCAAATACAGCACCACCGATAAGCGGAACAGCCTTACCTAAAAAGTGTGCAATCGTGCCCAATGCAAAACACAGCAGTATTCCGCTGACATTTTTCTTTTGGTAGAAGCTTTTACCCATGATGGGGTAGGTGACAACAAAAATGAGAACTATCGAGATTAAAGTGGTTGCCATAGCCGAGCTGAGTACATTTCCCATAAAAACACCAATGCGTCAAACCCTTTAGATATAGTGTTATTGCGTTTTGGGTTGCGCTACCTTTCTTTGATTGAAATTCGCCCAAAATAAAAGACACAGTGTAAATTGTTAACAAACTATGTCTGAATAAACTGATTATACAACAGACAGCATGGTTTCACAAGGGATTTTAAAAAATTTACGTCATAATTTGCAAAAAACAATCAGTTTTTTTGTGTAAGACTTTCTGATGTTTGTATTGGTGCATAATTTTATTTTGCCACACTGTTTGTTTTGACAGGTAGCCCCTACATACAAACAAAGTCGCATTTACTTTTATAGCGCATATTTTTTGGCTATTTGCAAAAAAACGCATGTTGTAATGAATATATCAATAAAATGTGAATACAAATTTTTCTTGGGAAACTATTGCTATTTTACATGCGCTGTGGTAGTCTATCAATAAATTATTGATGACGCAATTACTGTGATTTTGTGAGGTGCTGTAATGAGTGTAGCATTCAATTACAAAGAGATAAACAAAAATATTTTCGTGCTTGTTATACCTATTGTTATAGAGAGTCTTCTCTCTATGATTGCAAGTACGGTGACTATGGCGCTTATGGGTCAGATTGACCCATTGTCGGTAAACGCTATAGGTATCGGCGGTAGAATGACAAACATGCTGTGGGCTGTCGTGCGTGGTTTCGGTATGGGTATTACCGTGGCTTGCGCTAACGATTTGGGCGCAGGTCACAGTCGCAGGTTGAAAACTACTGCGATGCTTGGGCTTAGTTCTCTGTTTATATTGACTGTAGTATGTAGCCTCGGGATGTTTATATTTGCACCTGAGTTTATAACAATGCTGAGCGGTTCGGGGACTTCACGCTTTGATGAAGCGGTTATGTATCTGCGTGTTACCAGTATAGGCGTACCGTTTTGGTCTGTCATGCTGACTGCTACCGCTATCTTCCAAGGACTTGGCGACGGTAGCACACCCATGAAGATGAGCGCTGTTTACAATCTTATCAACCTTGTTGTAGCAGCAACGTTGATTTTTGGTTGGTTTGGACTTCCTCAAATGGGGCTCAGAGGTGCGGCTATTGCTCTTGTGGTTGCGCAGGTTATTATGGCGGCAGTTTCGCTGGTCATGGTTATCCGCAAAGGTGTGTTTAAGACTGTGTCGACCGACGAGCCACTCGAAGAAATGGATAAACCAATGCCACGTCTTTGGTACCTATGTAAGCTTGGTTTCCCTGCGGTGGTGGAGAATACCATTTGGAACTTGGGTGCAATTGCGATGATGCGCCCCATACTCGGATTTGGTGACGTGTCTTATGCAGCTCATCAGCTTGCTATGCAGGCGGAGGGGATAACAATGATGCCTGTTAACGGCTTTGGAGTTGCTTCCACTGCGTTTATTGGGCGCTATCTGGGGGCTAGGAACCCGGAACTCGCCAGAGAGTACTACCGACAGATTTTCAAGTTCGTTATCATTGTCACCGGTATATGTATGGTGCCAATGATTTTGTTCCCCAAAGCTGTTATGGGACTTCTGACGTCTTCAGACGAGATAATGAGCCTCGGTGCTTACTACCTTATTATTAACGCGATCGCTATGATACCGCAAAACCTGTATGGCGTTCAGGCAGGTGCGCTGAGGGCGGCAGGTCATACAAAGACACCGATGATGCTTTCCATGTTTGGGCAGTGGTGTGTGCGTGTGCCGCTTACATATGCGTTTGTGTATCTGTTTAACGTTAAGTCTGTGTTGTGGGTGTGGGTGGCTATGGCGACTGATATAACGCTTAGATATGTGCTTGGTCACTTTGTGTTCCGCCGAGCTAACGTGTTTATGGGGGCTGAGTTGCTTAAGTCGAGGTCGGATAGGAAGTTTAAGAGAGTGCCTGTTGACGAAGAGGCAGAGGTTGTTGCACATACGGGAAATAGTGAAGAGTAGATGAAAATCACAAGGGGCGTTCAAGGTTGAACGCCCCTTGTTTTATTTGGAAAATAACAATGATATTTCTGAGGGTGTGTGGTTTTTGAGTGGGGAAGTGTTTAGTTAGTCATGTGTGAAGGTGGGTGCTTGGATTGGGAGATAGCGGAAATAAGAACGTAGGGCCGGTGGCCATCCGCCCAAGGGGCGGAAAGAACAGAACTTTGCCCTTTGGGGGCAAAGTTCTGTTCTTTAGTCGGCTTTCGAGCCGACATGGCCACCGGCCGTACGTTCTTATTTCCGCTATCGTCCGTTAATGGTGCAACATAAACATTCCGGTTCACTACCTACACAAATCAGTAGATAGCCATTTTATCCGTCACCGTAGTTTTTGAGAAGTGATAGCAGAGAAAGGGGACGTTCTTCACCAAACGATACGTTCTCTACTTACCCTCGAACTTCGTTGCCTCTATCTCATCGCATATCTCTTTAAATACAGGTGCGGCGGTGTTAGAGCCTGACTCTCCGCCTTCTACAAGTACCGCAATAGCGTATTTTGGATTGTCGACAGGGTAGAAGCCTGCGAACCATGCGTGGATTACCTCCTCGCCATCAATATATTGTCCCGTCTGTGCGGACGCTGTCTTACCTCCTGCACTGCCTACATCGGGCTTGGCGTTCACTCCGCTACCATTTTCCACCACCGACTGCATGAGTGTCTGCACAGCCTTAGAAGCTTCTTCCGTAAACACACGCTCTCCTTGATATATTGGGTGTGGGGTGTCCACTGTGAAGCCGTCAGAGCTGTAGCCCATTACCAGACGAGGGACGACACTTTGACCGCCGTTAGCTATAGTGCTCATCAGCGATGCAAGCTGTATAGGTGTCATCATGAGGTCACCCTGCCCAAAACCGAGGTTTGCAACCGCTAGGTCGGACGCTAGATTGTCGTATTCAGGGAGTGCACCTGACATAGTGCGATACCCTGCCAAAAATTCCGAAGCGGTACCGACTCCTATTTGCTCCGCCTTGTATGCCAGCGTTTCGCCTCCAATCTCAAGTGCTAGTGAGATAAAATAGGGATTGCAGGACACTTCCATTGCACGCACCATGTCAACTTCACCGTGGCCTGCGAGATTTCCGCACTTTATTACTCTGCCGTCCACCTCGATATAACCGTTACAGGTGTGTTCACGGCTGACCGAAAAACCCTGCTCTAAAGCTGTCGCCGCCACCAGCGTCTTAAAGGTAGAGCCTACACTGTACTCATAAAATGCGCGGTTTATCAGCGGTGAATTCTCGCTCTCCATGGCTGACGCTATATCATTCGGGTTGTATGTGGGGCGACTAACCGACGCTTTGATATCCCCTGTGTGAATGTCCATAACTACAACACTGCCCACGTCTATGGACTGCGCCGCTTTTTCAGTGATGGTTTGTATACGGTTGTCAATGGTCAGCACTACACCGGATTTTGTGTAGTAGCCTGTGTCGATAATGTCGCCACTTGTACCTGACTTTATTGTGTTACCTGCCGCCGTGCTGTAACGTATTTTTATGCTACCGCCGACTGAGCTTAGATAGTCGTCCGCCGCCGCTTCTATACCTGATATACCTTCTGTACCGCTACTGTCTGTACTACCGATTATGTGGACAGCTGTCTGTTCATCAGAATAGCGATTGTAGAGCGAAAAAACGTCTACCCCTTTGCTGTAGATGCCGTCATAGCCAACGTTATACATAAACGGTGAGCCGTCTGCCAGCAGGTCGAGGACACTGTCACGGCTCTGCTGTTCTACAGCAGGCAGTATGACCGCCGCCGCCTCAGGGGAGGGGACAACGGTTGCTGTAAAATACTCATCGTTATTAACAAGAGGAAGCATATTACAGTCGTATATAACTCCCCGACTATCGTCCACTTCCATCAAATAGGAGGACTGATTGCCCGAAGCGGCTGACAATTCAGTGTCTGCAATAATATAGCTTAGCCTAACTATCAACCCACCCGATATAAGCGTCATAACAAAAAATACAGCAATAACTCGCTTGCTCAAACTGCCTGTTTGTTTCATGTCCACCATAACCTTTCGTAATGAAGCCACCATGTGAGGTGTTTCATATGTATATACGTAGATGGTGAACAGAAAACGAAAGGTTTATTCGGTGTAGAGCGAATAAAAGTGGTTATTTCTGATTGTGTAGGTAGTACCAAGTGGATTCTTAAGCTGTACCATCGATGGGCGGTGGCGTAAATAAGAACGTAGGGGCAGTGGCCATGTCGGCTTGCCAGCCGACTAACAAAAAATGTTCAGCCCCAAAGGCTGAATCTTTTTGTTTCTGCCCCTTGGGCAGATGGCCACTGACCCTACGTTCTTATTTACACCACCCCCCGAAGTCGAGCATTCGCCTTCATTTATATCTAAAAAGGTATCAACTTCATTCTCGTTCAGTGGTTGGCAAAGCGTTTTGAACGGTAAAGGTATTGATTTTTACATGAACTTAAAAATAACGGATACACACGACCGCTCAAAGCCGTTTGTATCCGTCCTTATAAGTTGTAACACTTTAAATATCGATAAAACAACACTAACGTTTGCCGTCTCGCCTACTACCGCTCTAACTTAAAGGCATTAGGGAGGATATCGTCAAAAGTGAAGTGTTTGCAGTCGTTTGGTGACTTTGCAGATATGAGAGTAAAACTATCGGTGGCAAACTCGGTGAGCACCTGCCTGCACATTCCACAGGGCATGACATAGTCGGTCAGTGGCTTGTCCTTTGCACCGCCGACGACAACCACCTTCTTGATACTCTTTGCACCCTCTGATATCGCTTTGAATATCGCAACACGCTCTGCGCAACAACTCGGCGAATAGGCGGAATTCTCTATGTTACAGCCTGTGTAGACATTGCCGTCGCTTGTAAGAACCGCACTGCCCACAGCAAAGCCCGAATATGGGCAGTATGCGTTTTCACGTGCCTGAAGAGCAAGTTCTATCAGTTCGCTGTCCGACGTGATTTTAAACGTGTTAAACACCTGTGAAGCGCTACCCAGTAGCCACAGCGACACAAGCTCACTAACATGCGTAAAACCGTCAAGGCTACCCAAGTTCACGCCGTGACTTTTACCACCTGTGCTCACCAGAAGCGGTACATTCTCACGTGTGTGGTCTGTGCCTTTATAGGTGGGGTCACAGCCGTGGTCGGCGGTGATTATCAGCATGTCCCCTTTTGTGAGCGACGAGCATATCTCGGGTAGAGCATGGTCAAACTCTTTTAGAGCTGTCAAAAAGCCGTCTTTGTCGTTGCGATGGCCGTAATGCATATCAAAATCCACGAGATTTACAAAGCACAGCCCTTCAAATTCTTCGTTTGTAAGCTGTTTTAGCTTCTGTATACCGTCAGTGTTGCCGGTGGTTGGTATGTGCCTCGTTACGCCCTTGCCTGCGAAGATATCCTTTATCTTTCCAACGCCGATTACCTCTTTACCGCTCTTCGTAAGCGTGTCCAGTAGCGTGTCCTGTGGCGGTGCTATGGAGAAGTCCTTGCGCTTGTCTGTTCTTACAAAATCGGGGTAGGTACCTGTGAATGGTCTCGCTATAACCCTAGCCACTGCAAACTTACCCACCGCAATTTGGCGCACCGACCTACAAATGTCATACAGCTCCTCGGTGGGTACTACCGACTCATGCGACGCAATTTGTAGGACGCTGTCTGCAGAGGTGTAGACAATAAGGCTACCCTTTTCCATATGCTCACGGCCGTAGTCTTTTATGACCTCTGTCCCCGAATACGGTCTGTTCACAATGATTTTCCTACCAACCACCCGCTCCATCTCAGCGACAAACTCAGGAGGAAAGCCGTCAGGAAAACCCGGGAAGCGTTTGTCTGTTACAAGGCCGCACAACTCCCAGTGACCTGTAGTGGTATCCTTACCTGCTGACAATGGACGTAACCTACCATAAGCGGCGGTGGGGGAAGGAGTGCCTTTATACTGTGACTTTAGGCCATCTATGTTAAAAAGCCCCATGCTTTTAAGGTTTGGAAGCGTGTCCTCGTCAGTGACGACATGCCCGATCGTGTTAGCACCGACGTCACCGTAGCTTTCAGCGTCATCTGCGTATCCTGCTCCAACACCGTCGAGGACTATCAGAAATACTCTTTTCATAATGTCACCTCGTCTTTTGAATATTTAAGCCACGTGTAAAACACGTGGCTTAAGCTTACGCCGTTTTCAGCGCTATCTTCATCATTTCTAAAAATGTACGCTCTCTATCGTCGGAGGAAAGTGAGCCTTCTCCCAGTGGAAGGTCAGAGATTGTAAGTATTGACAGTGCGTTTTTTCCTAGATATGCCGCATTCATATAGAGCGCAGCAGTTTCCATCTCCACGCACATCATATCGCTCATGCTCCGCCATTTTGAAAGCGAATTAGCGGCATCATAGAACGTGTCCGAGGTCAGTACGTTACCAACCTTGACCTTCACACCGTCCGTTTCAGCTATATCACACGCCTTTTTGAGTAGTTTGTAGCTTGCTATCGGTGCGTACTGTCCCGGCAACTCAAACTGGCGAGCAAAGGACGAATTTGTAGAAGCACCCATTGCAATAACGATATCCATAAGGCGCATGTCCTTTGATATGCCTCCTGCAGAGCCTACACGGATGATGTTGTCCACATCATAGAAGCTGAACAGCTCGTGTGAGTATATGCCAATGGATGGTATACCCATGCCGCTACCCATCACAGAAACACGTTTACCTTCATAAAAACCGGTAAAACCTAACATGCCTCGCACAGTGTTAAAGCAGGTGACATCGGTTAAAAATGTCTCCGCTATAAACTTTGCCCTAAGTGGGTCGCCGGGCATTAAAACTGTCTTGGCAATATCGCCCTTCGCAGCGCTGATGTGTGGTGTCGGTAACATCAAAATCACTCCTTACTTTAATCTGTAACTGCCTGAACTGCCGTATAAAATATAGCCGCTATACCCTAAACTCTCCACTATTTTCACTTGGCTGTCCACCTCCTGTGGTGTCAGTACTGTTCCGTTTGGTGTGGTGGCGAGCAGTAGAGCGATGGAGTTTACTCCCTGTGAAATACTGTCGATAGCTACCTCACCTGCGGCTTCTACTACTCCGTCGTAGTCCAGTGACGGAGAGGGGAACGCTGTATCACCTATCTTGCTGTTTTGTGTGAATAGTGTGGGGAACAGCTCGACTATCGCTGTGTCACTTGGTATAAGTGCGGCGTTACCGCCGTAGATGAGAGTGTTTGGGCTTACTATACCTGTGGAGGGTATCTGCACGGCTGAACTGCCGCCAACTGCCGATACTGCTTCCTCAAGCTCTACAGCAAAGCCTGTTAGCACCTCAGTCTTTGAGATGCCTTCGGACTGTGCGCCGTAGTTTGCGCTCTCCTGCCCAACTCCTGTCGGGAACTGTACAGAGTCCGCTATAACCATGCCAAAACCTGCCTCGGTAAACGCTGTAGCAAGCGAAATAATATAGTCCTGCGCCATATCTGAATAGGGGTTCAGCCACGGTCTACCACCGAGGTCAGGCGAGTTATCAAACCATGTATATTCGGTGTCAAGATACATAATGGTGGACTCTTTTTCCGTCATGGGCAGAATATGGTCTTTAAAAGCGTGAATTCTGACAATAGGTGTATAACCCTCCGCCTCAATAAGCGATACTACACTTCCCATGTCAGGTGCATTTGGTAGGATGGATGTTGTGGCAAGGGTCGGGAGACTGTCGCCACTGAGCAGGATATTTCCCTGTAGGTCTTTGCCGTCCACCACCACCGAGTTTATAGCGGTTCCACGTATAGACGTGAACAGTGAATCAAGCGCAGTAGAATTTGACAGCACAGAGGGTGGTATATACACCGCTCTGACCTCCATACCACTCTGTGGCGGCGTGGGGGTCGGTGCAGGAGTGGAGATGGGGGAGGGGGTTGGTGTCGGGGAGTCACTGCCTGAGGGGTCTACAGTGCCGCTAGGCTCGCCCAGTGACATTATAAAGTTACTGACAGGCTCGTAGAGCCCCCAGCCCAGCAGTATTAAAAACGCAATAAAAAACAGCATACCAATCCACACGAAAACAGAAATCGGTTTGTTTTTGCCGTATATGTTTTTATAACGCTTAATCTTTGACCTTTTAGACACTACGCACACCCCATCTCAAACACTATTTAATGCAAAATCGTTATATTACGTTAATTTGGTAGCTGTCTACCGATAAGTCCGTAGATCGCTAAACTTATAATACCAATGTATAACAACATTATCGGAAGTCCCGAGAAAGCTTTCGGCACCTTTGCTATACTGAGGCGCTCTCTGCCGGCATGTATAAGCACCATCGCAAGCACCAGTCCCAAGCTTACACCGCATGAATAGACCAGCGCACGTAGAAAGTCCCCTCGGTAGTAGGTGAGCGAAAGTAAGACACCGCCGTACACCCCCGAGTTAAAGGTGGAGGACAGTAGTAAGCTTGATAAACTCCACTTCTTTCCCTTTAAAAGTTTGTGCACAGCAAAGGTGATGCCATAATAGCACACCACAAGTACAAGGATAACCACAAGCGGTCGAAACCTACTGTAAAGCTTGTTATCATCAATGCCACTCAGTAATAACCACGAAACCGAGGCGGTCACCACCGACAAAAACAAAGACATAACACCAAATTGCAGTATACTTTTGTAGCCATGTATCCTCCGCAATAGCTGACTGCTACCAAATCCTCTGGTGAACATCATATTCTCGACGATTAAAGCGGTTAGAAAAATAAAAGGGATACTCTGTTCCATTAAGATCTACCCCCTTTAATCAGAGGAGAATGTTTAAGGCTGTTTGCCTTTATAAAGCGGATTGTTATCTGCAAAAGCGCTCCCAGAAGCCCTGTGATAATAAAGCCAAAGAAGGGGAGTAGAATACCGCTCATCTCTATTGGGATATTGTGAAGAGCTATGCCGTAAATCGTGTTACTACCCACAACCTCCCTGACAGCTGATACAAGTAGCATAACGGCCACAAATCCTATGTTACTGCGTAAAACAGATATGAATTTAATAAAAAACGTATTTTGTAGGTATTTTTTGCCCGCCTGCTCAAGCATTAGCGTGTTTACCGTGATAATAGGTATGTATATACCTAGGTCAGAAACAAGCTGTTGGTCCTCGATCATAAAGTTCGATAGCACAAAAACAGAAACGGCGGTCACCAGAACACAAATGGGAATGCGAATGGCAGAGCTTTTTACATATAGTGCTAAAAGCTCAGAGACAAAAAAAGCGGCTAAATTGCTAAAAAACAGCAAAAGCGAAATGATAACACCGCTCTTAAGGCTGACACTTGCCGAGATAACAAGCGGCACGCCAAGCCCGAGCGTAAGTACGGGGTTTTTATAGAGTATGCCCTCTGTAATCAGCAGTGCATTGTTGGTTTTTTGTAGTTTTTTTACTGCTCGCATGTTTATGTTTAAAAGCTGTGCGGCTTTAGGGGGTACCCTATTGTCGCACCTCTTTGTCCTTTCTGCGTTTTAGGGACTACGTTCTACCTGCTGTCCTCTTTGAGGTTGTAGCGTTTTACTCTAGCTTTGTGCGCAAGCCTCTCAGCTACACTGTCCATTATCCATACGGACGAGTTCATAAGCAGTATTGCAAACACGACAGACTCCTCAAAAGAGCCGAGATGTCTGAATATCATAGCCATGGCACCTGTGACAAACCCGAATACTATCCGTGGTGCAGGACGCTTTGGTGTGGTCACGGGGTCTGCCAGGAAGAATATACCGGCGAACAGAATACTTCCGCTAATCAGTTCGTAACCTGCTGAAACAAAAGGTGACACAGGTATTCTGGGAAACAATGCCGCAATAAGCGTGACCCCTACAACGTATGCTAAAAAAGGGCGTATATCAAGTGCTCTCCACACCCATAAAAACAGTAGGCAGGATATGAGTATCGGTATACAGGAAGCCCCCATCTCGCTGGGGACATTTCCAAGTAGCATATGAATAGGTTCTGCGGACGGTATACCGCCCAGATTTATCGTTACCGATGGAGACGCCACAAGTTGTACACCACTGACATTCCACTCTATAGGCAACTCTTCAAACGGCACGGGAAATGAGAACATTTGCTCGGGAAAACTGATAACGGCAAATGCTATGCCGGCTGCGGCAGGGTTGAAAATGTTTTCACCCACGCCGCCAAAGGGGTGTTTACATATTATTATACCAAATAATACTGCGATTACTACAACAGTAGCGCTCACCGAGGCAGGCATCATAAGCGGTATTAACATTCCGGTCACGACGGGGGATAGGTCACGAAGGCTTGGCACTTTGCCTCTAAGCAGTACACAGAGCCAGTCCGCTAAAATTGCTGTAATTACTGAAATTACACAGAGATAGACAGCTCTAAAGCCGTAAAAGTATACCGCCATCGCATAGACGGCAGTCATCGCCATTATGGTGGCTGCCATTATTGTTGTTACGGTGTCTTTGCTTCGTATGTGAGGGGAAAATTGTATGCTGTTCAACATGTACCTCCACGAAATATTAGTGAACGTCTTATCTGCGGACAAGACTGCAAGAAGTTATGAATTTGTAGCTAGTCCAGATTTTTTTGTGCGTAGTTTATACTACGGTTAATACTTCTACATATGTGCGCAAGCTCAAGCTTTGCAGGGCAAACGTAACTACAGCTACCACAACCGTCACACAGCTGGACATCGGTTGTCTTTAACCTGTGCTTTAAACGTCCCTTGCTGAGCTTGTAGATGTAGTAGGGGGAAAGTCCCTTTGGGCAGGCGTGGACACAACGCCCACATCCGATACAACCTGTTTTTTTCTCTGTGAAGGTTGTGGAAAAGGCGAGTATAGCCCGTGTGGTATGCGAAATTTTAACGTCGCTCTGCTCCCATATGGCAACCCCTGTCATAGAGCCGCCTACAACAAGCCTTTTTGGGTCGCTGATTGTCCCCACTTTTTGCAATATATCTGCTACCATCATCCCTACAGGTATAATGTAGTTCCCGGGATTTGAGATGCAGTCACCGGCTACAGTTACGTAGCAACTGTCATGCGGCGTATTGTTGTAGACAGCCTCACGCAGATGCATAAGGGCGCAAGCACCAATGGTGAGAACCTTTCCGCGTTTATGCTGACGCTTGTCGCTAAACTCCGCTGGGTAACGTCCACCCACACGCTCAACCTTAATGCTACCGAGTTTTCTGGGCAGTTTTATATCGTCATCAAGCAAATTGCGGTACACTTCTATTTTTACATCTGTTGTGCCTATTGCTCGTGCGGCCAGCCCTATACCTTCCGCAAGCTCCTCGGGACGGCGCATTAACAGTATAACCTGACTGGAAATGTACGGCTCGTCGTCCATTGCGTCCACTACTATTGTGGTGATTCCTTCCTCGACTGCGTTAGTGAGCTTGTCCCACAAGTAAAGCCCGTCCGTTTCGTCCACCACATTCGCTTCCTTTGCGATTATGACAATCTCGTGTGGCGCTAGAAGGGAGGGGTTACTGCGCTTTTCTGCAGTACTTTCTTCGCCTTCTTCCTTAAGTGAGCGTATATCCCTGTCTATGGCAGGGCGCTTGTTTTGTTCAAGATATATGCCGTTGTTTCGGAATAAACCCATATTCATCTGCCCACCGCCTAACAGGAGAGCCGAATATCGTCTATAGCTTTTTTGTAGTCATCTTTACCAAACACGGCACTCCCTGCAACCAGTATATCCGCCCCTGCCGATACGGCGATAGGTGCAGTTTCCTTTGTGATACCACCATCCACCTGTATGGGGATATCTCTACCTATACGTGCAAGCTCCGCCTTAACATCACGGATAACGTCACACTGCGACTCGGTAAAGCTCTGACCACCAAATCCCGGCTTTACAGTCATAACCAGCACCATATCAAGCATCGAGAGGTATGGAAAGATGTCCTTCGCAGGCGTATCCGGGCTTATAGCAATAGCAGCCTTTACACCACTTTCTTTTATGAGCTCTATCGTCTTTTTGGTGTCTGCTTCACATTCTACGTGAAATGAGATGATATCCGCTCCCACCTTTGCAAATTCCGATACATAAAGGTCAGGGCGTACTATCATGAGGTGGACATCAAATATCATGTCACTCTTACTGCGAATTGATTTAATCACAGGCAGACCAAGTGATATGTTCGGAACAAAAACGCCGTCCATAACGTCGATGTGGAGCATGTCAGCTCCTGCTTGTTTTACGGCTTGTATCTCTTCGGCAAGTCTCCCGAAGTCAGCAGATAATATAGAAGGGGCGATACGCATATAAATGACCATGCACTGACGTTCACAAAACCATTACAAAATGGCATGGTCTCGTCCGTGCGTTTCCTTTCTATTGTTGTTTTTAAACTTATATTCCCTTCGGTACTGTTAAAGTAGGCTGATGTCGTTTATTAGCAGTTTAAAGGAGAGTCCCAGATAGTCCGCCGCCTTACGGCAGAGAAGCATTCTGTCAAGGAATATCTCAAAGTAGTCCACCACTGCGCAAATTTCCGTGTCAATAGTGAGTGAAAGCGTGATGGTCTGCTCCTCTTTATCAAGGACGAGAGATGACTTTTCCACCGAGTAGTTTACACGGTCGTGAATGTCAAAGTTGTTTCGATTGCGGTTTCTCACCCTGGAACGACGGACATCGCTCTTGTCCGCAAGTATAAGTGCCGCCGCAACTTCGTTAACCGCAGCGGCTGTATGCTCATCGTGATGCCCAATAGCGGATACCACCACACCGATTTCTGAAGGGTCCATACCAAGGTCAGTTAAAATCTTAAACGCCATAATCCCGCCTGAATGGGCGTGGTTTACACGGTTTATACCATTTCCGATGTCATGCATATGGGCGGCGATCTGCCCTAATACCGCAGTGCGCTCAGGGTAGCCCAGCCTTGTGAGTATGTCATACGCCACCGCCGCTGTCCGTCCTGTGTGAGCAAAAGAATGCTCGGTATACCCCATGGCTTCCAGCACTAGGTCTGCGTTTGTAATATATGCCCTTATTACTTCGTTGTTTGTGATGTCTTTGTAGCTTAAAATGTCAAACACCTCCGTTAAAGTGATTATACAATATTTTTCCCATAAAAAACAGACAAAAAAGAAAATGTAACATTTTTTTAATAAATACGTGCGGCAATTGACGATATATTTGTTTCCGAATATGTTTTTGATGGTTTTGTGTTTAAAAGTATGGGGGATTGTTCTTTTAAACCATAACGTATCTTTTGAAAATCCATTTCAATTAGGCTTTCATCTTCACGTGGATATTAAGTGCATTTCCAGTCATAATATACTGCTTCACGAAGTTGTTTTTTTGGCACTTCCAAAAGTAAATGATTAATTACAAGTAAATTTTACAGATTATTAACTATTAACGTCACCGAATGATGTAAAATACTGTTGATAGGGGGGACGTGTTTGTTTGGTTATGTCAGACCGCTTATAGCGGAACTGAAAGTTTCGGAGCTGAATACCTACAAGGCGGTGTACTGTGGATTTTGCAATAAACTGTCCGAGAAATGGGGCGTGTTTGCTCGCTTTTTTTTAAACTATGACTTTACGTTCCTCGTAATGCTAGTGCAGTCACTTGAGCAGTCACAGCCGACCTTTACCCATCTTCGGTGTCCCTATAAGCCGTTTAAAAAGATACCGCACCTTGTAAGCGACCATCCCCTTGACTTTGCGGCGGACAGTGCTGCTATCATGTTCCACTACAAATATGCAGATGATATAGCGGACAGCAGTAGTTCTGCTTCGCTTAAAAGTAGGCTGTTGCAGAGCGCTACAAAGCCTTCTTTTAAAACAGCGTCAGAGAGACTCCCCGAGGTCAGCGAAGCGGTGCGTGTCGCTATGAACGAACAGTATGCACTCGAAGCTGACAACCCTTCGCTTGATAGAGCTTGCCATCCGACAGCACAGGCGCTTGGTCAAATACTGGCTGTAGCGTGCAAAAACTCACCGCAAAGGGAGGACGCAGAGCGGTTTGGGTACATGCTTGGGAGATACGTCTACCTCTGCGACGCCCTCGACGACAGGGAGAGCGATATTAAAAGCGGAAACTTTAATCCGCTTATCGGTTTGGAGCCTGAAAGAATAGAGCAGGCATTTTATCATACAATATTTGAAGCGCAGGAGGCATACTCACTGCTGAATTTACACTATTTTAAAGAAATTACCGACAACATAGTATATTTGGGACTGGAAAACACATTTAACTTGATAAGAAACGGCGAAAAACACTCGTCGAACACATTGGAACAGTAAAGCTTAAACCTTAGAAATACATTACACATTCGCAAAGCACAGAAAGGAATGACCGAGTATGAATGATCCTTATCAGGTTTTGGGTGTATCGCCGGGAGCTTCAGAACAAGAAGTGAAGGACGCATACCGAAAGCTTGTCCGAAAATACCACCCCGACAACTATCAGAACAACCCACTTTCCGAGCTTGCCGACGAAAAGATGAAAGAGATAAACGAAGCGTATGACGCCATCAGAAACGCCAACACCGGCGGTTCACACACGTCCTCCTCGACCGGCACAGGCGGCTTTAACTATCAAAGTTACGGTGGTTACACAGGCGGACAGTTCTCTGATGTGCGCCGCATGGTAACAGAGGGACGAATATCCCACGCCGAGGAGATACTAAACGGCGTGCCCACCTCCATGCGTGACGCTGAGTGGCACTTCTTAAAAGGGAGCGTCTACTACAAAAGAGGCTGGCTTGAGGACGCTATGAACTGCTTTCACCGTGCGGTGCAGATGGACCCGAATAACGTCGAGTACAGAGGTGTACTAAATCGCATGATGAATGCACGCTCCGGGAATGCTTCGCAAGGTCGCTCCTCCTGTTCCTCCTGTAGCACCTGCGACATCTGTACCACACTGATATGTCTGGACTGTCTATGCGGTAACGGCTTTGGGTGCTGTTGCTAATGAGGGAGAGAACGAGACGAGTTGCCGTGGGCGGTGTAGTGTCCGCCCTTATTGTGACAGTTATGTTTTTGAGCGGCGTTATACCTTTTGCGTCGTTCGCCATACCGTTTTTGTGTGGCGTTATCATCATTCCGATAGTGCTCGAATATGGGTACGGCACAGCGCTCACCGTCTATTTGTCGACAGCGATACTGTCCATTATAGTAGCGCCCGACCGAATTGCCGCTTTATCTTTCGCAATTTTCTTCGGATACTATCCCATAATAAAAGTTTTAGCGGAGAAAAGAGTCCACAAGCGTGTCGCCACCGCACTAAAAGCTGTGCTGTTTGCTGTTATATCAGCGATAGCATACTTTTTGCAGGTGTGGCTATATGGACTGGAAACGCTCATAGCCGACCTTCCCGCAGGTGTTTCGGAACAGTACATTCTGCCACTATTTTTGATAGCAGGTATAATTATAATGTTTTTTTGTGATAGCGCTGTGAGCAACTTTATACGAGTGTATGAGCTGAGATTCAGAGCATATTTTTTCAAAAAACCACGCCATTAACAAGCCTGTCGACAGTTCAAAGTCGGCAGGTTTTTGCATTCGGAATAAAACTCGCCCCCAAAAGTCAAGAAAAAAACAAGTCCACTCTACAACCCTAAAACGCCCACCCCCTAACCGCACATAAGAAAACGCCCCGGGTAACCTTGAACAGAGTTATAAACAACCTCAATTCTTCCCCCCTAAACCACAATCTTGACAGCCCACAACAGCTGTTGTATAATATCCACACAACTAAACGCTTGTGTAGCACAGCCGGCAGTGCAGCTCATTCGTAATGAGCAGGTCGTCCGTTCGAATCGGATCACAAGC
>CAYJIK010000041.1:4057-17073 GCA_964370205.1 uncultured Oscillospiraceae bacterium | reverse complement strand
AGCATTCGCTTGACGTGCGAAGGGTCAGCGGTTCAAGTCCGTTATCGTCCACCAATCGCTTTCACGGCAATAGTCGTGGAGGCGATTTTTTTGTGCTATTCTTATATAAAAGCTTTCTTGACAGAGGCATTTTGCGGTGTTACAATTTTTACACTGACAAATTCAATATTATAATAGTATCTTCTTGCACCCTATTGAGTAAAAGCGATTAACCATACCATAATATCTATACCCCACAGAAAGGACATACACCATGAAAAAATATATACTTGCCCTCGACCAAGGCACTACAGGTTCTCGAGCGATACTGTTTGACAGGGCGCAAAACACCGTCGCTATTGCCCAAAAGGAGCTGACGCAGTTTTACCCCAAGGAGGGTTGGGTGGAGCATGACCCGATGGAGATATACTCGTCGCAATACAGTGTTATGATAGAGGTGATAGCAAAGAGTGGCGTGTCGCCGTCTGACATCTCCGCAATCGGCATCACCAACCAACGAGAAACCACCATCATTTGGGATAAATCCACAGGTCGTCCAATATACAACGCCATAGTCTGGCAGTGCCGTAGGACAGCGGACATAGTCGAACAGCTGATAGACGACGGACTTAGTGAGCATATCAGAACTGCAACAGGCCTTGTCCCTGACGCTTACTTCTCCGCTACCAAGATAAAGTGGATACTGGACAACGTAGACGGCGCTAGGGAGCGTGCTGAAAAAGGTGAACTGTTATTCGGTACGGTTGACAGTTGGCTCGTCTGGCGTCTTAGTGGGGGAGAGACGCATGTGACCGACTATACAAACGCTGCACGCACAATGCTTTACGACATAAATGGGCTGTGTTGGGATGAAACGCTTCTAAAAGCGCTTGATATTCCCACGGAAATACTGCCTGACGTGCGCAGTAGTAGCGAAGTATACGCACACACCACCATTGAGGGTACACGCATACCGATAGCAGGTATGGCAGGAGACCAACAAGCGGCACTGTTTGGGCAAACCTGCTTTAACAAAGGTGAGGGTAAGAACACTTACGGAACAGGGTGTTTTCTTCTAATTAACACAGGGGACAAGCCGTATAAAAGCGGTAACGGACTGCTCACCACCATCGCAATTGGCCTGGACGGCAAGGTGCAGTATGCGTTAGAAGGGAGCATCTTTGTCGGTGGCGCTGTTATACAGTGGATTAGGGACGAACTGCGGCTGATCGTCGAGAGCCGAGATGCGGAGTACTATGCAAGCAAGGTGGAGGACACAGGAGGCGTTTATATTGTCCCTGCGTTCACAGGACTGGGTGCTCCGCACTGGGACATGTATGCCCGAGGGAGCATATTAGGTATAACAAGAGGTACACGCCGTGAACACATCATACGGGCCGCACAGGAGGCGATAGCGTACCAGAGTTTGGAACTGGTGGAGGCGATAGAGAAGGACATTGGTTTTTCACTCTCCGACCTCAGGGTGGACGGTGGAGCAAGCCGAGATAATTTCCTGATGCAGTTCCAGTCCGATATACTGGACAAGCAGCTCATGCGCCCTGTAGTGCGAGAAACGACAGCTCTGGGTGCCGCATACCTGGCAGGCCTTGCGACAGGCTTCTGGAGCGACACAGACGAACTTAGTAAACTCTGGAAATGCGATACTGTCTTCACACCAACAATGGAGAGTTCGAAGCGTGAAAAACTGGTACGTGGTTGGCGCAGGGCAGTTGAGCGCAGTAAGGGATGGAGCGAGGTGGAGGAGTAGAATCTGCTCCTCTCAACTTAAACAGCCCTTAGGTGTAGTTTATACGCTAAAAAGAATGATGAACAAAGAAAAGCGGAACGTGATGGAATACTGTGTTGAATTGGGGCGATCTTTAATGCAATTCCACTTTCACCACTTCCAACCTCGCACTCTATTGACAAAATCGTTTTTTTGTGGTATAATTAGTTAGTCAAACTAATTAAAAATACTAACGATTTGCTTTAAAACCGCATAATGCGCACCGTTGATGTACATCAAGCAGACAGTACCCCGAAGCTTAAAGCTGTTTTCTGTAATATGAACACTTGTGACGCGGTGGAGGAAGACTTATGTTGACTCCACGTTATCGGGCTTAAACGCAACTCAGGAGGGTGTAATGAAAGGCTTTTCCATAGGAGATTTAAACATAAAACTGCCAATAGTACAAGGTGGCATGGGGGTTGGGATATCAGGGGCTAAGCTTGCCTCAGCAGTAGCAGGACAGGGTGGCGTAGGTGTCATATCCGCTGCAGGGCTTTGGCTGTTAGACCCGAAATACAAGGCTTCCGAGCCGAATATAGACTGTGTGGCACTTGAGGACGAGATAGTGCGTGCCAGGAAAGCAACGGACGGTGTCCTTGGTGTAAACATCATGATGGCACTGCGTAACTTTGAGAACCTCGTTCACACTTCTATAACCTCGGGTATTGACATTATATTTGCAGGCGCAGGACTGCCGCTTAAGCTCCCCGAGATACTTGCTAAGGTCAAAGAAGATTTGTCCAAGCAGGGCAAAGGTGACACTGTAAAAACAAAGCTAGTGCCGATAATTTCGTCTGCTAAGGCAATAACGGTAATGACAAAGCAGTGGGTGAGTAAGTATAACTACGTCCCCGATGCGTTTGTGCTGGAAGGGCCTATGGCAGGTGGACATCTCGGTTTTAAAGAGGAGGACATATACAAAGAGGAATTCTCACTTGATAATTTAGTGGACAGCTGTATGGAAACGTTAAAAGAGCTTGAAGAAAAACATGGGCGCTCCATTCCACTGATTGCGGGGGGTGGGGTTTTTACAGGTAAAGACATAAAGCGTATACTGGAAAAAGGTGTGGCGGCTGTCCAGATGGGGACACGTTTTGTGGCGACAGAAGAATGTGACGCCGGTAAAGCTTTTAAAGAAGCGTATGTAAACTGTAATCATGACGACATAACCATAATAAAAAGCCCTGTAGGCCTACCGGGAAGAGCGATAAAGGGCGACTTTATTGAGCGTGTCAAACAGGGGCTTACAACCCCTAAAGCCTGTCCGTTCCACTGCCTAAGCACCTGCAAAGAGGAAGCCGCACCCTACTGTATCTCAACAGCACTTGCTAACGCTTGCAAAGGTAAAATAGAGGATGGTTTCGTCTTCTGTGGTGAAAACGCTCATATGGTGGACAAAATAGTAACTGTGGAAGAGCTTGTAAACACACTGTGGGAAGAGTATAACGCTTAGGATAATATCCGCAAAAAAACGACCTGTCGACAGTTACTATCTGCGACAGGTCGTACTTTTTCAAAAAATGGGTGGCTCATGCTACTGAGTGTGTAACACTCAAAATCAAAGCCACAAGGCTACTTTTTATACCTCGGTGCATTCATGTCAATTGCACCTTCTACAGCATCGTAAAGGTCAAAGGAGATATGGCAGTAGCCGTCCGGTTTTTTGTCTAGGTAATCTTGGTGGTAATCCTCAGCGGCGCAGTACATGGTGAGCGGTAGGTTTTCAATCACTACAGGCTCAGCGTAGTCCTGCTGGAGCTTGTCGAGGGACGCTTGTATCACGTCTCTGTCCGCTTCGTCGGTGTAGTATATCCCTGTGCGGTACTGCTCACCGACATCTCCGCCCTGCTTATTGAGTGAAGTGGGGTCAATTGTCCTGAAAAACAGGTCAAACAGGAAGGGGAGGGTTATCATATCGCTGTCATACACAACCTTGACAGTCTCCGCCGCCCCTGTATCCTCCGAGCAAACCTCCTTGTAACTCACTTCGTCTCGCTTGCCGTTAGCAAAGCCTGTTTCAGTTTCAAGCACACCGTTCACCAACTTAAGATACTTCTGTGTACCCCAAAAACAACCCCCTGCGAGATATATCGTCTTTTTCATTTACATCAATCCTTTCTCAAAATAACTAAAGCACAACTGAACTTCACTACCTATCATCCGAAAACAAGCCGAGCCACCTCAAACGCAATTGCAGCAATGCAAAGTGATGTCATCAACAATCGCTTTAATCAAACCGTGTGAGGTTGCACGCTTACTGTGAATGAGCAAAGCTTTTTAACAAGGGGAAACCGTGGAATAATTTTGTTGTATTACAACTAGATGTGGTGATACCAGCAAGTTCTCGTCTTTTACAGAAAACGTGTTCGGATAGCATAGGCTATTATAAGCCCAGTATAACCCGATTTAACTATATAATCAATAGTTTTTATTGTTAATGAAAAGTGTACTTTTTGTGTAAACGAAGTGGTATTTTTCCTGTTTGATAGCAAATAGTACAAAAACGTTGAAAAAACTAATAAAATTTCAAGGCAAAAACAACGGAAAAACTTTAAGTTTTAATGTCTAAAATATTGACATTTTTTTTATTTATGATATAGTTATTCATGATATTAGCATCTAATATTACAATCACAGCGTCGTATGTGTCGTCTAGGAAGGGCCTCCCTCCGAAAAAACCTTTTGCGGGTAGTGCGACATTAAAAGGGCTGTGGGTTACGTAGAAGCAGTAGGCTTAAAAAGCAAACGGTAGTATGCTTTTGGAGAACTGTTTCACGCTACTAATTCCGCAAAGGGGGATGCATATGAGTGAAAACTTAATCTCGTTGCGTAATGTCGCAGTGGAATATGACGGAGTGAAAGTACTCAAGAATATAGACCTTGACATTCGTGACAAAGAATTTATCACACTTCTTGGCCCGTCAGGGTGTGGGAAGACCACTACGCTTAGGATAATCGGTGGTTTTTCCCAAACAACAGAAGGTGATGTTTTTTTTGGTGGGCAGAGGATAAACGACCTCCCCGCCTACAAGCGGCCTGTGAATACTGTCTTTCAGCGTTACGCTCTTTTCCCACATCTTAACGTGTTTGAGAATGTGGAGTTTGGGCTTAAGCTAAAGAAAATGCCGGAGCCGCAACGCCGTGTGATGGTAAAGGACATGCTCGAGCTTGTCGGCCTAAAGGGCTATGAAGCGAGAGATATAAACCAACTGTCCGGCGGACAGCAACAGCGTGTTGCAATAGCCAGAGCGCTTGTAAACCATCCGAAAGTACTACTACTTGACGAGCCGCTCGGCGCACTTGATTTGAAGCTCAGGAAAGAGATGCAGATTGAGCTCAAGCGTATTCAACAGGAGACGGACATAACGTTCGTTTTCGTCACCCACGACCAGGAGGAGGCGCTGACTATGTCAGACAGGGTTGTGGTAATGAAGGACGGCGAGATACTGCAAATCGGTACACCGCAGGACATCTACAACGAGCCTATAAACGCATTCGTAGCGGACTTTATAGGGGAGAGCAACATTGTAGAGGGCATCATGAGGGAGGACTTTAAGATAGAGTTCGCCGGAAACAGCTTTGACTGCGTGGACATCGGTTTTGACAAGGATCAACCTGTAGATGTAGTGGTACGACCAGAAGACATCGAAGTGTGTGATGCTGAAAACGCCATGCTCAACGGAGTGGTAAAACAGCTGACCTTTAAGGGCGTGCACTATGAGATGATTATCGAAGGTAGCGGACACCATTGGATTATCCACTCGACTGCTTCGCACGAAGTTGGTGCATACGTGGGTATGAACATCGCCCCCGAGGCTATCCATATCATGGACAGAATGGGGGAGGAAGATTGAAAAGCAGAGTAGTCGCCCTCCCGTACATCATTTGGATGATGTTGTTTACCGTATTGCCGATGGGCTTGGTGGCGTATATGGCGTTCACCGACAAAGACGGTGGCTTTACAATGGCAAACCTATCTAACGTGTCCACATACACAGCTGTTATATTCCGCTCTATTTGGATGGCGGCAGTAGCAACCGTGATATGCTTAATACTTGCCTATCCTCTGTCCTACATAATTTCACGCCTGAATGCAAGGCGTCAGAGAATGGCAATAATGCTTGTAATGCTACCGATGTGGATGAACTTTCTACTGAGGACATATGCGTGGATGACACTGCTTGAAAACACAGGGCTTATAAACAAGCTGCTCGGTGTATTCGGGATAGGGCCGTTTAGGATGATTAACACTGACGGTGCTGTTATACTCGGTATGGTCTATAACTACCTACCATTTATGATACTACCGCTTTACTCCATACTGTCTAAGATAGACGAAAAACTGATACATGCAGGTCAAGATTTGGGGGCTAACGGTTACAACGTGTTCTCAAAGATTATACTACCGATATCGGTGCCCGGCATTATGAGTGGCATAACACTGGTTTTTGTGCCGTCCGTTAGTACATTCGCCATATCACAACTGTTAGGCGGAGGTACAAACCTACTGATCGGTGACGTTATACAACTACAGTTCTACGGAAACGCCTACAACCCCAACCTTGGGGCGGCGATCTCACTGGGGATGATGATACTTATACTGCTATGTATGAGTATGCTAAACCAGTTTGATGAAGGTAGAGAGGAGATGCTTATATGAAAAAGCTGTCCTCGGTTTACTTTTGGCTTATAATGGCGTTCTTTTATGTGCCGATTTTTGTGTTGATGGCGTTCTCGTTTAACGAGTCTAAGTCACGATCAAACTGGACAGGGTTCACCTTTGACTGGTATGTTCGCCTTTTCCAGAACGAAACCATCATAACCGCATTTCTAAACACGCTTTTAATAGCGTTTTTGGCGGCTGTTATTTCCACTATTGTGGGGACAATGGCGGCGGTGGGTATAAATAATCTCGGTAAAATAACGAAGGGGCTTGTTATTAACATTACTTACATGCCCATCGTAAACCCTGAGATTGTCACAGGTGTTTCGCTTTCTCTGCTGTTTGTGTTTGTACGTCAACTGCTTGTCAGTATTGACGACAACATAAAGTTCGAGTTTGGTTTTTTGACACTGCTACTTGCACACATCAGCTTCTGTATACCGTATGTCATAATGAATGTGCTACCAAAGCTAAGGCAGATGGACAAAAATCTATACGAAGCGGCGCTAGACCTTGGATGTTCGCCTGTATCTGCCTTCTTTAAAGTGGTTATACATGAAATCATCCCCGGGGTAGTATCCGGATTTCTGATGGCGTTCACCTTTTCGCTCGATGACTTTGTTATCAGTTTCTTTGTTAGTGGTCCACAGTTTCAAACCTTGCCACTTGAGATATACTCTATGGTTAAGAAGAAGGTGTCCCCTGAAATAAATGCACTGTCTACTCTGCTTTTCTTGGTGGTTATGGGAGCGCTGATAGTGTCAAACTATCTACAGATAAAAAAAGAGAAGCAAAAAGTTGTTATATAGCTGTAAAGCTAAAATAAAATAGAAACATAATTTTTGGAGGAATGATAAGTGAAAAAAATCGTAAGTTTGTTTTTGGTTGCCTTTATGCTGGTTAGCATGATGCCCACTTCGTTTGGTGCGGACACCTCGTTTCTTGCTGATCTTGATGCCGACTACTACGGTAGATTTAAGGATCAAGGTATAAGCATTAACGTGTTTAACTGGGGTGAGAATATGTCTGACGGTGAAGACGATACCCTTGACATAAACGCCGCATTTGAGGAACTGACAGGGATAGAAGTGGTGTACACCACCTATCAGTCTAACGAGGAGATGTACTCTAAACTAAAGAGCGGCGGTGTCAGCTATGACATCATCATACCGTCCGACTACATGATAGCTCGTATGGCGGCTGAGGATATGCTACACCCTATTGACAAGGCAAACATTCCGAACTTCGGTAACCTTGACGTGAATCATCTGTTCAAGGACTTCGACCCGGAGAACACCTACTCTGTGCCGTACACTTGGGGTACTGTTGTGCTTATTTACAACACTACACTGGTTGAAGAGGGCACAGACGTTGAAACATGGGAATTCCTGTGGAATGAAACATACGCAGGTAACATACTGATGTTCAATAACCCCAGAGATGCGTTTGGTATAGCGCTTAAGAAGCTGGGTATGCCTATAAACCCCACCTCTACTGCTGATATAGATGCGGCACTGGCAGAACTAAAGACACAGAAGCCTGTACTGCAGGGTTATGTTATGGATGAAATCTTTGACAAGCTACAGTCCGGTGAAGCGGTTGTAGGCCCTTACTATGCAGGTGACGGTATCATTATGATGGAAGATAACCCTGACCTTGCGGCTGTCTACCCCAGAGAGGGTACAAACCTGTTCATTGACTCTATGTGTATCCCTGCCGACGCTCAGCAGAAGGAAGCGGCGGAAATGTACATTAACTTCATACTTGAGCCTATCGTTGGTGCTGCTAATGCCGAGTATATCGGATATGCAACCCCTAACGTGCGTGCGTTCGAGCTGTTGGATGAGGAAATCACCTCCAATGAAGTTGTATACCCTCCACAGTCGGTGCTAGACAATTCCGAAGCGTTCAACCTACTTTCTGACGAACTGAATGTAGCGATGGACACAGCTTGGCAGGAACTACTCACAGAGGATAGCGAGTTTAACTTCTGGATTGTGCCTGTAGTACTTCTGATAGCTGTGCTACTGTGTGCGTTCTTGATATTCAGAAGGATTAAGGCTAAGAAGAAGGTATACTAAGGCGTAAACACTACTTTAATATTTATCCGTTATATAGAAGGGGAGCGGTCACATGTGTGACCGCTCTTTCTTAATACTCTATCATTACAGGTTTGTGTCGTAAAGGTAGACGAAGAATGAGGGTGGATAAGTAATCCACCCTCATTTAAAGATTCTTGTTAAATTACTTTGCTAGTACTATTTGCTAATATAGCTACTATTCTGCCTGCTCACCCACTAAAATTGCCTCAAACACACAAAGCGGAACACAGGTTAGACACGAGGTGCAGAGCTCATCATTGATGGTGTGGGGGCGACGTGGCTTTCCCGTTACGGCCCCTACAGGGCATTTTTTCAGGCAAACGCCACAGCCACGGCACTTTATACGGTTGATGGTTACTGTGCTGAGAGGTGTTTTTACATTTTCGTTTGGGGTGGTTTTACTCATAGACTATTGTCCTTACTCTTTGTTAGTAAATGTTCTCGAAGAATGTTTCCACTGTGTCTGCAAGGTTTCGGGCTATTGCGTTTTGGTAGCTGTCGCTTATCAGTTTGCTGTATTCGCTCTCGGTGCAGACAAAGCCCATTTCAAGAAGTATTGATGGATATTCCGAACTCTTTGTGATAATATAGTTCCCGAACTTACCACCCCTATCCACCGTGCTCAGAGCGCTTGCTGTGCTCCATGATGCAAGTCGTGCCAGGTAGTTTGACCACGGATTGTAGTAGTACGCCTCAGTTCCGACAGGGCCGGAGTAGGTCGCCGAATTTGAGTGGATGCTAATAAACAGGTGTGGGTCATAGTCGTTTGCCATCTCGACACGCTGGTCAAGGGTATACTGGTAAGCGTTTGTGTTTAGGACTATAACCTCTGCGCCCATGTTTCTGAGCTCGTTTGCAAACTTGTTGGCAACGTTCCAGTTAATCCAACGTTCAGGGTAGGCGGAGATAAAGCCGAGCGCTCCGGGGTCGCCTACGCCGTGACCGGGGTCTATGACTATTGTGGCTTCGCTTACGTCGGACGGTGGATTGTTAAAGCGTAGCACAAGACTGCCGTCATCAGCGTAATGTGCGTCATAACCGATAAATCTACCGCTATCAAGCAGGTCAAGGTGAAGTGTAGTCCCTGCCCAACTTACCGAGCTGAACATCTCGTTATTTGGGGTGCTCTTTGAAGTTGGTGCGGAGGAAGTGAAGTTGAAGTCTATGCTAAAACTGTCGGTATCGTATTTAGCTGAGTAGGACACCGGTTGTTCGGTGTAGACGACTACAGTGGTGTATCTACTGTCTGAGTATACGTCGTAATCGGTGATTTCGTTGTAGCCCACCGCCTGACTGTCAGGGATGGTGGTAATGTCGTCAGCGTTTACACGCACACCTGATTCAAGATTGTAGTAATGATACGTTATAACGCTACCGTTTGACTGTGTTGAACTGTAGGTCAGTTTGTTGCTGACAATGTAGTCCACTGCGCCGTAGGGTAGGGGCAAATAATCAGGACTGCCGTACTGGTTTAGTACGTTGGTGGGGTAGGTGGCGGCACTGTCCGCTGTAATCATTATCGGTGTGCCTTCGGAGACCTTTGGACGTGCGTTAATTTGCACGTTTGCGCCTTCCATGCTGTCCTCAAAGCCGCTCCACTCGCCGTGAACCTCTATATTGCCGAGGTCTTGCACTACCAAGGTAGGCTCCGGCATGGTGAATACACCCTCGTAACGGCGATAACTGGAATTGTTTGCAAGTTCGTCACTTTCCGTGTCCAGCATGTAGAGTTCTATCTGCCTGTCGCCGAGTGTTGCGTATACATCGGAATCCTCGTAGGCAGTGGCGGTGATTGTAAGTTCTGTCCCACCCTCGATATTCAGCGTACCTGTCGGCGAAACCTCACGCACAACCTGCACGATTCTGGTTATCGTATACGTTATGGTACTGCCCTTGTGGACAATGTCAAACGTGTTTATGGACGGGTCAAGCTGAAGCGTGGTGGTGAAGTAGCCGTTTTCGTCCGTTGTTACGGTGGTGTTGTTTATCATAACATCAAGGTTCGGGTCGGACGCTCCCGAAAACGTCACCGTCGGCTCGTAGGTTTGGAATGTCCTGCTTTCGGGTTTTGTGACATCAAGGTCGGTGCTGACATGCTCGGGGTTTAGCTCGCCGTTGTAGTACTTTGTCAGCATTGTGGCGAAGTCCTTAGGGTTCGCCTCGATGTTACTGAAGGAGTTGTACATACTACCGCTAAAGCTACTTAGATTTTGGCTCTCGATAAGCTGTCTGGGGAGCTGGTCATATTCACTCCAACCATCTTCGCTTGTGGCGACCTTGTCGGCGGCGTGTATGACATACAGCTGAGCGCTATAGTTTGCGGCGGCGTCCGCCCACCATGAAACCACTTCGGTGTATGGTATAACGGTATCTGTTATTGCTCCGAACGCCTTGACAGCCACAAAGTCAGCAAAGCCATATTCCAAGAATTTAACATTGTCGCTGTTGCCCGTGTACAACGTGCTAAACTCCGCTGACGTTGCAGAGCCACTTTCGTTGTCTGTATCATTCGCCCACACCGATTCGGTCACCATGCCCACATGCAGCGAGGGATTTCCCTGACGAAGTGTAGTTGAAGCCGCTTCAAAAACAGCGTGGGACAGTGTAGCGGTATAGCTTTCAAAGCCCATTGCGCCACCGTTACCCAGATACTCGGTGTAGCTATATTCATTTTGAAGGTGATAATAACCATCAAGCATCACCCCTGTGGGCGAGTAAAGTGACGTGAAGTTTAAAGCACTTTCTTTCACTTTATCTATAGTGTCCCCAGTGACAATGCCCATGCCTGTCGGTGCGTCACCTATCACAGTGTCGCAGATTGGATACACTACATAGCTGTAAAGCCCCAACTGACGTGCGGCATCTATTATGTAAGCGACAATGTCAAATGAACTTTCATACTGTGGAAGTGTTGCGGAGGGGAGAAGCACTTTACCATCGGCTGTGACGGTGTTAATAACAACGGCGTTCATTGTATAGCCGCTAAAAGTGCCCAGTGCCGCATTTATATCCGCTTTTATGCTCTCTTCGCTGTCGGTGAGTGAGTAATCGTCACCGGGGGTAAGGTAGATAGCACGCAGGTCGGTGGGGCGCACTACCATGGCAGGAGCAGTTGTCGGTGGCGTATCGGTTGGGGGAGGTGTAACAAGGGTTGGCGGCTCACTTACGGAGGGGGTAGAGGTAGTGGGTGGATTATCACGTGTGATGTAGGCGAGTGTACCAGCCGCTACTGTTAGCGTCACTAGGCCCACAATCAACAATATTTCCAGTATAGGAAATCTCTTTTTTCGTCTTGACATACTTTCCTCTTTGAACTTCTCTTTATTTAAAGTAGTTATTTTTCACTAACTTTTAAAAGCATAACCCGCTGATGCATACAAAGGGTAAAATGGCAGTATCTGTGCCCTGAAACAGAGCACAGATAGCAAAAGTTTTAATTGATTGCGTTTTCCAGGTTATCCAGTTCCTCGCTGACATACCATGCCACGCTGTTTACAGGATTAAACAAACTGTCATAACGGTAGAGCGCTATGCCTGCATAGCCTGACTGATCACGTGATTCATAGACCATGCGCTCAAGCAAATCGACATTGTTTTCCCATTCATGTCTGCCCACAGTACCCTGTGAGCCACCGCCGCCGTCTGCTAGTCCGATTTTATAGGCGGCAAGTCCGACGATGAGCTTTGTGTCCGAACCATAGGTGTACGAGTTCCATTCAGCGACATTCTCAGCAAAGGGCTGTGCCGCATTGTGGAAGCCAAAGTAGACCTGTGGCATTATATAGTCGATATAGCCGTCGTTCTGGCACCACATTTCAGCGTCCACATACTGGTAGCCGTAATTGTATTCTATGTTACCTGCGGGGCTTATGCCGAAGGTCAAGCGGTCATCTACCGACTTTACAGCGTCGTAGATTTCGCTTACAAATTTGCTTACATTGTCCCTACGCCAATCTTCAAGCGGTAGAGAACCGCCCGAATTTAGGTAGGCGTTATATTCTACACTGTCAAACGCTTTGTCGGTGGTGGGGTAGAAGTAGTCGTCGAAGTGAATGCCGTCAATGTCGTAGTTCTCCAGTAGTTCTATTACTATCTCGCTGAGTATGTCAGCGGACTCGCTCTTAGCAGGGTTGTAGTAAATGCCGCCGTCATACTGTATAACGGTTCTGCTTCCCGCGTTTATATAGTCCCACGCAGGGTTTGATGACGAAAGCCCGATTGTGGAGCCGCTTGCACGTATTCTGAATGGGTTTATCCAAGCCTCGACACGCATTCCGTATCGACGTGCTTCTTCTGCCATTATTTCAAGTAGGTCATAGCCGGGGTCTACACCCTCGACCATTTTATCGTTTTTATACAGGACATGTGACCACGGCGCAAGATCTGTTTCATACACAGCGTCACCGAATGGGCGGACATGTAGGTAGACGGTATTTACACCGATGTCAGCCATATTAGCAAACATTTCCTCAACATTCGCAGT
>CAYJIK010000041.1:0-4047 GCA_964370205.1 uncultured Oscillospiraceae bacterium | reverse complement strand
ATATACGTCCTGATTTTGAGCTATTGTGTAATACTCAAGATATGATATCCACATACCAACGGTTTCATCAGGTAGGTCGTATACCTCCCTGTCTACATAGCCACTGCCGGATGTGCTGTAGTTTGGCGTTGTGGTAGTGATTATCGGTGTGGGGGAGGGTGTAGGAGTTGGGGTCGGCGGTGGAGTCGGCGGTGGGGTCGGAGGCGGCGTGGGCGTTGGAGTCGGGGTCGGCGTTGGGGTCGGAGTCGGAGTTGGAGTTGGAGTCGGAGTCGGTGTAGGAGTCGGCGTTGGGGTGGGTGTTGCTATAGCGCTCCCACTGCTATCGCCCGGTAGCGGGTCTGTGGCGTTTGGTGTTTCACCTCGAGGGGGAGCTGTAGAGCTGTTTGGAATGGGGGCGATTTCAGGGGTAGCTGCCGGTTCGGGTGCAGATGTATCCGCTTCGGGAAGTATTGGCGGTGCTACAGAGCCTTCTAATGTTTCGGGGGTGCGTGTACACCCTGTAAATATCAGTAAAAAAGCCATAGTAAGAAGAGCTACTTTTCTCATTATAATAAGTCCTTTCGAATATGTAAAAGTGTTTGATTCGTTCTTGTTGTTAGACAATTATCGCACTTAGCAATATTATACACTGATTTAGTGGATTTGAAAAGGGTAAATTCACCTGATTTTGACTAGTTTTTGCATCTTTTGACAATATAACATTTTATGCACAGGTGTCCTGTCTATCTAGTGTCGAAGTTTTTGGTTTTTGTTTCAATTTTTCAGTAGTATTTGAACTATTGGAGGTGGTGGAAAGTGCTTGTACGTGTTTAATTATATGCGTGTAAATACCTGTGCATACGTGTTTTGTGGAGAGAGGAGGTCTGTTATGCGTGGTGGGTGTATACATGTATTGAAAAGCGGTTTGCTATGTGCTATAATGCGTTTAACAGACTATAGGAGGAACCGATATGTCCGGACATTCTAAATGGAGCACTATTAAACGCAAAAAGGAAGCGACCGACTCAAAGCGAGCCAAGATTTTTACTAAGATAGGCAGAGAACTCACTGTCGCTGTTAAAGAGGGCGGCGCAGACCCACTCTCTAACTCGAAGCTGAAGGACACCATAGCCAAGGCGAAGCAGAACAATGTACCAAACGACAACATTGACCGCATCATAAAAAAAGCGAGCGGTGGTAATGACAAAAACGACTACGAAGAAATTGTATACGAGGGGTACGGTCCTAACGGTATCGCAGTTATCGTAGAAGCGCTAACCGACAACCGCAACCGCACCGCAGGAGATCTCCGCCACTATTTTGACAAGTACGGTGGCAACCTCGGACAGAGCGGTTCAGTATCGTTTTTGTTTGAGCGTAAGGGTGTTATATATATTGAAAACCCCACCTTCACTGAGGACGAACTCACTGAAGATGCACTTATTGACGGCGTGGAGGATATATCGTATTCAGCCGAAATGGTTGAGATAAAAACCGAATCAACCGCGCTTATAGCGGTCACACAGGAGCTTACCGGTAAGGGGTACAATATATCGGTGTCGGAGTTACAGTATATACCGTCAACATACGTAGAGGTGACGGACGAAGATGTGTCAGCTAAGTTTACGAAACTAATTGACCTGCTCGAGGACAACGACGATATTCAGGAGATCTGGCACAACGCAGTATAAGTGAAGCTGTGCGAATTTGGCGGTTTCTGAGGTTGGGTGCTTGGACCTGTAGAAGGTGGAACCAACAACGTCTCGGCAGAAGCCGTTTGCCCAAGGGGCAAAAACCAAACAAGGTCAGCCCTTATGGGGCTGACCTTGTTTGGTTAGTCGGTGCAGAGCACCGACACGGCTTCTGCCGAGACGTTGTTGGTTTCGCCTTCGTCCGGCGGCAGGAAAACATAAAATTACAGTAGGTATACCACCACAGGAAATGATTTTATCTGCGCATTTGTCTGCCTCCACACAATAAACCTTGACAAATCCACCGCCGTTATATATAATACACACAATAGCTGTGAAGGGAACACAGTAGCTTAAAGGTAAGCTTTACAGAGAGTCCGTGGTTGGTGAAAACGGATAAAGTGCTTTAAGTGAATTACCTCCCGGAGCTGCGTCTGTGAACGGTGACTACACCCTAATAGCGGACGTCGGGTACGCCCGTTATAGCGGATGGCGTAATAGCGCTTTGAGGTCGGAGCTTTCCGATAAACAGAGGTGGTACCACGGTTAACTGATACAGTTAATGCGTCCTCTGCTCCTTTTGGGGCAGGGGACTTTTTTTATTTGAAAGGAAGGTAAAAAATGAAACTATTCGAAGAACTACAAGAACGAGGTCTAATAGCCCAGATGACCAACCCCGAGCTGATAAAGCAGAAGCTAAACGAGGAAAAGACGACATTCTACATGGGCTTTGACGCTACTGCAAACAGCTTGCATGTAGGGCACTTCTTTGTGCTGATGATGATTAAACGCCTACAGATGGCAGGTCACAAGCCGATACTGCTACTCGGTACAGGCACCACAATGGTTGGCGACCCCAGCGGTAAGACAGACATGCGAAAGATGCTGACCGTCGAGGAAATTAACGAAAATGCCGACAAGTTCGCCGCACAGATGTCCAAGTACATCGACATGAGCGACGATAAGGCGATGTTCCTTAAGAACGGCGACTGGCTGATGGCACTTAACTACATTGAGCTACTGCGTGACGTTGGTGTCCACTTCTCGATAAACCGTATGCTGGCGGCGGAATGTTACAAATCACGCCTTGAGAGTGGGTTGACCTTCTTAGAGCTAAACTACATGATAATGCAGAGCTACGACTTCTGGCACCAGTTTAAGCACCACAACTGCACACTTCAGCTCGGCGGTGACGACCAGTGGTCAAACATCATTCACGGTGTAGACCTTGTCCGCCGTAAAGAAGCAAAAGAGGTCTGCGGCATGACCTTCACACTGCTCACCAACACTGACGGCGTTAAGATGGGCAAGACAGAAAAGGGTGCTATCTGGCTTGATAAAGAGCGCACCTCACCGTACGAGTTCTTCCAGTACTGGCGCAATGTCGAGGACGCAAAGGTTATTGAAGTATTGAAGATGCTCACCTTCCTACCGCTTGACGAGATTAATGAAATGAGCAAATGGGAAGGTAGCGAGCTAAATAAGGCGAAAGAGATACTTGCTTTCGAGGCTACAAAGCTTGTCCACGGCGAAGAGGAAGCAAATAAGGCGCTTGAGACAGCAAAAGCTATTTTCGCAGGCAACATGGGCACAGAAAATATGCCAAGTACTGTTATTTCCTCTGACAACTTCACAGACGGCGCTATAGACATTCTCGAAGTACTGGTACTTTCGGGGCTTGCACCGTCCAAAGGCGAAGCAAGACGCTTGATAAAACAAGGCGGCATCTCGGTGGACGACGTAAAGGTCGAGGACGCAGGCATGAAGATAACTGCTGATAAGTTCGAGGGAGACGGCATAGTCGTCCGTAAGGGCAAGAAGATATACCATAGGGTGTCGCTAGGGTAACCCTTTTAAGAGCAACAAGGGAGAAATATAGGGATACGGCTTGCCGTGTCCGTAAAACCTTTAAAAATCTTTATCGCTAAAGCTCTTTGTCAATATTCACCTTTATAAAATTAATAAAAACTGCTGTGACGAAATTGTAATAATGCACAAAACTTGTAGGGCCGAACCTGTGTGTTTGCCCGAAACTAATGGTAAAAACCACGGTTTCGGGCGGTCACATAGGACCGCCCCTACAAGGTTTCGTCACAGACCCTTTTCGTTGTTAGACTTTTTCGTAAGGATCTGTGATATTCGTCCTACCCAAAATGTAATCGGTTGAAGTGCTATAAAAATCCGCCAATTTCAGCAGATGGGTAATAGGTATAGCTTGAAAACCTCGCTCGTATCTTGAGTAAACATTCTGCTTGATGCCAAGAAAACTTGCGATGTCCTCCTGCTTCAGGTCTTTATCTTCTCGTAAATCTTTCAGCCGCCGGAAATACATAATGCCCTCCACTTATCACTTATTGGTACTATTGACAATACTATA
>CAYJIK010000040.1:15298-17252 GCA_964370205.1 uncultured Oscillospiraceae bacterium | reverse complement strand
CCACAGAGGGGGGGCGTGCGGAATGGGCGAGGTTCGGGAGGAGTAAAACCCCTCCTCTACGGTGGCTGTGGGGGTGAGGGCGACGGGCGGTCACATAGGACCGCCCCTACATGTGTCTGTCCACAGAGGGGGGGCGTGCGGAATGGGCGAGGTTCGGGAGGAGTAAAACCCCTCCTCTACGGTGGCTGTGGGGGTGAGGGCGACGGGCGGTCACATAGGACCGCCCCTACATGTGTCTGTCCACAGAGGGGGGGCGTGCGGAATGGGCGAGGTTCGGGAGGAGTAAAACCCCTCCCCTACGGGTATGTATTATACACTGTTGTGCTTTAGCCTCTAAACTGTAGATGAACAGGCAGGCCGTTTTTTGTGGGCGGAGTTACTTCGCCCTCGATTAGGGGGAGGAAGTAGGCTACCGCTTCGGGGGATAGTTTGTGGTTTTGTAGCCATTCGGTGGGGAAGTGCTTTACTTTGTTGGCGACTTCGGACACGGGCACGGGGACTACTTCTACGCTGTACGGCGAGGAGGATATACGCTTTACAGCCGCCATGACGCCTGTTTTGCCGTCCTTTGCCATGTCAGCCGCCGTCGCTCCGATGGTCTGCGCTTCGGCGAGGTCGGTTTTGCTTGCTATGTGGGCGCTTGCACGCTGTAGTGTCGAGAGTTCTATTGAGCGCACTTTGCAACCTAATTTTGTGCTGACGAGGTGCTCTAGGAACTTGCCGACACCGCCCAGTGCCGCATGAGCGAAACCGTCCGCCGCTGACGACGCTACCGATTTTGCGTAGCTGCCGTCGGGGCGGCGTATACCCTCGGAGGCGGCTATGATGACTGCTTTGCTCTCGGTGAGGGCTTTTTTTACGTCCTCTATAAAGCTTTCATCGGTGAACGGTATTTCGGGGATGTATATGAGGTGCGGTGCGCTGTAGCCGAGTGTGTGGCACAGCCCTGACGACGCTGTCAGCCAGCCTGCGTCACGTCCCATTATTTCCACTATAACCACCGACGATGTGTCGTAGACCGATGTGTCGGCGAACACTTCTGCGATGGAGGTGCAGACGTACTTTGAGGCTGTCCCGAAGCCGGGGGTGTGGTCGGTCATGGCGAGGTCGTTGTCGATGGTTTTGGGTATGCCGATGACGTTAACACCTTTGCCTGAAAAGTAGGCGGACAGCTTGTCCACAGTGTCCATCGAGTCGTTGCCGCCTATGTAGAAGAAGGTGTCGATGGAGTACTTTGTGAATATCTCCGCTATCTTTTTGTATTCCTCGGGGGAATTGTCCGCTGACCCGAGCTTTTTGCGACATGAGCCGAGGGAGGCGGATGGTGTGTGGACAAGGGTGGTGAGCTTTTCTTCGTCCTTGTAGACGTCGTTCAGCGACACTACCTTGTCGGCAAGTAGGCCTTCCACTCCGTAAAGTGCGCCGTAGACATTCTCTGCGCCGATCTCTCCACAGCGCCTGAGCACGCCTGCGAGTGTGGCGTTTATAGCGGCGGTCGGGCCGCCTGACTGTGCGACTATTATGTTTTTCATGGTGTTGTCCTTTCGTTTGATTGTTAGTAGGTGAGGGGTTTTCCCCTCGTTCTTGTCCCCCACAAACCTACAATAATATGTGTAGGGGCGGATATTATCCGCCCGTTTTGCGGTCATTATGTGCCCGAACCGAACGTCTTTATTTACGTTTGTGACCTCTGGGGATAAACGTAGGGGAGCAGGGGCGGTAGGGCGCTCGGCGATGACGGTGGCGGTGGGGGTGTCGGTGGTTCCCGAGTGTTCGGGCGGCGGGCGACCCGACCTGACCTGTTTCGCACGCTACCTCTGTGGGGGGGACGTTCGCTGACCCTCTACCTAACCGAGAGCGGCATGCACACAGTGCATGCCCTACAGTGGAATAGCAACCCAAAACCCCAACATCTTCACCAGCACCATCCTCAGATGGTGCTGTATCCGCAGAT
>CAYJIK010000040.1:0-15198 GCA_964370205.1 uncultured Oscillospiraceae bacterium | reverse complement strand
CCATTAGCCGGTAGTTCTCTTACATCTCTTTCGTAAACAATATCTCTGCCGCCTCGCCCTTTAGCAGTAGTACCCCTGCGTCTGCATAGCCCAGCTTGCGGTAGAAGTGCTGTGCGTCCTCGTCCGACTGGGTGGAGGTCATCACGAGGGGGCAGCCTTTTGACTTCATTAGGGATTCCCATTTGGTTACAAGCGTTCTTCCAAGACCGTTTCGGCGGTGTGCTTCTGCTATCTTCAGCATGTTCATAAAAGGGGTATTGTCCCAGAATAAATTCCACCGCAGGTGGCCTACCGGGGTGCTGTCCTTTGTCAATACGAGGACACGCCCTCTCTCAACCGAGTGGCGCAGTTCCTCCGCTGATATGTGAGCGTCGTTTGCTGTTATGTAGGGTATGTGGTCGGGGGTGGCGAGCGTAATGGTGACGTTGTTAGACATGGGTGGTGTCCTCTGCCTTTTTAATGTCGTAGCCGAGCTCTTTGGCGGTGTGGTACAGTTTACCGGCTGCCATTTTGTCCTGCTTTACACCTCTGCCTAGGTCGTGGCACTTTGCCAGCATGTATGTGGCGGCAGAGTGCTTTTTTGCGGCACCTTTTTTAAAGTACTCAGCCGCTTTTTCATAGTCTATTGGTGTGCCCTTGCCCTCGTAATACATCATGCCGAGGTTGTAGCAGGCAGGTGCGTAGCTTGCGGACGCTTCGGTGTACATCATCAGCGCCAGTTTATAGTCTACCGGTACGCCTGAGCCACTCTCATACATATTCGCCAGTGAATACTGAGCAGGTGCGTAGTGCTGTTCCGCTCCCTTGCGGTAGAACTTTAGGGCTTTGTCAATACTTTTTAAAGTACCGTTACCTGTTTGGTGGCAAACGCCTAGCATATGTGTAGCACGGATGTCTTCTTCTCTGTGTCCGTCCGAGAACTGCCAAAACGCTCGCTTGTAGTCCTTTTCTGTACCTTTTCCGTAGTAGTACAGCACCCCAAGCGAGTAGTAGGCGAGGTGATAGCCACGTTTTACCGCTTGTTGATAATATTCAAATGCATTTACAAAGTCGCCACGCTTTTCAAGGATTCTTCCCATTTGATACATTGAGGGAGGATAACCTTGGTCCGCCGCTTGCCTGTATAGCTCTTCCGCTCTTTTGAGGTTTCGCTTCACACCTTGCCCTTTTTTGTATAGCTCGGCTAGGAGGTTGGTGGCTCGTATACTGCCGTTTTGGGCGGCCTTTGTGTACCACTCGGCGGCGGCTTCGTAGTCTTGTTTTGTGCCGAGGCCGTGGTTGTACATGTAGCCTAAGTTGCACTGGGCGGTGTTGTAGCCGTTTTCGGCGGCGATGGTGTACAGCTCTACCGCCTTTTGAGCGTTCTTTTGCACACCTTGACCCAGTTCGTACATAAGCCCCAGAGCGCACTGCGCAGGGGGATAGTCTGCCGCTGTTGCCTGTCGATACAGTTCCACTGCCTTTGTAAAGTTTTGCTCTGTTCCGTGGCCGTTTTCGTAGCACACGCCCAGAAGGTAGACCGCTCTTGTGCTTCGCCCCGTTTCTGCCGCCTCGGTGAATAGGCGGAATGCTTCTGCGTCGTCCTCGGGGACACCTTCGCCGTGGTAGTAGAGGTAGCCTAGGTTGCACATACCTGCCGACTCGCCCTTGTCAGCCGCTTGACGGTAGTAGTCTACAGCCTTGTCCATGTCGATGGGGATGCCTTGGCCACGCTCGTAGAGTAGCCCCAGAGAAGTGAGGGCAGGTGGGAAAGAGTCCGTTATGCTCTCGTACAGCTCTATGGCTCTCGGGACATCTCTGTCACAGCCTGTGCCTGATTCCAGACACTCCGCCGCCAGATATGTTCCGTGTGTGTCGCCGTGTTCGGCGGCTTTGTTTAAATAGTAGAACGCAAGCCCGGGGGTGTGTTCGATTTCGTCACCGTAGTAGTAGATTTCACCGAGTGCTGTAAACGCTCGTGGGTGTTCTCCCTCGGTTGCGTCTGTGTAGAGCGCTATCGCTTTGTCTAAATCCTTCTCTACAACTATTCCCTTGTGATACATTAAGGCAAGCGAATACTGCGCAGGAGGGTACTTGTCAGCGGAGGCTTGCTCATACATCTCCCATGCCTTTGACTTGTCCTGCTCGGTGCCGTGGCCAAAGTCGTAGCACTGGCCTTTCATGTAGATAGCACGTGCGTGACCTTGCTCGGCGGACATGCTAAACAGCGAGAATGCTCTTTTTTCGTCCTCGTTTACGCCTATGCCGTGGTAGTAGAGGTAACCGAGGTTGCACTGCGCAGGAGCATAACCGTCCTCTGCGGCACGGCTGTACAGCTCCACCGCCATGAGTATGTCCTTTTCTACCCCTGTGCCGAACTCGTAGGCAATGGCGAGGTAGTGCTGTGCAGGTGCCATATCGTCGTCGGCGGCTATCTGATAGTACTTTACCGCTTCCTCTTTGTTTACTTCTGTCCCGTAGCCGAAGTTGAGGCACTGCGCTTTAAAGAACATGGCGCGAACGTCGCCTTTGTCCGCCGCCTGTGTGAAGTAGTGATATGCTTTTTCGTTATCCTCCTCCACCCCTGTGCCGTGGTAGTAGAGGTTGCCTAAGTTGCATAGCGCTGAGGGGTAGCCGTCCTTCGCCGCCGCTTCGTAGCATTCTATGGCTTTTTCGTAGTTCTGATCTACGCCATCACCGTTTTCAAAACACTGACCAAGTAGGTTTTGCGCCCTGTTGTAGCCTTGTTCAGCCGCCTGTGTAAACCAGTGGACGGCCTGCGTTTCGTCCTTCTCCACGCCGACCCCGTGCAGGTACAAGAAGCCTAGGTTGCACTGAGCCGCAGGGTATTCCTGTTTTGCGGCGAACAGGTAGAGTTCCGCCGCACGCTCTTTGTTTTTCTCAACACCGGAGCCGAGTTCGTACATAAGACCGAGAGCGCACTGTGCAGGTGCGTAGAGATAGTTTGCGGCGGCGGTGAACATCTCCACCGCTTTTTCGTCGTCCTTGGGGACGCCGTGACCGTATTCGTAACACTGCCCGAGCAAGTAGTAAGCACGTGGATATTCATCCTGTGCCGCAAGCTCGTAGTAGTGGACTGCTTTTTCGTTATTCTCCTCGACACCTATGCCGTGATAGTAGAAAAAGCCGAGGTTACACTGCGCCGGGGCGTACCCCTCAAGCGCCGCTTCTTCATAAAGGCGTGCCGCTTCTACCTTGTCCATGGGGACACCTTTGCCTAGCTCGTACATAAGTCCGAGTGCGCACACTGCGGCGACATCTCCCTCGTCTGCGAGCTCACGGTAGATTTCCACCGCTTTTTCGTTGTCTTCGGGGACGCCGTGTCCGTTTTCATAACAGACGGCGATTTCGTACCGTGCGCCGGGGTGACCGAGGTCTGCCGACTGCCTTAACCAGTACATAGCTTTATCATAGTCCTCGTCCAGCCCTTGAGCGCCATTTAGGTACAGGAGGGCGAGCTCATATTGAGCGTCGCTGTTCCCCTCCTCAGCGCTTTCAATTAGGGCGGAGGTCTCCTCCTTGTCCCGACGCATTTTCTCCATAGAGCTTTTTATCGCTTTATAGTCAAAGAATACCATCTGGTAGTCGGAGGGAAGCTCTCTGTTTTCGTCTTTGTTTTTGTTTGAGATATCCATATAAATCATTCCTTTCGAAATAATTAGCAATTGATAGTTGATAATTATTGGGGTAAAAAGCGGTTGATTGATTTTTTTGTGGGGGGAGGGCTGCTTTCAATCTGTAGGGCACGCACTGTGTGCGTGCCGTTTTGTGGGGAGGTAGAGGGGTTATTTAATGTCAACTCACAGAGGGGACGAGCGTAAATAAAGACGTACGGGTCGCCCGCCGCCCGAACACTCGGCCGTCACAATCATCCCCACCGGAACCGCCATCGCCGAGCGTCCGACCGCCCCTGCGACCCTGCGTTCCCTCACGCAGGAAACGTGTAAAATAGGCGACGATCGGGAGGGGTAGAACCCCCTACATAGGTTGTGGTGGTTTGGGGATTGGGGAGGGTGTTACTCCACGGAGGGGGTAGTCGATTTCTGCTTGCCCAGTAGATATGCCACCACTCCGCCTGCGCAGAACAGCAGAGCGGCGATGGCGATATTCACAGTGCTGTACTGCACTGTCACGCCGTTAAGCGCAACTATCGGCAATGCCACCACCGATGAAAACATAAAGCCCTTGACGGCGGACATGGAAGTCGTGCGATAGCGGTTAAACAGGTGTTCTATCAGTCGGGACATGCCCACAAGACCGACAGGTAACCCAAGTCCGAACGCCGCCATAATCGTTATCGAACTTTGGAGGTTTTGCAGTGACGCTAGGTCAGAGAGGGCGGCTATTACCGTGTCGTAGTAGCCGAGCAGTAGCAGTAGCAGAGAACCGCTCACGCCGGGGACAACCATAGTGGCGGCGGTCAGTGCCCCTGCCACAAACAACATCACAAAGCCTACTATACCGTCCGTACTGCCGTTAAGGCCGTTTAGCGAAAACACCTCAGCCGCCGCCATACCGAACACCAGCAAAAGCGCCACTGCAAACGCTGTAATGTCAGAGAACTTGTACGAGGTCTTACCGCTTTCGGCGAGTATTTCGGGGATACCGCCTGCTACAAGTCCGCTGAAGAACATAGCGGTGAACAGTGGGTAGACAGCGAAGGACGCTTCTATAACGCCACTCATGGTGAGCAGTGACAGCAATATCCCTGCTCCCACAGGTAGTAGAAAGGTGACACTGCGCTTAAAGTCGCCGAAAAACCTGCCGAGCGAGCGCACAAACTCGTGGTATATGCCGAGGGTGAGCGCAATAGTGCCACCGCTCACCCCGGGGACGAGGTTAGCGATGCCCATAACAAACCCTTTGACAACCAACAACAAACCGTTTTTCATAATAATCCTTGGCACAAACAAAAGCCGTTTTGAAGGACGTTACGTTGTGCGCTTCCTTACTTTACTCTATTAATTCTAGCTGTTGTGCGTGGTGAGAAGGGGGTCTTCCCCTGTCTCCTCGGTACCGCCCAGAGCGTATCTGACAGTTTCCTCCGCAAGCACTTGAGTGGAGTCCAGAAGCCGATCGCTCAGGCCGTATCGTGCCGCCGCTATTGGCAGTTCGGTGCAACCGAGTATGATGTACTCAGCGCCCCTGCTTTTAAGGCTGTCTATCACGCTTACGAGTATTTCACGCCCGAACGAGAAGTCGCCTGACTTAACACCGTCAAAAATGAGGTGCATGATGTCCGCCTGCTGTTTTTCGTCGGGTAGTATCTGCTCAATGCCGAACTGTGCCAGTTCTTTCTCGTAAATTCCTATGTTCGTTGTGGGAGTGGTTGCCAGTAGTGCTACCTTCTTTGCTCCTGCTTCGGACAGCTTTTGAGACACTATTCGGGGCATGTGCAAAAAGGGTATGTCCACACTGCGACATATGTCGTCATAATAGTGGTGGGCGGTGTTACATGGCATTATTAAGAAGTCAGCCCCCCACTCCTGTAGGCGTGTAGCCATCCGCACCAGACCGTCTATAGGTGACACACCTCTGCCCTCAATGTGATCAACACGGCTGGGGAGTTTGGGGTTGGAGTCCACAAATATATGTAGGTGCTGGTTGTCGCCTTTAGCAGGGGTAAGTTCTGTTATTCTCGTGAATATGTCAGCCGTAGCAAGCGGTCCCATACCCCCGATAATACCAACGTTTTTAGATTTCATAAATACAGTCGCACCACTGTGGGCATATGCGCCTACGCAGTGCTTCCACCTTTCTTTTTTATAATGTATATAGTAAACCACACGGAAAATTCCGAGGGGGGTTATATAATTAGGAATTAGGGAATTGACGTCCTCTCGCAGAGGGAGCGTGGAGGATAATGGTGAAGGGTAGAGGAGCAGCGGTTTTGTTAATCTGTAGGGCACGCACTGCGTGCGTGCCGTTTTCGGGTAGTAGAGGATCAATGAACGTCCCTCCACAGAGGTAGCGTGCAGAATAGGGAAAGTCGGGTCGCCCGCCGCCCGAACGCTCGGGAACCACCGACATCACCACCGCCACCGCCATCTCCGAGCGTCCAACCGCCCCTGCGACCCTACTGCAATCCACAGAGGAAGCGTGAGGGGTGGGCGACGTTTGGGAGGGGTAGAACCCCTCCCCTACAGGTTGCTGTTATCCCAAAAATTCCGAAAGTGACCTGAAACGGCGGCCGCCCCTGCCGACAGTGTCCACAGCGTGCAGCATAGAACTTACTACCGACTCTTCAACACAGTCTGCCACTGCACGGAAAAGATGGTCAATCTTGTTTTCGTTAAAGCGTCTGACATTCTCCTCCGGTTCTTTCAGGTAGTGGTCTATGCGGTTGGCGGTGGAGAAGCCCACCACTACGTCGCCGCTACCGTTGCCGTTGTAGCTGCCCAAGCGAGCCAGCCCGATATTTGCACGGCGTATGACCCTGCCCAGTTGGCGTTCGGTGAGCGGTGCGTCGGTCGCTATTACTATTATAACAGAGCCTTTATCCTCGTCGTCAGGCTTTTCGCTGTCGATTTTCGCCTTTATGCGTGTGCCTATATTGTCACCGCCCAGCCTGAAGGTGGACAGCCCTCCGAAGTTGGTCAGCAGTAGAGCGCCCACCGTGTACTGCGTGCCGTCAATGTCCACCAGACGTGACGCAGAGCCGATACCGCCCTTAAGCCCGAAGCAGACCATGCCACGTCCTGCGCCGACAGCGCCCTCCGTAAACTCCTCCGAAGCGGCGGCTATAGCCTCGAATACGTGCCCCTGCTTGACGTGAAGACCTCGAATATCGTTGAGGTTACTGTCGTTGCACTCGCAGACCACAGGGTTTACCGAGCCTGTTGTACTGCCGATGTCTTCATAACCTTCAAGCATGTACCGCACCAGCCCTTCACTGACAGTACCGACACTAAGCGTGTTCGTCAGCAATATAGGAGTTTCCAGAGAGCCAAGCTCATCAATTTGCACCAGTCCCGAACTCTTTCCAAAGCCGTTTATGACATGCGAAGCCGCCACAAACTTGCTGTGAAAGGGATCGTCACCGGGCAGGATGGCGGTAACACCTGTTTTGACATCGCCGTCGTCCAGCGTCACATGCCCCACCCTAACACCGACAACGTCGGTAATGAGGTTACGCTCACCACGCTTAATATCCCCAAAGCCGTAGGGGAGGGTGTTTTGTTTAAGTCCCATATGTATCAATCCTTTCGATAACTCTGTACGGGCGACCTGTGGTCACCCGTGTTAGTTTTATTCACAACCTTTTGTGGAGGTAAGGGTTGTGGGTTGTTGTGTATCTGTAGGGCACGCACTGCGTGCGTGCCGCTTTCAGTTAGATAGAGGGTCAAACAACGTCCCCCCACAGAGGGAGCGTGCGAAACAGGGCAGGTCGGGTCGCCCGCCGCCCGAACACTCGGGCTTAACGAACATCCTCACAACCACCGCCATCTCCGAGTGTCCGACCGCCCCTGCGACCCTGCGTACATCCACGGAGGTGACGCACGAACAGGCGACGTCCCCATGCTCTGAAAAAACCAAGCATACCAGCGTCACATAATGTATAAACTATAAAAAGGACATTCTTTTGTCGCCGTTTCAAATATTTACAGAGTATAAAGATGTTTACAGAGAAAAAACTATATGTAACGCTGTTAAGTGCGGCGTAAAAGTTCAGTATAGTAAAAATCGTCGACTTAATTTTTGCACTAAGATAGTATATCACAACAAGCGAGCACAAAACAAGGGGAAACACAGGTAAAAAATAGTGCTATATATTGAAAAAACGTAAAAAATCTATAGTCTTAACTGCTTTTAGTTTATGTGCTATTAAATAAAGTCGTTTATATGCGAATATAAAACTTACACGAAATTTCTTGCGAAGTAACAAAAATAGCGCAAATTGTTTCTAAATAATGAACATTACTATGTTTTTATTCACAAATCAAAAGCATTACCTACAAAAGTAAATGGATATTTTTGTGTATAATCACATTTTGATTATCATTTTTTGGAAATAGTAGAATAGAAAATTTTTGTATGACTATCCTGTTATTGGGTTTTATGTAGAAAAACCATTGTGCAAATAGCTGTATTATTGCTAAAAACCGCTTGAAGCGGCAAGGCTGACGTCGTTATTTTTCCTTGACACGCTCAAACGTTTTATGTATGATGGTGTTAATATTTCATTAAATTAGAGGAGGGAGTTCATGTCATTAACACGAGAAGGGCTTAAGGCTACTTTTGAGAAGATGTATCGCAACAAGACATACCGTATATTCTTGTTTGTGCTGGGCGTGATAGGTTGGGTGTTTGCAGTACTCAGCTATTTTTCACAAAAAGGCTCAAACCGCTATGCGCAACTCAGAAAAGAAACCGAAGCCGAGCTAAAGAGAGAAGGCCTTTACGAAGGATTTCTCAACAATGCAACAATTCAAAGCAAACGCAAACAAACCTTCTTCGGTCTAAGTCTTTCACCTGAAAAGGAGAAAGAGGAGATCACCAAGGCGGCAGAAAAACGCTTTGGCGAAACAGTGGACAGCAAAACAGCAGCAAAGGCGGAGGCTCAAGGGGTTAAGGAGCTAAGTCTTATGACTGCGTTCACCTCACTGATGGACAACGGGCTGTTTTTCTTCGCCTCGCTAATCTTCGCACTGCCCATGTACCTACTAATGGTCGTTTATCAAAACCCCATTATAAAGTACATGTGCGAGCGTCTGTTTATGATGATTTTCGTGGTATTTGGTGTTACATTCCTTGTTTTCACCATACTGTACTTCTCTCCGATGAAGCCCGCCGAGAACATTCTGGGTGATCAGGCTACTGACGAGCAGATAGAAGCATGGAACGAAGTGTACGGGCTGAATGAGCCGTATATTGTTCGTCTGTGGGTTACCTTTGAGAACCTAATCACATTTGATCTAGGTAACTCGTATCAGGGTAACGAGGATGTTGCGAGAGCTATCGCACTCAGATTCCCCACAACAATGCAGCTTGGTATGTGGTCGCTACTCGTTTCTGTTTCTATAGCGATACCTGCCGGTATTATTTCAGCTATTAAACAGTATTCGTCGTTTGACTACATCTTTATGTTTGTCGCTCTTATCGGTCTATCCATACCGAACTTCTGGCTGGGTCTTATCTTGATTCTTAACTTCTCCATCAACCTAGGTTGGCTACCGGCTACTTTCGTACCGGGCGAGATGATAAGTTTCTTGATGCCTGCTATAGTTCTGGGTACCGGTATGAGTGCGTCGGTTGCTCGTATGACACGTTCTTCAATGCTCGAGGTTAAGAGTTCCGACTATATCCTCACCGCTAAGGCTAAGGGTCTGAGCGAGAGCAAGGTTGTTCTAAAGCATATACTCGGTAACGCAATGATCCCGATCATCACAGTTGTCGGACTACAGTTCGGCGGTATGATGGGCGGTAGCTCGGTTACTGAAAAAGTCTTTAACGTAAGCGGTCTGGGAAGCTATATCGTTGACAAGCAGTTTATTCCGGATATCCCCGTTGTTATGGCAGGTGTTGTCTACATTGCGGTGGTTATCAGTATAGCAAACCTACTTGTCGATATCCTTTACGCCTTCTTGGATCCCCGAATTAAATCCAAGATGAAGAATTATTAAGGAGGTAATACGATATGGCTGTAGCTACAAAAACTGCCTCCGCAGAGGCCACTAACAACAAAGAGTTTTATCATAAGAAGATACAAACGAAAAAGCTAAACAGCTCGCTTGAGAATATCACATCCAAGCTGGCTTGGCAGGCGAGTATCGGTATAGCGGTTGCGCTTGCACTAACTTCTATTGACCTTGCCGCACTAGGCGACGGACAGCTGAAACTAAACAACGTACTGCTTGCCATAGCAGGGGTATATGCACTTTGTTTCGTTGTTTCCTTTATTGTATGCAAAATGATACAGAGGGATACACTTTCGGAAAAAGGCATGATAACAAAGGGCACAAGAGCGATGGGCTTTATACTGCTACCGTTTATAGCGGTGGGTAACATATTCATGTGCATCGCCGGCTTTATGATTATCAAGGACCGCAAGGGTATAGAGTATCAGCTGAGTGTTTACTCGGTGCTGTCACTTCTCTTGACTATGATTGTTTCATGTCTAAACCTACTGAAACCCACTGTTGCCTCCACTTTCTATCTGGGACTTGGAGTTCTCGGCGGTGGTATAGTTTTCAACCTACTGCTAATGTTCACCTCTAACATTTGGGTTAACAGCAAGCAGGTGGACAAGAAGATGTTCCCCCTTGCCGCACTGTCTATCCTTCAGATAGGCTACGGTAACGTGTTCGGCTTCTTGTTTGGACTAATCATAGTAAACAAGCTTGTCCATAAGGACGAGGAAATCTCCATAGAGTGGATAGACGTGGTTCGTCGTCTGTTCAAAAACTACATGGCGGTTATCGGAATGTTCGTTATCGTGTTCTTAATCTCGATTTCGATATTCAGTTACTTGACATTTGACTACGACATAGCTGTAACAAACGACTACGCAAACCTACTTGCGTCGCCAAGCCCTGCGTACCCGTTTGGTACTGACAACTATGGTCGTTGCGTGTTTACACGTATTATCTTTGGTGCTCGTATCTCGCTTATCGTCGGTATGGTGGCTACCGCTACCCCTATCCTTATAGGTGGTATGCTGGGTGCTATCGCCGGTTACTACGGCGGCACAACGGAGAACATCATCATGCGTATTCTTGACGTTTTGTATGCTGTTCCCGGTATCTTGCTCGCTATCGCTATTATAGCGGCGTTCGGTGCAAGTACCACAAACCTTATCTTGGCGCTGTCTGTGGGTGGTATACCCAGTTATGCCCGAACGGTTCGAGCCACGGTTATGACACTTTCCGGTCAGGAATTCGTCGAAGCTGCACGTGCGTGCGGTGCTAAGGACGGACTCATAATATTCAAGCACATTATCCCGAACTCACTCGCTCCCGTTATCGTGCGTGCTACGCTCGGTATAGGTGGTGCGGTGCTTTCCACCAGTAGTTTGTCCTATCTGGGTCTGGGCGTTGAGCCGCACATACCTGAGTGGGGTAACATACTGAAGGTTGGTAGTGCTTACCTGGAAACAAACCCCTATATCGCTATATTCCCCGGACTTGCTATCATTCTGGTAGTTCTGTCCTTCAACTACTTCGGCGATGGTCTGCGTGATGCGCTTGACCCGAAACTGAAGTAAGAAACGGTTAAACACAGGCTGTCGGGGGCTCTGCCCCCTGCGGTAACATAAAAGTAACGGGGTGCCCTGTAAAAGCAGGCACAACCACTCACGGAAAGGATGACTACGATATGGCCGATAAGATATTGGAAGTGCGCAATTTGCATGTCCATTATATCACAGATGACGAAACTGTTATGGCTGTAAACGGGATAGGATTTGAACTGACGGAGGGCGAAAGCATGGGTCTTGTTGGCGAGACCGGTGCAGGTAAAACCACCACAGCGCTTTCCCTTATGCAGCTGATACCGGACCCGCCCGGCATAATACTGGACGGTGACATAATATTCGACGGCACAAACATAATATACAACTCGGAAAAAGACCACCAAGCGATGAGGGGCGACGGTATATCCATGATATTCCAAGACCCGATGACAGCGCTTAATCCTATCATGACGATAGGTGATCAGCTTACCGAAGTTGTTACCACCCATAAAAAGGTGACAAAAGCGGAAGCGAAACAGCAGGTTATAGAGCTACTTGAGGTTGTTGGCGTTAAGCGTGACCGTTTTGACGACTACCCTCACCAGTTCTCCGGCGGTATGAAGCAGCGTGTTGTTATAGCGATGGCACTGCTGTGTAACCCTAAGGTTCTCATCGCCGACGAGCCTACAACCGCTCTGGACGTTACCATTCAGGCGCAGGTGCTTAAAATCATCTCCGACCTTCAAAAGCAGTACAACATGGCGATGCTTCTTATCACACATGACCTCGGCGTTGTTGCTGAAACTTGCGATAAGGTTTCCATCATGTACGCAGGGCAGATTATAGAGTCCGGCACAGTGCGTGAAGTGTACACACAGCCCATGCACCCGTACACAAGAGGTCTGTTCGATTCTATACCGAAGCTTGATGAGGACAGCAGAGAGCTGATCCCGATTGAAGGCGCTGTTTCAAACGCAGCTGACCTCCCTACAGGCTGTTACTTCCACCCACGTTGCCGCTACTGTCAGGACATATGCAAAACCACCATGCCCGAGGACAAAGGCGACAGTCACAAGTACAAATGCCACTTTTCACTATTTGAAGGAGGTACGAAGTAATGCCAAAGCTGATAGAAGTAAACAACCTTAAGAAATACTTCGCCGTACCTAACGGCTACCTCCACGCTGTTGACGATGTTAGCTTTACCATAAACGAAGGCGAAACCATCGGTATAGTTGGTGAGTCCGGTTGCGGTAAGTCTACACTTGGACGTGCCCTGTTACGTCTGCATGAGCCTACAGCCGGCGAAGTGCTGTATGACGGTATGGATATCGTAGGTCTGGAAGACGACCACATGCGCCAGATGCGCCAGAGAATGCAGATCATCTTCCAGGACCCGTATGCGTCCCTTAACCCTCGTCTGACAATAGCGCAGATTATAGAAGAGCCACTGAAGATACACAAACTCTACAAGACCGACGCAGAGCGCAAAGAGCGTGTTGAGGAGCTGATGGGGCTTGTTGGACTTACAAAGCGTGCTTATAACGCCTACCCCCACGAATTTGACGGCGGCCGTCGTCAGCGTGTTGTTGTGGCACGTGCGCTGTCCATAAACCCTAAGTTCGTCGTCTGCGACGAGCCTGTTTCCGCTCTGGACGTTTCGGTTCAGGCGCAGATTCTAAACCTGCTTATGAAGCTACAGGATCAGATGGGACTGACCTACATGTTCATCTCGCATGACCTGTCAGTTGTTAAGCACATATCCAATAACGTCGGCGTTATGTACCTCGGCCAGATGATAGAGCTATCCCCTAAGGCTGACATATTCAAAAAGCCACTTCACCCGTATACTATCGCCCTGCTCTCCGCTATACCGTCGATTGACCTCGACCATAAGAGCAACAAGATAATATTGACAGGTGAAATCAGCTCGCCGATAAACCCACCGGCACGTTGCCGTTTCTCCGCACGTTGCCCGTTTGCTATCGACAAGTGCAGAAACGAAAACCCACCGTTTGAAAAGGCGGAGGAAGACCACTATGTAGCGTGTTTCCGCTACAAGGAAATACAGTCGGGAGCTCTTAAATACTAAAAAGAGCGTGTCTTATCAGATATAACAGGGGCTGTCGTATTAAAAATGCGACAGCCCCTTTCTGTTTGTACTGTTAGTGTTGTCGGCAACTCGATTGTAAGTGGGTGTTTTGGTATGGTGTGATGTTGTGGTATTGTATTCTGTATTTCATGCGCCGTTACAACGCATGATTTTAGCGGGTTTTGCTATTGTTGGTTACATCGTGGCGAATTATGTTTAAAGTTGTGAAAATCTACAAATTTATTATGTGTTACTCACAATATATGTACCTTCTATTGACTTGATTTAAAAAAAGGTGTATAATTTCTTCGTAGCATACCGCAAAACACAAGAAGTTTATCCGTTGTCCCAGTCAGGTGTGGTAATGACACTTGTTGCTGTGGGCGGTATTAACCGATTGTTACTGCCGAATGGGGAGGTTGTAATGTTTTGTGGCGATGACTATAGCGTCCCAACCGCACAAGGCGGCTAAAAAAGAAAGGAATGATATCTATTATGAAGAGAATTTTCTCGGCGATACTTGTACTGGCTATGCTGGTTATGGTATTCGCAGGCTGTACTCCAACGGCTTCCACTCCAGGAACTACATCAGGCACAGGAACGTCAACAGGTGGCGATACGCCGGCTGCAAGCGGTGAACCCATTCCCATCCGTCTTGCTTCCACAGCTACATTTGAAAAAGACCTCAACATCTTGCGTGATCTGCTTATTAAAGGCGGATTTGACGCTTCTGTCAACATCGTTCCTGATTCCGCTTCGCTGACAACACTGCGTGAAGCAGGCAACTATGACGTAATCCTGACAGGCTGGACAACAATCACAGCTAACCCTGATTACGCTGTACGTTCACTGTTCTACACAGATGCTGACTACAACTATCTGAAAGTATCTGATCCTGAACTGGACAGACTGATAGACCAAGCGGCTACAGAAACACCTGATGTTTATGTAAACACATATGCTGAGTTTGAAAAGCACCTGATTGAAGAGAATGCTTACATACTTCCGCTATATGCGAACAAGAAGCTTGTAGCGTTTGACCACGCTATCCTTGATGCGGATTCCGTGCGTCTTCCTATATCTCGTAGCTTCCCGTGGGAAGATTTTTCCTACGCTGATGCTTCCCAGAACGAAACACGTCCTCTAGTCTTCACACAGACTTCCAGTACGCCTACTTCGTTCTACACCATCAAGGCTAACGACGGTTCTGTAAGTACAATGAACGCAAATATGTACGTTCGTCTTGTTAACCTTGCTGACGACGACTCCATCACAAGCGTTGGTTCTCTAACACACAACCACGCAACAGCAGAAGGCAACGCTGAGTATTACTTCATCCTACGTGACGACATCAACTTTGCGAAGGTTGAAAACGGCGTAGCTGTTGACACAGGCGTTCGTGTAGGTGCTGACGACGTTATATTCACATTTGAGAATGCAACGAACAAGGACTCTGTTCCGGACCACAGAACTTACTCGCTATACTCCTACATCAGCGGTATCTCAGCTGTTACCGATATGGCAGAGCTTGATAAGGCACTGTCCGGCAAGAGCGGAACACTAAAGGATGACCTGAGCGTAGGTCTACCGTCTGAAATCACAGCACTGACAGACGACAAAACACAGGCTGACAGCGACGCCGGTGTTTATCAGGTTATCAAGATAACCACAAAAGAGCCATTCCCACAGGTACTTAACTTCCTAGCGCATACATCTGCAGGTATCACTTCCAAGGAGCAGGTTACAAAAATCATGGAAGGCATAGATGTTGCTAACTACGACCCAACCACAGACAAACTGTACGGTGAGCCTACATCTCTAAACGTTGGCGACGACTTTGACAACCACCTATGGGCAAGTGGTCCTTACATAGCTCTACACAAAGACCAGTACGAGATAGTTTTCGAAAGAAACCCTGCGTACATGCCTGAGAGCG
>CAYJIK010000039.1:0-17289 GCA_964370205.1 uncultured Oscillospiraceae bacterium | reverse complement strand
AGCTACATCCTAGCTTCCACAGCATACAGAGCGAGTAAATACCGAAACAATAATTCATAATGCTTCGGTTCTCGGCAAAAACCGAGCTGTGACAGTCCACACCGAGGGTGTCCGGCTGCGCAAGACCGAAACAGAAAGGAACGAACAAAAATGCCAAGGCTAAAAGAGCGATACAATGCCGAGATAGTGCCTGCGCTACTGAAGGAATTTTCCTACAAGAGCATAATGCAGGTTCCTAAACTTGAGAAGGTAGTTGTTAACGTGGGTTGCGGTGAGGCTAGAGACAATCAGAAGATGATAGAAGCAATTCTGAGCGATCTCGGCAAGATCACCGGTCAAAAGGCAATCCCTTGTAAAGCTAAGAAGTCTGTTGCTAACTTTAAACTGCGTCAGGGCATGATCATCGGCGCAAAAGTTACACTGAGAGGTGCGAGAATGTACGAGTTTATCGACAGACTATTCTCGATAGCGCTTCCTCGCGTGCGTGACTTTAGAGGTATAAACGCAAACGGATTTGACGGCAAGGGTAACTACTCCTTCGGACTCAGAGAGCAGCTGGTGTTCCCTGAAATAGACTACGATAAGATTGACAAGGTGAGGGGTATGGATATTACCTTTGTCACCACGGCGAAAACTGATAAGGAAGCAATGGAGCTACTGACCCATCTGGGCGCTCCGTTTGCTAAGTAGTAAGGAGGGTATTCATGGCAAAAACGTCAATGAAAATTAAGCAACTTAGAGAGCCTAAATTTTCAACAAGAGCACACAACCGCTGCAAGATATGCGGCAGACCCCATGCTTACCTGCGCAAGTATGCCATATGCCGTATCTGCTTCAGAGAACTGGCCTATAAAGGTCAGATCCCCGGAGTGAAGAAGGCTAGCTGGTAAGTGAGTTTAAGATAGGAGGTTTACAACATGCATACAACCGACGCAATAGCGGATATGCTAACCCGTATTCGTAACGCAAGTAAAGCAAAGCACTCTACGGTTGATGTTCCTGCTTCCAACATGAAGAAGGCTATAGCAGCTATACTGCTGGAAGAGGGATATATAAAAGGCTTCACATTTGAAGCTGACAACGGCCAGGGCGTGCTTCATATAACGCTAAAGTACTCTGCATCGAAAAGCCCTGTTATCACAGGCCTCAGACGTGTATCTAAGCCGGGTCTTAGAATTTACACAAGCTGCGAAGAGATGCCACGAGTAATGAGAGGACTGGGTGTTGCGATACTCTCCACCTCTAAGGGTGTTATGACAGACAAAAACGCAAGAAAGCAAAACGTGGGCGGCGAACTGCTTGCCTATGTTTGGTAAGGAGGAGGGCATATGTCAAGAATAGGAAGAAAGCCTATACCTGTTCCTGCGGGAGTAAGTATAGAGCGTGACGGTAACTCCCTCACAATCAAAGGGCCTAAGGGCACACTGTCTCAGTCGTTTTCCGAGGAAATGAACATCGAGATAACAGACACAGAGATACTTGTAGTCCGCCCTACAGACGGCAAACTGCACAGAAGTCTTCACGGTCTAACCAGAACACTTATCTCCAACATGGTAGTTGGTGTTCACGAAGGCTTTAAGAAGGAACTTGAAGTACAGGGTACCGGTTACCGTGTAGCTAAGGAAGGCAACGTGCTCTCCATGACACTGGGCTATTCCCACCTTGTTAAGGTGCCGGAGATTGAGGGCATAACCATAGAAGTTCCACAGCCTAACAGAATCATAATCCATGGTACTGACAAGCAAAAGGTCGGTCAATTTGCCGCCGAGGTCAGAGAAAAGCGTCCCCCCGAGCCATATAAGGGCAAAGGAGTGCGTTATCTGGGCGAAGTTATTATCCGTAAGGAAGGAAAAGCGGGTAAAGGTAAGAAGTAGAGCGGCTAAAGCGGCGTAGCTAATAACTATGCCGACGCAAAGCTTTTTACTCGCCGGAAAGGGAGAAAAGCATGATAAACAAAAAATCCAGCAACAAGGCAAGAATTAAGCGTCATCAGAGAGTGCGTAACAAGATAAACGGCACACCCGAGCGTCCAAGACTTTGTGTTTTCCGTTCAGGTAAGCATATGTACGCACAGATAATTGACGACGTAAATGGTGTAACTTTGGCTGCAGCTTCCACACTGGAAAAATCCTTCGAGGGTAAGACAGGTGATACGGAGGCGGCTAAAAAAGTAGGCGTAATGGTAGCGGAAAAAGCTAAGGGCAAGGGCATCACAAACGTTGTCTTTGACAGAAGCGGATACATCTACCACGGCCGTGTAAAAGAACTGGCAGAGGGTGCCCGCGAGGGTGGACTCATCTTTTAAAAGGGAGGGAAAGCATTGACAACCCGTATAGACGCAACTACACTCGATTTACAAGAGAAGGTAGTATCAATAAACCGTGTATCCAAAACCGTTAAGGGTGGTAGAATATTTAAGTTTTCTGCCCTTGTAGTGGTGGGTGACGGTAACGGCATAGTAGGCTACGGTCTGGGCAAGGCATCGGAAGTTCCGGACGCCATCAGAAAAGGCATAGACGACGCTAAGAAGAACCTGTTCAAGATTTCTCTAAAGGGCACAACAATCCCCCACGAGATCAAAGGCAAGTTCGGCGCAGGCGAAGTGCTTCTACTGCCCGCCCCAGAAGGTACAGGCGTTATCGCAGGCGGCGCTGTTAGAGCGGTACTTGAAGCAGTTGGTGTCAGAGACATCAGAACAAAGTGCATACGCTCAAACAACCCCTGCAACGTGGTTACAGCCACTATGAACGGCCTGAAGAACCTCAGAAGTCTCGATGAAATCGCGACACTGAGAGGCAAGAGCGCAGCGGACATCACAGGCAAAGAAGCAGCTGAGCCCGCAGCTCAATAGTAACCAAACCGGAAAGGAATATGGTCATGAAGAATTTAAAAGTTAAGCTTATTAGAAGCTTAAACGGTCGTAAAGATGACCAGATTAAAACTGCTCACTCGCTCGGGCTTAAAAAGATAGGCCAAGAGAGAGTACAGCCGGATAACGACGCTACCAGAGGTAAGCTCGTGAAAATCCGTCATCTTATTACCGTAACAGAGTGCTAAGGAAGGAGGAGAAAACAATGAGATTGAATGAACTTTCTCCTGTGGAAGGCAGTGTAAAAAGACCGTTCAGAAAAGGCAGAGGAACAGGTTCCGGTAACGGAAAGACTGCCGGTAGAGGACACAAAGGTCAGAATGCACGTTCAGGCGGCGGTGTACGCCCCGGCTTCGAAGGTGGCCAGATGCCTCTAGCGAGACGTCTACCAAAGAGAGGCTTTAACAACATCCACGCTAAAACCTACGTAGGTATAAACATTGAAACGCTAAACGTGTTTGAGGACGGCGCAGTGGTTGACGCAACCGCTATCAGAGAAGCAAAGATCCTAAAGAACACAAAGGACGGCGTTAAGCTACTGGGCAGAGGTGAACTAACAAAGAAGCTAACAATTAAAGTTCACGGTTGTTCCGAAAGCGCAAAAGCGAAAATCGAGGCGGCAGGCGGCACTGTGGAAATACTGAAGAAACCTAAAAACACAGAAGCTCCCAAAGCTTAGCCAAAAAAATCCAAGTGCAAGTGTTTGAAACTGTTTTTCAAAGTTTGAAACGAATTTCAAACGGTGAGTGAGATCGACAATTCGGCGGTCAAGCTCACAGCCGATAGAAAGGCATGGTCAGATAAATGCTGGAGACATTAAAGGGTGCTTGGCGCACAAAGGAACTCAGGGGGAAAATCCTGTTTTCGCTTATGATACTTGCGATATTCAGATTAGGTTCTCTGATCCCGGTACCGTTTTTAGACTCTGCCGCACTGGCGGAGCTTGTGAGTCAGACAGGAAACCTACTGGGATATATTGATATCCTTTCGGGTGGTGCATTTTCCCAGTGTACCCTCTTTGCGCTTAGCATATCGCCCTATATAACCGCATCCATTGTAATGCAACTTTTAACAATCGCAATACCCTACCTTGAAAACCTCTCCAAAGAAGGGGAGGAGGGCAAGAAACGCCTTAACAAGATAACACGCTACGCAGTAGTGGCTATATCGCTACTTCAGGCGTTTGCGTATATGATGCTGGTGGGTAATGCGATGGGCGCTATAAGCTACAACACCGGTTGGGAAGCGGTGTTCGCCCGCGTGGTAATTGTACTTGCGTTTGCCGCAGGTGCTATGCTTATAGTTTTCCTAGGCGAGCAGATAGACCAAAAGGGAATAGGAAACGGCATCTCGCTCATCCTATTCGCCGGTATAGTGTCAGGTGCGCCTCAGGCTGTGATGACAATGTGGGAATACCTACAGTTTGGATTCCAGCCCGGTCAGGCTTACTACCTGCTGTACGCTCCTATCGTTATAATCATGTTCCTAGCGATGATCGTTTTCATCATATACATGACAAACGCTGAGCGTCGTATACCGATACAGTACTCTAAAAAGGTTGTCGGAAGAAAGACCTACGGCGGCCAGTCCACACACCTACCGATAAAGGTGAACATGTCAGGCGTTCTGCCTGTAATCTTCGCCTCCACACTGCTGTCCATCCCGGGGACGATAAAGGGCTTCCTAAATCTACCTGATGACAGCTTCTGGGGTACGGTACTGGGCGCACTTGAGTACGATCAGATATTCTTTGCAATACTCTACTTTATACTGATACTCGGCTTCAACTACTTCTACGTGTCGGTGCAGTATAATCCGATAGAAATATCAAACAACCTTCGCAAAAACTCAGGAATGGTGCCCGGTCTAAGACCAGGCAAGCCTACCTCCGACTATATCGCAAGAATAGTCAGCAAGACAACTTTCCTAGGCGGTATGTTCTTAGGACTTATCGCTACTGTACCAATCATCATAGGTGCTATCACAGGTATGAACATAGCACTCGGCGGTACATCGGTTATCATTATAGTCGGTGTTGTACTGGACACATTGCGCCAGTTAGAGAGCCAGATGATGATGAGGCACTACAAAGGCTTCCTAGAATAACCAATTATTTGGTTAGGGGAAGCAATCAAGGTTTATGGATAGGTACAAAAGACTCCTCATTGGAACCCTTTAGGATTCCAATTAAGTCTACCGACTAATCAGAATAAACCTTAAGCCTTTGTAAGACAGGGAAAGGAATGAGCGAAATGATTAAGCTTATGCTTTTGGGTGCGCCGGGTGCCGGTAAAGGTACACAGGCGGAGGTAATCTCCAAGGAGAAGAACCTGCCCATAATCGGAACAGGCAACATTCTACGAGGTATACTAAAAGAAGGGGGCGAGAAGGCTACACTTCTCCGCTCCTATATGGATAACGGCAAGCTTGTGCCGGACGAAATAGTCGTGGAGCTTGTGGCAGACAGAATAAAAGCTCCCGACTGCGAAAACGGCTTTATACTGGACGGCTTCCCACGTAATATATCGCAAGCCAAGGCGTTTGAAGATATGGGCGGCGTGTTTACACACGTTGTTGGTATGGACATCCCCGAGGAAACGATAGTGGGCAGGCTGTCAGGCCGCAGAGCCTGCACAAACTGCGGAGCGACCTACCATGTCACACTTAATGCCCCCAAAAAAGAGGGCGTGTGCGACAACTGCGGTAGCGAACTTACAGTGCGAGCCGACGACACCCCCGAGGCGATTAAGGTGCGCTTTAAGGCGTACCGTGACGAAACGCAGCCGCTGGAAGATTACTACGAAGCGGCGGGACTCCTCACAAAGGTGGACGCAAGCGGTACACCTGAGGAGACGACAAGGCGGATACTATGCCGGATAGAAACAGTTTAATCAGGCTAAAAACAGCCAACGAAATCGAGATGATGGCAGAGGCAGGCAGAATAGTGGCACTCGCTTTTAAAGAGGTAGAGCCGCTTCTCGCCCCCGGTGTCACCACATGGGAGATTGACAGGCTGATAAATAGCGTGATAGTAAAGCAAGGTGCAGTCCCCTCGTTTTTAGGGTACGGAGGCTTTCCGGCTTCTGCCTGTGTATCACTGAATGACGAAGTAATCCATGGTATTCCTTCAAAGAAGAGGTCGCTTAAAGAGGGTGACGTAGTAAGCATAGATGTGGGAGCGTTTTATAAAGGCTTCCACGGAGACAGTGCAAGAAGCTTTATCGTAGGTAACGACATACACGGTGTGAAACATCTCCTGGACATCACAAGGGAGTGTCTAGACCGAGCCATAGCGGTAGCGATACCCGGCGCAAGGATAGGCGACATCTCATTTGCGGTTCAGAGCTGTGCCGAGAGTGCAGGCTACACGGTAGTACGTGAGTTTGTGGGGCATGGCGTGGGCAGAAAGCTTCACGAAGCTCCCGAAGTGCCGAATTTCGGCGCACAGGGCAGAGGAGTGCGGTTACAGCCGGGCATGACGATAGCGATAGAGCCAATGATAAACAAAGGCGCTAAGGACATATATATAGCGGACGACGAATGGACAGTTGCAACCACTGACGGTATGCCATCAGCTCACTTTGAGCACACGATAGCGATAACCGAAGGCGGCGCACGAATACTCACGACGTTAGGCGAAGGTGAATTATGATAGAACTTCGAAGAGGTTCAGTAGTGATAAGCCGAGCCGGTCGTGACTGCGGTAAACCGATGATGGTCACCGATGTTTCGGATGGTTTTATATATCTGTCGGACGGTGGAGAAAGACCACTGTCCCGCCCTAAGAAGAAGAACGTGCTACATGTCACAAAGACAAGCAAGTGCCTGTTGGCAGACAGCATAGAGAACGACTGCCAACTACGGCGAAAGCTCAGCGAACTGTTTAAGGAAGGAGTATAGTAATGGCTAAAGATGATGTTATAGAAGTAGAGGGTATAGTGGAGGAATCACTGCCTAACGCAACCTTCGTGGTTTCGCTACCCGCACAGGGTGGGCATAAGATACTGGCACATATATCCGGGAAACTTCGCATGAACTTTATACGTATACTACCCGGTGACAAGGTTACCGTGGAAATCTCACCGTACGACCTTACAAAGGGCCGTATAACATGGAGAAGTAAGTAGTATAAAGCAAGGTAAATAGCCACCGTGCAAAGTTGTGCGGTGTGAGAGAAAGGATGATTCTTTAATGAAAGTTAGACCTTCGGTTAAGCCTATGTGCGAGCGCTGCAAAGTAATAAAGCGCAAGGGAAGAATCATGGTTATCTGCAAAAATCCCAAGCATAAGCAAAGACAAGGCTAAAAAGTATAGGAGGTGAGCGATTAGATGGCTCGTATAGCAGGAGTAGACCTTCCCAGAGAGAAACGTCTTGAGATAGCTCTAACGTATATCTACGGGATTGGACTTACAACCTCAAAGAAAATACTGGCGGACATAAACTTAAGCCCTGATATCCGTGTAAAGGATCTCGCAGAGGGTGACGCCGCCAAAATCAGAGATTATATAGACCGCAATCTCAGAGTGGAGGGTGACCTTCGTCGTGAAGTTTCGCTAAACATCAAGCGTCTTGTAGAAATCAGATGCTACAGAGGTATCCGCCACACAAGAGGCCTACCGGTGAGAGGGCAGAGAACAAAGACCAACGCCAGAAGCCGTAAGGGTATCAAGAAGACTATTGCTAACAAGAGGAAGTAAAGGAGGTAACATCAGTGGCAAAACAGCCTAGAAAGGGCAGAGAAGTGCGTACTCGCCGCCGTGAGCGTAAGAACATTGAGCGCGGTGCAGCACATATCCAGTCCACTTTTAATAACACCATCGTCACCATCACAGACGTGCAGGGCAATGCGCTGTCGTGGGCTTCCTCGGGAGGCTTAGGCTTCAGAGGCTCAAGAAAGTCCACTCCGTTCGCCGCACAGACAGCAGCAGAAGTAGCAGCTAAGGCAGCTATGGAGCACGGTCTGAAGACGGTTGAGGTTTTTGTAAAAGGGCCGGGAGCAGGACGTGAAGCAGCGATAAGAGCGTTACAGGGAGCAGGGCTTGAGGTGAGCATGATTAAAGACGTGACACCTATTCCGCACAACGGATGCCGCCCCCCCAAGAGACGCCGTGTATAGCCCCATAGTTATAGAAAGGAGGAACAATCAGTGGCAGTTAATAAACAACCCGTGCTAAAAAGATGCAAAGCACTTGGTATATCGCCCGGAGTAATGGGTATCCACAAGGAAACAAGAAGAAACCCTAAGCAGAGCAGAAGAAAGCAGAGTGAATACAGCCTACAGCTCACAGAGAAGCAGAAGGTTAAATTCATCTACGGCGTTCTGGAGAAGCAGTTCTATAAGTATTACGAGAGAGCCGCAAAGAGTCAGGGACTAACAGGTGAGGTTCTACTCCAACTACTGGAGCGCAGACTGGACAACGTAGTCTTCCGCCTAGGCTTTGCAAAGACAAGACGTGAGGCTCGTCAGCTGGTAGGTCACGGTCACTTCACCGTAAACGGTCAGAAGGTAGACATTCCGTCCTACATCACAAAGCCCGGCGAGGTAGTAGCGATTAGGGAAAAGAGCAGACAGTCTGAGAAGTTTAAGGCTCTACTCGAGCAAAATCTTGCAGTAGCACCGCCCAAGTGGCTTGATAAGGCAAGAGGCGCTTTCGAGGGAAGCATAGTATCGCTTCCTTTCAGAGAGGATATAGACTTTGAAGTCCAGGAGCACCTTATCGTTGAGCTGTACTCTAAGTAATGCTTTTTCGGTCAATCAGCAGGGAAAGAGTTGGCAGTTATACTGCTGTAAGGAGGATAGTTCTATATGGTTAAGATAATAGAACCCGGCATCGAGGTAGCGGAGCTACGTGAAGATGGCAGTTTCGGCGTGTTTATAGCCGAACCTCTCGACAGAGGATTCGGCACAACGCTGGGCAACAGTTTGCGTCGTGTGTTACTGTCCTCGCTTCCGGGCGTCGCTCCCATATCTGTAAAGATAGACGAAATCGTCCACGAGTTCTCCACTATAGAGGGCGTTAAAGAGGACGTAACCGAGATCATTCTAAACGTCAAAGGGTTGAGCGTGCAGCTACACACAGATATGCCTAAGACCATCCGTATAGAAGCGGACGGCGAAGGTGTTGTGACAGCGGCGAACATCCCTGAAGATGACGAAATAGAGGTACTGGATCCCGACCACCACATCGCTACACTTAGCGGAAACGGCAAGTTGGGTCTGGAGATTACCTTTAAGAAGGGGCAGGGCTATGTGTCTGCAGAGAAGAACAAGCAGACCGAGCTGACAAACGCTCCACTGGGCACAATCCCGGTTGACAGCATCTACACACCTGTACTCAAGGTGAACTATTATGTTGAGAACACACGTGTAGAGCAGATAACCGACTACGATAAGCTCACACTGGAAGTGAGCACCGACTGTACAATCTCCGCCAAGGAAGCAGTGAGCCTTGCAGCCAAGATCTTGAGTAGACAGCTCAACTATTTTGTATCCCTCTCCGAAGACCTGAGCTCGACCATCATCCACGAGAAGAAGGAAGAGAGCAGCAAGGAGAAGGCTCTTGAGATGACAATTGAAGAGCTTGACCTGTCGGTTAGAGCATTTAACTGTCTAAAGCGTGCAGGTGTGAACACTCTGGGCGACCTTGCTAGCAAGTCGTCAGAGGAAATGATGAAGGTTCGCAACCTTGGCAAGAAATCCCTTGAGGAAGTCATCGCAAAGCTACATTCGCTGGGCTTTGACCTCTCTAAGGACGAAGATTAATGAAGTGCCATCTTTATGGCAATTTGAACAGCCATGTTTTGGCGATTAGCTAACGGGTAACCGAAAGCTAGGATAAAATACACAAGGGGTGAATAAAGAATGCCAGGTACCAGAAAACTCGGCAGAGCAACCGACCATAGGTTGTCTATGCTTAGAGGGATGGTAACCTATCTTATGGAAAACGGTAAGATAGAGACTACCGTCACAAGGGCTAAGGAAGTTCGTAGCGCCTGCGAGAAGATAATCACAATCGCAAAGGCGGGCGACCTCCATTCAAAGCGTCAAGTGTTCAGCTACATCACAAAAGAGGAAGTAGCTAAAAAGGTTATAGACGAACTAGCACCTCGCTACAAAGAGCGTCCGGGCGGATACACCAGAATCATCAAGATCGGCCCCCGCCGCGGCGATGCCGCAGAAATGGCGATAATCGAGTTCGTGTAAGCGATAAACGATAAACGTATAAAGCCCCCAACCTTTCGGTTGGGGGCTTTTGTATTGGCGTATCGACACATCACGAAAACCAAACCAAGGACTTCAAGATACACCACCCGGGTCACGTGAGTGAATAAAAACGTCGGGGCGCCCGCCAAATTACGGTCTGTCAATACCGCTTATCTCCGCAAATCCCCACGGCTCTCAGACTGTAATTCGACCCTGTGCCCCTATCGCTCCGCTATCCATGATGAAAAAAAGGGCGGTGTTAACCGCCCCTGTAGCTCTCTCTATATGATAGGGTACTTCGTCATCTCTCTACCCTTATACTGGCAAACATATTCAAAACCGATCTCACGCAGTAGCGCTAACGCACCGTCAAACCCCATTTTGAAATTCTGCAGCACATGCGAGTCGCTACCAACCGACACAAGCTCCCCACCCCGTGAACGGTAGAGCGAGAAAATCTCACGAAGCGAGCTGTCACCGCCGCCTATCAGCTTAGCGTGGCTCTTGGTGTTGAACTCTAGCGCTTTCCCCTTTGCTATAAGCGTGTCAAAAATGCGGACGAGCTTATTTGTGTGGAGTGAAAGGTCAGTTTTACCAACGTGCCACCTCAGCAGGTAGTCCACATGCCCTAAAACATCAAAGTTGTCAAAGTTTTCGACGGCGGTGATGACATGGTCGAGGTACTTGCTGTACTTCTCGTCAGGTGTGCCGTCCGGAAGAAACTCGTCGTAGGATACGTCACAGCTCTCGCTCTCGTGTACGGACAGTAGCACGATGTCCACAGGCTCTGCGGCTAGTAGGGCTTCGTTCTTATGCTGTACACCCTTTTTATAGCCTACCTCAAGCCCTAACATCACGTCAATACCGTATTTTTTTGATAGCTCCTCTGCAGTCCCTCTCCACAGCGCAAAATCAGGTACTGTCACTACGTCGGTGAAGGTAGCGTCTATGTCCACATGCTCGGTGGTTAGGACAGCAGTATCCCCCCTTCGCTTAGCCTCTTTGACATATTCCTCGAGGTTCTCTTTTGCGTCAAAGGAGAATGCACTGTGCAGGTGTTGGTCTACAATGTTCATGGTGGTTCATACCTTTCTTTCGTCTTGTTTTTGGCATTAGTGGAACGGTATGTCAAGCGTAATAATAGGCTTGTAGTTACTGTTTATGTTTATTATTGTCTGTTGTAGGTGAGCAGTGAGTTCGGCTCTTTTGGCTAAAGTCATGTAACTGCCACAAAGCGTCACCTCTACCGTGACCTTGCCATCGTCAAAAACATTCAAGCCGTGAAAGCTGAGCTCGCTGTCCAAACTGCCCAGGCAGGCGGTTATGGCGGTGGACAGCTCTTTGATTTCGGGGTCTCCCGTACCTCGTGGGTCCATGTGGATAACCACCGTATGCGATAGTTCTCTATGCAAAGTGCGCTCTATTTCGTCAATTATGTTGTGCGCCTCGGTGAAGGTGAGGGTGGAGGGGAGGTCAACGTGGACTGACACGAAAAGGTGGCCTGCACCGTAGTTGTGGGTGATAATGTCGTGGGTGTCCAGTACATGGGGGAAGCTCTTTATTCTGTCAGTAATCTCGCCTATAACCTCGCTGTCTGTCTTAGCGCCGAGAAGCAGGTCTACAGTGTCGCGCATGATGTTGTACCCCGAGTACAGGACAAACAATGCCACAAGCACCCCTGTAATGCCGTCAAACGGTATATTGCTTGTGCTAAACAGTCCCGACAGAAGCATGGACAGAGTAACCGCCGCCGTGGACACAACATCGTTAAAGCTGTCCTTTGCAGTGGCGATAAGTGCGGTAGAGTTAATAATACCCCCGACACGCTTATTAAACAATCCCTGCCACAGCTTGACAGCCATAGAAACCACAAGCACGGCAATCATTACAGGGCTATACTCAATCGGAGCAGGGCTTAAAATACGCTCCACAGATGTGAAAAACAGCTCTGTACCCATTATAAGTATCATAGCCGACACCACCAGTGCCGCCAGATACTCCGCCCTACCGTGTCCGAAGGGGTGCTCCCTGTCAGGCGGTTTTGCGGCGAGACGGAAACCGATTATGGTAACCACGTTAGACGAAATGTCCGAGAGGTTATTGGTAGCGTCCGCCGTCACGGCGATACTGCCTGAAATATACCCAATAGCAAGCTTTGCTAAAAATAACAATAGGTTAGAAACAATCCCCACCACCGCTGACAGATAGCCATAAGCAGTGCGGACTTTAGGGCTTTTCGGGTTTTTGTTGTCCTTAACAAATGTTGATATTAAAAGCGATGTCATTGTTCACGCTCCTTTTAGTAATAAATAGTTGGGAATTTGTAACCCGGTTTGATATTGCACCGCTGACCGTGGTGGGTATAGGTGTAATGATGGAGGTAGCCTAAGGCGAGTGGAGATGAGCTCTTGACCGCTGTGCTACCAAATGGGGAGATGATGTGTGGGCGGTCAAGTTGGCACGCTCCGCCGCCGAGGTGGGGGTGATGAGGGGAGTGTTTCGTCCCTGTGCGGTGGGGGTGAAGCCCTTGACGTGAAAGCTGTGAGAAAGGTGAAGAAAGCACCCATCCGTAGGGGCGGTCTGCGACCGTCCGCCGTCAATTTTTCACATGTTTCACCTGCGTGGAATGGATTTACAGTGTAGAATCATGACTTGCCACGACCGTCTCCCGTGTCACAAAAGCTCATAACCTCACGTTTAGGGGATGGGGTATCCACCCTTACTTGTGGTACTTCCCGCCTTTGGAGATGGAGAAGCCTCGGTAGATTTGCTCCAGTAGCATCAGGCGTGCGAGTTGGTGGGGGAAGGTCATTTTGGAGAGGGAGAGCTTTAGGTGGCTTGCGTTTGTTACCTCGGGGGCTAGGCCGTGCGAACTGCCTATAATAAAGGATATGGCGCTGTGCTGTAATGCAGTACTGTCAAGTAGGTCTGCTAGCTGTTCCGATGTGTACTGCTTACCCTCGATACACAGGCTGACCATGAAGCTACCTGCGGCGGCTTTCAAGATCTCCGCTCCCTCCTGCGAAAGAGCACGCTTTATCTCACTGTCCGACGGATTATTCGGCAACTTGACAGGGGAAAGCTCCACCACCTCGGTTTTACAGTAGGCAGAGAGGCGCTTTATATACTCCGTACAGCCGTCACGAAGGTACGGTTCTTTCAACTTACCCATTAGTATTACTTTTATTAGTAGCATAAGTTCTCCTTACCTGTCGGGGTGGTTGTATGTGGGGCATTGTGGATCTGTCCTTCGTCGGTTCGGTATACGGTAGCCCAACTTGTAGGGAACGCATTGTAAGCGTTCCGCCGTTGTTAACCACACTTAGCCCAAATAAAAACATCCCAACGCCGCCCCCGAACCCTTACACCCTCAGCGACTGCCCGATACCCACAGGCGGCGCTACGAGCAGGCGGAAGTCTGTACCGACCTCGGTGCCCTTTGCGCTCTGCTCCGCCAGCGATGGGAGGTTGTTCTCTTTACTGAGGTGGGCGAGTATGAAGTTTTCCGTGCCACCCTTGACAAGTGACGCAAGCAGCCCTGCGCAGTCACTGTTTGAGAGGTGGCCGATGTTTGAGGATATACGCTGTTTGAGATGATAGGGGTAGCAACCTGTCCTCAGCATCTTCTCGTCATAGTTGGACTCTATTACGGCGAGCGTACACCCATGAAGCCCCTGCTCAACCTCGGGGGTGACCTTTCCCAAATCGGTGGCGACAGACACGACACGTCCGTCAGCCGCTTCTATCCTAAAACCGACACTGCCCACGCTGTCATGTGACGTTGGAAAGGCAGACACACAAAAATCACCGACAGACTGCACATTGCTATCTATCGGTATAAGTGGTGTCCCCGAATAAACAAGGTCCTTTGCGGCAAGATACCTAAGCACCGCCGCAGAGCCGTAAACAGGGACTTTGTAGTTCTTTGTAAATATGTACAGACCCTTAATGTGGTCAGAATGTTCGTGTGTGATAAATATAGCGTCAATGTCCCGAGCGTCCTGCGATATGGAGGTAGTGGCGGTGACTATACGCTTACAGCTCACGCCTGCGTCCACCAAGATTGACTTGTTACCTGACGATATATGTATAACATTTCCGCTGCTGGAGCTGAAAAGCGGTGTAACCTTTGTCAAAATGACACTCCTTTTTTTAATTAGGAATTAGGAATTGGGAATTGGGAATTTGTGGGGGCGGTCACGTTTGTTGTATCTTGCACCGTGAGGTGTGGGGTAACCGCTATTTCCATACACTCATTTGGTGGGGAATGTAAAATTGCAATCTCTTATAATTCCACATTCCACACTCCAAATTCCTAATTCTAATTCACTACGCCTGCTGTAACGAGCTGTCGTACCCTCGGTCGTCCACCTCTTTGATGTCCGCACCTATCGCTATCAGCTTGTCCACTAGGTTTTCGTAACCTCTTTGAATGTAGTGGATGTCCTCTATCTGCGTTGTGCCGTTTGCCACGAGAGCGGCTATTATCAGCGCAACACCTGCACGTAGGTCGGTAGCTCGCACAGGGGCGGCGTTCAGCGACTGCACCCCTTCGATCACCGCTACCTTACCGTCCACCTGAATGTTTGCGCCCATGCGCTTCAGGCCGTCAGCGTAACGGAAGCGTCCGTCCCCCCAGATGCTCTCGGTGATGATGCTGGTGCCGTTGGACATCGCCAGTAGGGCGGCGAACTGCGGTTGCATGTCGGTGGGGAAGCCGGGGTGGGGCATTGTCTTTATGTTTAGCTTATTTATAGGACGAGAACCGACAACACGCACCGAGTCGTCGTACTCCTCTACCACTGCGCCTATCGAGATAAGCTTGTCTGTGATGGACTCAAGGTGCTTCGGTATGACATTTTTAACAAGCAGGTCACTCTGCGTTGCAGCGGCGAGAACCATGTATGTGCCTGCCTCTATCTGATCGGGGATTATCGAGTAGTTTGAGGGGCGAAGAAGGTCTACACCGTGAATTTTTATAACACTGGTACCGGCACCTCGTATGTCCGCACCCATCGAGTTTAGGAAGTTTGCAAGGTCAACTATATGAGGTTCACGAGCGGCGTTTTCCAGTATGGTTACACCCTTAGCACGGACAGCCGCCATCATCACGTTTATAGTAGCACCGACAGTAACCACGTCAAAGTGTATATGCGCACCCAAAAGACGTGTGCTGTTTGCGTTTATCATGCCACCATCAATCGAGATATCAGCACCAAGCGCTTCAAAACCTTTGATGTGCTGGTCGATGGGGCGCACGCCAAAGTCGCAACCGCCGGGCATGGACACGCTTGCACAGCCTACCTTGCCGAGGTACGCACCTAGGAAGTAGTAGGAAGCACGGAGCAGTTTCGCCATGTCGTAGGGGACGATGTTTGTGTTTATGGTGGAGGTGTCAATCTCAAGCACACCCTGTGAAAGCCACTTTACCGACGCACCTTGATCTTTCAAGATGGTGATAAGCACTTTTATATCGCTGATATTCGGTATATTTTCAAGGACAAAACGCCCCGACGCAAGAACAGTCGCAGGGAGTATCGCCACAGCGGCGTTCTTTGCACCGCTCACAGTTATTTCACCTTTTAAGGGTCTGCCGCCCGTTACATAATACTTTTCCAAGTTTGCTCTCCTTTATTTATCGTGGATGTAGGCTGTACAGTCGTATTAGTCATTACCGCTGTAGGTGGACAACACTGCTTGCTCTATTATTATTGCCACTTTAGTTTGTTTCATTTCACTTTGTAAATATTTTAATTGTATTGTCAGTAGTAAGGTTAAAAATTTTGTTTTATATTGCTGTTTTGCGCTTTTGGCATAGCTTGAATTTTTGCCACTCAAAACTTAAGTGGCAAAATCACACAAAACAAGCAAACAAGACCGCTTATGATTTTACGATGCACACAAAAAGTGTGACACATACTTTTGGAACTTAAATTATACCGCAAAACCAAAAAAATAGCAATAGTTTTAGCGCTTTTCGTCAGAGGAGCGGTGTCGGTCTTGACATAATGAAGCGGAACAGCTGTTTATTTTGACTGTGGTGCTTTTTTGGGGGCGAAAGGGAATTTTAAGTGTGATTAGTTCCTAACGGCTAAGCGTAACCCTCGGTGTGAAGGTTTACTTTTTAGTTTTACAGCTATGGTCAGAGCGGTTAGGTAGTATCCCTGCTTGGTCGAAGTGGTTCTTAGTAATCCAAATCCGCAGCTTTCGTTTCTGTCGGGCATATAAGTGCTAAAAAAGCCTTATCTTTATATACAATATACCTAAAAATAATAAACGTTTAATAAAACACTTGACATTTAAAACAAACGATGTTAAGATGAAATCAGGAAAAGGAACAGACACAGAGTTTGGGCAAGGTGAGACAGAACGTGAGCGGCAGGGAGAAAAATCCGCTGACGAAGCCCAAAGCCTAGGTGTAAAGGTGCACAGACGTTTAGTGTATGCAATGCTCGGGTTTAGATTGAGGTTGCAGACGAAATGTGTTAGGTGCATAGAGTAGCGGACAGCAAGGCACGTACAAGGGAAAAGGTTACTACAGTACGGAGGGGCATCCGGTCATTGCTATGGACAATGGTTAGATGTAAGGCAGACAACCCCAAGGGATCCGATTTATCCGCAGGTAAAAGGCAGTGTCCGTTTCAAGGGTTTTCCATGAGTGTTCTGAACAACCTAGAAAGGGGTGAGTCCCGTGGACAATGAAACGCTCATAACAGTAGGGGCTTCGAACCCGGTGGAGCACACACATTAAAGCCATATGGTAAGGGAACCGAGTTATATGTATGGCAAAGCGCAGACGCATAGTCGAGTGCTACCACCGTGTTCGGCTCAAAGTTACAACCTTTATATATAGTAAAAGGTATAGGATTTCGGAAACTACTCGGTGGCGTACGACACGCCACAAACCAAAGAGTATGACATGGTTAGCCATGATGCATACAGGCAGACCAAGAGTATTATGGATTAGATTTATCGGCAAAGATTATTAGTGATATACAGTAGGTTCATAATAGACATTCAGAACACAGTGTAAAGTGGCATATAGCGAGATTGCGTGAGATCGTAAGAGATGAGCAGCGAAGCTTGTTGCCAAGGTAACCACATCAGTCAGGCATTCGTGAATCGGTAGTGTCAATGGGTGCTGACAAATCCACAAGTGATAGACTTCCCAAGGATATTTGGATATATTAAAGCCGCCGAGTAATCGGCGGCTTT
>CAYJIK010000038.1:0-17669 GCA_964370205.1 uncultured Oscillospiraceae bacterium | reverse complement strand
AGTTTGGGGGTGGACGCACGCTTTATGGACTACATATGTGGCAAAGAAGGTGTCCACAAGGCGTACACGCATATTTTTTCCCTCTCCCCTGACGATGTCACCGCCGAGAGCGATGTTCACAGCGAGTATGTGGATAACTTCACCGAGCTTTTCAGCCGAGATGAGGGATTTTTTCATATAGTGGGCACTGACAATCATGAACTTGTCTACATTACTACAATGGCGGGGCAAAACTGCGACCTTAGATTTTTAACAGTGGATTTCTTGGCGCTTTACGAAGAATGTAAGGATGACGAAATAGTGCTGTGGGCGATGATAAGGGAGCTTATTTTAAACAGCACGGCGCTGTGTCTACACAATATAACGCTGGCGGAAGATGTCACAGGCGAGATGTGGCAGTTTCTTTTAACACTCATAAAAAACCATATAGGAAATCTCGTTGGTGCGCCCATATGCCTACTGAGCGACAGGACTGTGCAACTTGGTGCGCATACCGCTCAGGTTTTACACATCCTCGAAGTACCTGACTACACCAGAAACGAGCGTGTAGAGCTACTCGAGTACTACGCCACCCGTATAGGCATAGAGCAAATAGTGGACAGCACCGAGCTTGCCAACAGGTATAAACTCAACCGTTCACAGATAAAAAAAGCGATTTCAATGATCAAGCTACTACCAAACCCCGATGAAGCGTCTATAACCGCCGCCTGTAACAGCGTAATCCCCGAGCCTAAACAGGGTAGTATAAAACGCCTGAAGCCTGTCTACACGCTTGACCAGTTGAAGCTACCCGATGGACACCGTATACTGCTCGAGAACATCGTGGATCATGTCCGCCACCGCTATACTGTGTACGACACGTGGGGTATGGACAAAAACTATGCATACGGTAAAAATGTCACGGCACTGCTGGTAGGCCCACCCGGTACAGGTAAGACCATGGCTGTGCATGTTATGAGCAATATGCTTAATCTTCCGCTCTACTCGGTAAATCTCTCACAGGTGGTGGACAAATACATAGGAGAAACGGAAAAGCGCCTAGAGGAGATATTCACCGCCGCAGAACAGAGCAACGTTATACTGTTCTTTGACGAAGCGGACTCCATTTTCGGGAAGCGAAGCGAGGTAAACGACTCAAAGGACAAATACGCAAACTCCGAGGTGTCGTATATACTTCAGCGCCTTGAGCAGTTTGATGGTATCGTCATATTGGCGACGAACTTAAAGAGGAATATAGATGATGCGTTTTTGCGTCGTATGCGGTATATAGTCGAATTTGGCCAACCTACTGCAAAACTACGCTACGAGATTTGGACATCGGTGTTCCCCGACGAGATACCGCTCGACAGCGTTGACTTTAACTACCTAGCCAACCATTTTGAACTCTCGGGTGGTGCTATAAAGAATATTGCGCTTAATGCGGCATTTTTAGCGGCTTCGGGCAGTGGTGAAGTTGGTATGAGGGAGATACTGCTGAGTGTCAGAAATGAAAATGTGAAGATAGGAAAACCTATGATAGCAAGCGACTTTGGAATGTACTCGGCGCTTATGAATGATGTTTTTTAGCAGCTTATAACTATTGCTATTGTTATAAAAAATATACATTACGAAACAGATGAAACGGAAAAATAATAAAGCGAGGTGCTACTATGTTTAAATCGCTAAAGCGAGGTTTTTCCTCCGTTGTGAAGGGCAAGAAAAAGGGCAAAAGTGAGGACAAGAGCAAAAAAACGCCCTTACAGCCACAGGTACAGCAACCGGAAAAGAAACCTGAAGTGCAGACAGTGAGCGAGTCTAAGACACTGCCTGTGATTTCTGCGCCCAAGCTCATAAGCTCTACAAACCCAAGGGTGTTGGGACTGCCTATCCCCGGCGATAAAAAACCCACACAACCACAGCCGCAGGACACCCCCGAGCTTAAAAAGGCTGAAAAAGAGAAGGAAAAGGAAGAGGAAAAGGAAAAACTTCCTGAAGTAGACCCCAAAGAAATCCTGTTTATGGAGCGAGTTGAAAAGCTGCGTGCTCGCCGTGTCAAAGCTGTAACCTCATTAGGCAACGACCCCAAAGGCATGCACGACATACAGGAAATGCTGGATGCCATGCTGGTAAAGCGCAGACTGGTGAAGGCAAAGCTTGATATAATTGATGAGAAGATGGGCACAGGCTCCGGCAAGGGGCAACGCAAGAAGAAGCAAGCAATGCTTGATGAAATTGACACCGAGATTCGCAGAATACTGGACAGTGCCTCCACCCTTGTTTCACTGGACCAAACAAATAAAGATCAAGCCGAAACTGCACAATTTATGCGCAACTACGCAAACCTTGATAAGTTTGACAGCATGAAAGAAGTGTTTGACACGCTAAATGACACCTCTTTAGCGGTTGAACTCGGCATGATTACCGAAGGTCAAACGCTGACTAAAGAGCTACAAAAAGAGCTTGATAAGATAAAAGAGCAGGCTGCCGAGCAGGTGGACGAAGTGGGGCTACCGGACTTTGTGAGGGGGCTTGGTGACAAGCTAAAGGAGTTTGACAGCGAGCCGGGCATTGCCGCGCTTATGGCGGAGCGTAACAAGCTACAGGTGGAAGTGGAACGCCTAGCCCTTAAAAAGATGACGTACCTAAAGCGAAAAGAGCTGGCAGGTAAGATAAAAGCCCTTGACGACCAAATAGAAGAGAGCCGTCACCACTCGTTTATATTAAAGTACGGCTTTGGAGATGGTCAAGGCGAAGACAGCGCAAAGTACGCTCGTGAAATGATGCAGATTTCTAATTACAGAGAGCGTAAAAAGAGAGGCGACGCCAGAAAAGGGTCTGACCTGTCCACCGAACAAATGACCGAGATAAAAGGCAAGCATGACGAAAAACTACGCCACACTATGGCTGTGCAGATGGGGCTGTTAAAACCTACCGACAAGCTTGAAAGCCTTGATGCAAAATCACGTGCTCGCTTTGACAAAATACTGGATAGAATTCTAAACCGTCCCGGAAAGTTAAAGCCTAAACCAATAACACCGAGTGAGATTGAAGAAAAATCGAAGGAACTGAGTGAACTTAGAAATAGTGCGATTGAGGCTAGCCCGTATAAGGCAGATATTGAGAAACTCATATTCAAGCTGAAGATTGAGCAGACCGAACTTGATGTTATGATAGCGAAGGATAGGCTGGTAGACGCTCTACCACGGTCACGCAAGGCGACAAGAATTAAAGAACTGCAGGCACGTCTGGACAGAATGTTAGACGCTTCCATGCTGGCAAACAACACCGACGCCACTCAGGAGGACAGGGATGACGCTTCTAAGAAGATGAAGTACATCACCGGCAAAAAGTTCGGCAAGCAGGACATGGCAGCCAAGCGAGTGGATAAACTCACACGCTATAACTCAGCTGTGCAGTTAGGTTTTATAAAGCAAGGTGAGCCGCTGAATGACGAAGCGAAAAAGAAGATAAAGCTGGTAATGTCACACGCATATGGCAACGCTGAGCAACAAGGTATGGAAAAGCTTGTGGAAGCTTCTAAGGAAGAGTTTAAGCAGCTGGAGGACACCGAAGAGATCAAAGCTTTAGTGGCAGAACACCGCAAAATCCACGAGGAGCGTGAACAGAAGAAGAAAGAGTACGCCACCCACTATCAAAGACATCAGCTTGCTAAAAAGGCGAAAAAACTCGAAAAGGAAATACTCCGCCTTCGAAAGATAGAGTTTGCAAAGCAAGGTGATTTCGGTGGCGACGAAGCGCTTAAAAAGCAGTTTGAGGAACAACAAAAGGCTGCTGAACAGCTTATAAACCCAAACGCCACCCCCGAAGAGAAAAAGAAAAAGACCAAAGCACAACTTGACATCGAAGCGAAGATGGACGAGATTGTAAGTCGTGGAATTGCCATAAAGATGGGCATAATAAAATCTACAGACGAACTTGATGACGAAAAGCGTAAGCGCATGGATAATGTGGTCAAGCAGGCATCTAAAGAAACACTGCTCACTGTAAAAACCGAGGATATCCAAGCTAAAATAAGCAAATTTGCAGAACAGCACTTGGAAGAACGAGCAAAGATGCTTGAGCGTATAAACAAAGACGAGCACGGCGGCGATGAGCTGCTCAAAGAGGTATTCAATCGCTACCGTAAAGCCGCCGCAAAGAGGCGTGCCGCACAGGTTAAACTGGATGAGCTAAACAGTGTCCTGGATCCCCACCCCGTTGAAGCGCAAAAGTTATCGGTGCAGAAGTACTTTGTGGAGGATTCAATCACCACCTACGATGCGGATTTGAGGCACCTCTTGGATGCCGCTTTGACTGTCTACAGGCGCAATGTGCTTCAGCCCGCTGAAAAGCTTGCAAATGCAACCCCTGAAGAAAAGCATGCGAAAGCGATGGATGAACTACGGGCAAAATTTGCACAACAGCAACCGGGTACAGAGCAGTCTTCAAGCCCCGGAGAGAGCGGAAAAGGCGTAAAACTGCCGGAGGATAAGGACAAGAAGAAAGAGGAAGCCAAAGCAAAGATAGAAGGGCCGCCTAAGCTGAGCAAAAAGAAAATCTTTGATAAAGATAAGCACGGCTTCAAGCTGAATCTGCACAGTATGGCGGTTTCGATGGGCTTTATAGGGCCGGAAGACAAGATGCCACCTATAGTGAAACAGCAGATGAAACAGATACTTGCCACTGCAAACCTCACAGAAAACGATAGCGCTTCCCGAAATTCGCTAGGTGAAGAACTGGCGAAGAAGTACGAGGATGTGGGCAGCGACGACAAGGAGCTTTTAGAGCTCGAGGAGCGTCTGCGCAAGTGCTACGTCGAACTGGATGAGGTGAATAAAAAAGGGCGAATGGCGTTCATGGAGAAGAGGCGTAAGCTTGATGAATCCCGTGGCCTTGAGGAAAAAATCCGCCATCGCAAAAAGATACTTTTGGTTCAGAAGTTTGGTTTCGAAAACGACCCCGACGGCCTGGCAGCGTTCACAAAGGCGCTACAGATTAAAGAAGCGGCTACACAGAAGAAGGGTGAAGTCATGCAGTCCACCGCCGCTAATCGTCAACAATCGATAGAAGCGCTAAACTCGATAATCGCCGAGCGTGACGAAATGATTGAGCAAGTAATGTTTAAGAAGATAGCACAGATGCTTGGACTTAGCTTTGAGGGTACAGACATGACCCCCTCTAACAGAGCAAAAGTTATGGCGGCTATCGAAAAGGTTGACAAGCAAGCGTTTGTAGAGATAGCAAAGGGCAAGTTTAGGGAAACGCCCGCATATCAGCGACTGGAGGGCAAGTTCTCACAGGGACGCTACAGCGAGATACTTGAGCAACGTGTAATTCACCAAACAGGCAAAAAGGACGATGATCTCGAACTGCTCGAAAAGGATGAAGACCTTGAAACTGCGACAAAAGTTATTAAATATATCGGTGTAGGTGCAAAGGTAGGCGCAAAGGTACTGCCTAAACTGCATGAAGGCGGCGTGAAGGCGTTCGGCAAAGAGCCTGAAGAGACTCCAACCGGCGAAGAAGTACAAAACCTTCCGCTTGACATAGTATCAGGTAGCCTTCAAGGTATAGCAGGTCTTACATCTGCTATAACAAAGACAATGTGGCTTGTTCAGCAAAACAAGATGAACCACGGAAGATCAATGGATCAACTTATCGACACCACCCAGATGCTGACAGGTTACACAGCCATGCTAAAATCAGGTATAAAAGCCACATCTACCATATTGGGCGAAAGTAGTGCTATAGGAGAGCAGTTGTCTGACATTGGCATACCGGTAGTGACCCTTGTGACCACCGCAGTTAAGATGGCAGGCTCAATAGCTCAAGCGGCACAACAGCACAAAATCCAATTAAAGAGCCAAGAGGAACTGGACAGCTTTGAGGACGGTTACAGCGCAGGTTCCGCCTCTGACGTGGACAGCTTCGAAATACTCACACTTATAAACAAGTCCGCCGAGCTTAAAGGCGCTATGGCAGCATTTGACATTGTAGCAGGTGCCTTCTCCGGTATATCATCGGTTCTTAAGATTGTTGGATTGTTTACAAACGGTGCAGGTGCGGCGGCAGCAGGAGTATTTAAAGGGCTTTATTTTGCAGTTAATGTCGGTAAAAAGCTATACTCCTACCTAAAGGAGCGTCAACAGAATAAACAGTTGCTAAGGGGTATACTAAGTGAGGAAAAAACGCAGGCGTTTGTACAATCACCTGCATTCCGTTCGCTAACGCAAGAGGAACAGGACAGAGTTGTAACCGAGTCATTCGATGCGGAAAGCAGAGAGCACTTTGTCAATATTCTAAGAATAACCCACGCTATGGACATAAAAGAGCGCATAGACAAAGGTCAGCTAACCCAACGTGATATACGCATACTCAGGATAGTAGGCTTTAGGTTTGACCCAAGCGACCCATTCTCGTTAAAGGGTATATCGGTACATGAGGTGGCTGTAAAGCTTGGTTACACAGGTAAAAACTGGTCCAAAGACCTGAAGGGTGCGGAGGAAAAGTCACAGGATCAGGCCGCAAAGGATAAAAAGGAAAAACAAGGAGAAATTGACGAGAAAGCCAAAAAGCACGCCAAAAGAGGGTACATTTTCTAAACCACTAAACAAACAGTTTTCTTGCCATTATCGGCGGCCGCACTTATAACGGTCGCCGATAACCAAACTATGAAGAATAAAAGGTCATTTGAATATTAACATTCAAATGGCGAGTTTTGAGTTTTCGGTAAACAACAAAAATATCAACCACCCAAAGCCCAAAAGAAAGGAACCTAGTTAATATGACTAACATTCAGATATTGGAGCACATTGAAGTAGAACTGATGAAGTTGGGGTTAGAAACTAACTTCCTCTTACAAGATGGTGTCACCCTGTTAAGAGCCGAGTTGACAGACCTTGGAAGAGGTGAGCACTCAGCTATATTTGAAGTAATGGCAGTGCCATACGCTGTTGACGGCGATGCTACACTTCTTCAGTTCTACACAACAATAGCAGTAAATATGGACGACGACAACATTTTTCCTGCCGTAATTGCGCTTAATAGTGCGAATGTGGGCGTGACCATCGGCTCACTGCACGTCTTTGAGGAAATTGGACAGCTTTACCACAAATATTCTATAGCTATAGATGACAGTTGGAGTGACGACGTCAAAAAGGTAGTGGTTTCTTCAGCGCTTTTCTCGACTTTAAATGTTGTGGATGCCGCCTACGACGAAGCTATCGTCATTTCGGACGACGTGACCAAGTTACCCCAATTTTACGAGCTATTAGAGCGTGAAATGCGCGAGGAAGCAGAGTAACCTCTCCCCTTTCGTACGTCTCAAAAATGCAGACATTGTTAACTCATCAAAATAAAAAACAAGGGCGGCCGTCAGGTTCGCCCTTGTTCTGTTCCCTACCCTCCTCCTTTCTTTCGGAGCAGTCCTGAAACTTACCAAGAGAGAGGGAGAGTAGAGCTGCTATATACAAAATCCACAGATAAAGCGTTCAACCTTATGGCTGAACGCTTACTTTTTGCCTTCAAGCAGTTTCAATGCAAGAACGCTATATATCTTTTGTCCATCATGCAAAAATCGGAAATGTTCACTTGTTATCAGAATCGCTACGCTTTTTGTCCCTAAAAAAGCTAAACGCAAACAGTATACCAAGCGAGATAGCAAGAGTATACGCCAGTGTTTGCATCCCGAAACTTAGCGCCTCAGTAGTGCGATTTTCCATAAGGCTAAGGGCTGTGTAATAGACACTTGACCCCGGCACAAGCGGAAAAATCCCCGGAAACAAGAAGATAATGACAGGCGCCTTTCTGTACACGGACAGGAAGCGACAGAGGAAGGTAAGTGTCAGTGTAGCTATAAAGGTAGAAGCCACTTCGTTTCCGCTTAGCGTTAGCACAAGCAGATAGCACAGCCAAGAAAACGCCCCCGCCAGTGCGCTGTAAAGGTACTGTTTAGGTGGTGCGTGGAACAAAATCGCAAGCGCCCAAGCACTGGCGGCCGCAACAGCGGACTGCCACAGCATTATCATAGCCCACTCACCCCCGACATAACATATCCCCAAAACTGAAGCGCCAAAACCACACCCGTCGCAAGACACGCCGCCTTTAACAGAGCATGTATCAGATGTATGTAACCTGATAGATAGTCACCTGAAAAAAAGTTACGTGCAGAAGTGGTTATTGCTATACCGGGCAGCAGCGATGTTATCGAACCGGTGATGATATTAGGTAGCGACGAGCCAAAGTTCATGTTCACCACAAAGACTGCAAGCGTCGTCACCAAAAGGCTACTGAAAATAGAGCTTATAAAGAAGGGGAAACGAGCCTTCTTCTGATAAAGCTGGTACACCTGCAACATCACGCCGATACAAAGGGCGCAGACTGCGTCCTGCCATACACCTCCGGAAAGCACGCAAAAGGTAGCACCCGCAATGCCACCTGCCGCTAACTGCAAAGCTTTGTTTGACTCAGGGAGCGACTCACATTGTTTAAGGCGTTCCATCACATCAGCGATATTCTCGGTTGGTGTCTGTGTCAACTCTCTCGCAAGTGAGTTCACAGCATCAATTCGCCCAAGATGCACGTCGCTCAGCGGAAGGTTTCGGACAGCAGTAACGTCGTGGCCGTCCTGCACCGAGATGGTGATAAACAGCGCATTTGACACAACATAAACACTCGCTTTGTGAATATTAAACGCCGCTAAAAGCCGTAAAACGGTGTCCTCCACACGGGCAATCTCTGCGCCATTGGTCAGCAGTATCTCCCCTGCGTATGCTGACATATTTAGTACTTCTTGTTCTCTCATCTATAACACCTTTAAGGACGTATCGTCCTTTATTGTGGCGATAATGCTGTTGCAAGTGACCTCCAACAATCCGGGCAGCTTGTAAACGATATCCTTGAGCAGTTTTTCAAGCTCTTTATTGTCGGCAAACAGCGCATGGACATGCAGATTACCGTTCCCCGTCATCTGATACAGCTTGTATATGCTGTCCTCTCTGGCCAAAATCTCACATGCTTCAGTCAATTTGTCCACACTTATGCGTATATCAAAGTAGACAGAGATGCTGTGACCCAACCTGTCAGGGTTAAGAATAACGGTATACCTGTCTATAAGCCCCGACTCTTCAAGATCCAAAATCCTTGCTTTAACAGCAACTCGTGAAATGCCCACTTTCTTGCTGATATCCACCAAAGAAATACGTGAATTATTCATTAACTCTTGTAATATTAATTTGTCAAGTTCATCTAGGTTTGATAGTAGTTTCTTCATCGCACTTCCCTCTTTCAATCATTTGTAAACTGTTAATATCCCTAAACCGCTTTTACCAGTATAACGCTTTCGAAACAATAATGCAACAAAATGTAAGCAAAACAACACAAAAAGTGTCATTAAAATTAAACTATAATGCAAAATAGCTTCCTAAGGTTATTTTGCTCTTGCATATTGTCAACTTAGGTGTGTTACGAGGCACAGCTCCGTACATCTATACAAAGCTGTGCCTCCTCAAGCATATTTACCTTGTCGACTCAGCTAGTTTAGGAACATCGGTGCAAGCGGTCCAACCGGCAAGCTAAAGAAGTACCAAACAGCGAGTTGTATACACCAGACGATGCTGAAGGCGATGGCAAACGGTATCTGGTAGGAAACGATAGTGCCGATACCTGCGTCTTTTTTGTACTTTAGGAGGTAGACCAAAACCATAGGCATGTAGAGGCTTATGGGGTTGATGGTATTCGTAAGCGAGTCACCGATACGGTAGACTGTCTGTGCGAATGCAGGGTGGTAGCCGAGTAGCGCTAAAAGCGGTACCATTATTGGCGCCATAACTCCCCACTTTGCACCAACTGTCCCGATAAAAAAGTTGATGATGGCGGTGAAGAGGAGTAGCAAGAACAGTAGCGGAAGACCTGTGAAGTTGGTGGCTTGCAAGAAATCTGCGCCTATGACTGCTATGTAGGTTGCTATGTTTGTGTACTGGAAGTAGTCTACAAACTGTGCCGCAAAGAAGAAGACTACAAGCAGCTCTGTTATGCCACCTAGACCGAACGCCATCGCTTTGGCAACGTCGTTTGACGTGGTTAGAGTCTTTGCGCCAATACCATACATAAGTCCCACAACAAAGAAATAAATCGCGAGTATAACGGTGAGGTTATTCATAAAGGGCGAGCTTGGTAGAATAGAGTCGGTGGTTATGTCACGCAGCCAACCGTTAGGCATCAGCATTATAGCGACAATGATAGCGTAAATAACTGTGGTGATACCGGCATGCTTGAGGCCTCTTTTTTGTAGAGTAGTCAGTTCAAGTTCCTGACTGCTCACATCAATTTCATCCCACGTTATAGTCTTGTCTCGGTTCATACGTGGCTCTATATAGCGAATTGTGACAAATGTCCCCACAGCTGCCAACAGGAAGGAGCTCACAGACATAAAGTACCAGTTAATAGCAGGGTGCACAACTATGTCCGCCGTTATAGGCAGTAGCGGCAGTACACTTTCGGTGATGCCGGCACTGAGGATATCGGTACCGGCGATAAACGTGTTAGCAGATAGCCCGGCCAGATACCCTGCGTAGCTAATCATTATTGCTACTGCGGGGTTTTTCTTGCGAATGATAAAGAGAACAGATCCAATGCTGGGCAGTAGTATGAGCGATGCGTCGGAGATGATGTTGCCGTTGATGGCTATAAAGAAGAAGCAAAAGTAGATGAGCTTATCCGGTATCTTTCTAAAAAAACGCAGGATTACAGTGTAGTACAGCCCTGACTTTTCCCCCACACCTATCGCCAGTGTGAATAAGACAATAAGCGGTATAAGAGGAAAACTGATAAAGTTTGACATTAAGTTAGACAAAATGTAAACAAATCCTTCTCTATTCAGTAAGCTGACGATTTCCATTTGTTCACTAGTGCCCGGTATCTGATAAGTAATACCCTCCATCAACCCTGCTACCAGTATTATAACTACCGATAGTATTGCAAACAACAAAAACGGTGACGGTGCCTTGTTACCAACCGATTCTATCCATTTGAGTAGGCGATTTTCATCGACTGCACGCTTATCCATTTGTAAAACCTCCACTTCAATATATTCAGTACACATCGTTGTAACAGTTCATTAATAAATAGTGTACAGTTTCATTATACTGTTCGTGTGTAATCTGTCAATATACATAATGTAAGAAAACTATTACACTGTTTTGTTTAGATTGACAAAAATACAACATTTTGAAATATATATCTTTACATTTTGCTTTTATGCTGTTAATATTATATCGAGAATTACAAAAAGAAAGCAAAACATTACACTTTGTATCGCTAAAGACAATTACCCCAATGTAAAGAAACTAACTACAATACATTTCAAAGGAGTGATAGGACAGTTGAATGCGACCCAGGAGCAATAAAGAGGTATACATAAAGAAAGGAACGATATTATGAGTAAAAACCCAGAAGCAACCCAAAAGGTGACCTTAGGATTCTTTTTACGTTTGTTTATTCCGCTAGCACTTGCATTCTTCATGTCAGCACTGCTGAGAACCATCAACTCGGTTATGGCACCCACCTTTATAGAAACCTTTAACATGACCGCCTCCGACCTCGGAGTCATGACCAGTGCCTACTTCCTAACCTTCGCAGTGGCGCAGATACCACTCGGCATCTGTTTTGACCGTTTCGGCCCAAACAAGACGCTCGCCATATTCATGCTGTCAGCAGTTGCAGGGTGTTTCCTGTTTGCGTCAGCACAGGTAGTAACAATGCTATTCATAGGTAGAGGTCTTGTTGGGTTCGGTGTTGCGGGCTGTCTGATGGCGGCTTACAAATCTTTCGGCGACTGGCTACCCAAAGACAAGCTTCCCATGTATAATAGTATGGAGTCATTTGTCGGCGGTGTCGGCGGTATGGTTGCTACTACACCTATAAACTTTGCACTTGGTTTTATGTCATGGAGAACTATATTTGTAGTCCTCGGCGTTATGACACTTGTAGTGGCTCTAATGTGCTACTTTGCCCCTAACAAGAAGGGCAACCAAAACGAAAGCCTCGGCGCACAGATTAAGGGCGTTGGTGAGATAGCTGTAGCAGGGCGCTTTTGGAGACTTGCTCCTGTTGCCGTCTTTGGTCAGGCGACATACCTTGCACTGAACGGTCTGTGGATAGGCCCGTGGTTTAAGGACGTATTCGGCGCTTCTGCCGACGCTGTCCCGAACTTCCTGCTGATGTCCTCCGCCGCTATAACAGTTGGTTACCTCGCTAATGGCTTTATAGCTAACTGGCTAAAGTCCAGCTTGAAAATCAACGTGTTCAAGACCACTATAGGTTCTATGGCTATCTACACTGTTGTGCTGTTCCTGATAGCGCTTGTACCACAGTACGGCAACCTACTCTGGCCGCTGTTCATGCTGCTTGGCCCGTTCTCACTGCTGACCTACCCGATATTCTCCGATATGTTCGCCGCAGGTATGTCAGGGCGTGCGCAGACAATGTACAACATGCTCGTGTTTATCATGTCCACTGTGATACAGTCCGGTGTCGGATTTATAATCGACCTCTACCCCGAAGTTAACGGTGGTTATAACCCAATGGGCTACACCGTGTCCATATACGTCTTAGCAGGTATCCTTGCAGTGTCCATTCTTTGGGCGCTGGCATTCCGCAAGAAGCATGACGAAATCCACTACTAAACGAAGATAATAGAGGAGAACAACAATGGATAACAGACAATTACTATGCGCTGAGTTAGAAGAGCTCCATGACGAAATGGTACAGCTCTGTGTGGACATGGTCAAAATCCCGAGCGTCACCCCTCCGTCCGATACTATAGCTATGGCGGACTTTATGGCGGAAAAGCTAAAGGAAATCTCCGGCATTGACATCTCTTTCCACACACAAGAAGAACCGATACGTAACATCGTTGCAGTACTAAGCAGCGGAAAGCCGGGCAAACGCCTTGTTTTCAGCGGCCATCTTGACACCTACCCCGAGGGTAACATAGCAAGCTGGAGCGACTCACCGTGGTCGGGCGCTATCAAGGACGGCTTTATCTACGGTAGAGGTTCGTCGGACATGAAGGCAGGTATAGCGTGCTTCTTCACCGCTGTAAAGGTGCTGTCCAACCATAAGGATATGTGGTGTGGTGACATTGTCCTCTCTCTCGCAGGAGATGAGGAAGCGATGGGGCCTCGTGGTACAAAGTATCTGCTTGAAAATGTGCCTGCCTCCCACGGAGATGCAATGATATGCGCAGACGTAGGTGCACCAAACTCACTGCGCTTTGGGCAGAAAGGTCTAATGTGGATAGAGCTTGAAGCTACAGGTAAAGCCGCCCACGGCGCACATCTGCACAAGGGCGAGAACGCTATACTCAAGCTTATGGACGTGATGCAGCGTGTGCAGAAGGGTATTGACGCTATCGAGGTAAAAGCCCCCGACTTTGTAAAGAAGGCGATACTGGACAGTGCTGACATCTCAGAAATCGGCGCAGGCCCCGGCGAGCGTGATATACTCCAGAAAACCACCATCAATTACGGCACAATCAGCGGTGGACTGTCCCCCAACCTCGTAGCCGAATACGCCAAAACCGAAGCGGATATCCGCATACCGGCTGGCGTTAAAATCGCTCAAATTCTTGACGTTATCAATAAGATAATAAGCGAATATAGCGGTGTCACCCTAAAGGTTACCCGTGAATACGAAGCTAACTGGTCAGACCCGAGCGACAGGCTGTTCACCATCGTAAAGAAGAACAGCGAAGAAGTGCTAAAAGAAGAAGTGGTGGTCACCTTTAGAATAGGTGCATCGGACGCACGACTGTACCGTCTGGTCGCAAACATCCCCTCCATCAACTGCGGTTTAACACCGTACGGTCTGGGCGGCCCCGATGAGCACGTATCCATAGACGAAATGAAGAAGATTTCCGCTATACATTTACTGTCTGCACTGGACTATCTGAAAGCGGAATAAAAAATCTGCTCTCTTTTTTGGAAGTTGTATCGCTTTTTATGTGTTTACACCGACTATCAAGCATCAATTTCCACTGTAAAAACGCCCTGTAGTCATAAGACACAGGGCGTTTTAGTTTGCCAAAAACCTTTTAATAGGTCGAAGGTGTTCTAACGAGTGTAAACGCTTACAGTTTGCGCTATCTCCAATAACTTATAAAGATCAAAAGGCGTTGCGTATTAAATTCTAACGTGTTACGCATTTGTGCTACCACTCTCTAAACGCATTATCTCCTCACCTATCGATTTGTTTTTGATAAGTATTACCAGTACAGGTATACATAATATTACACCGCCGACAGCCACATGGGACAGCAAGAATATCTCACCAAGAAAGCCGTAAACCAATGCAGAAAGTGCTGAACCGCCTGTACTAAACGTCGTCATAAATCCGAGGATGGACGCTCGTTTGTCCTCAGGTATAAGCATAATAAGCATTGCATTCATAATGGTGTTGAAATAAGCATTGAGAAACCCTGCTATAAAAAGCAGTGCAGTAAACAAATAGATATTACCACTCAAAAAAGCAAGCATTTCAAGTAAGATTTGTAAAGTTAATGTCAACTTAACATGCTTCATACGCTTTTCCGACGGGACTTTGAACGTTGCTACCACCATAGAGCCAAACAACCCACCCACACTGTAAAGTGCCATAATAAAGCCATACTGCTCTATGGTAAATCCCTTTTCTGTACACATCACAAGTAGCAGAGCAAACACACCTGACAGTAAAAAGTTGAGTGGAAATGCTATAAACATTGTGGTGTTTAGACCTCTTGTTGTAACCATCGCTAAAAAGCCTTCTTTAACGTCACGCACCACACCGCCAAAGTTGACCTTTGTCCCCTGCTTTGGCGTCTTGGGGATATCTATAAAGCACTCGGTGACAGCACTGAATATAAAGGAGCACCCATTAAAGATGATTAGCGGCCCGACACCAAAGGTCACCAGCAGGACACCGCTAAGCCCCTGCCCCACCACCGAGGTTGCCATTGATATGGTAGAGCTGATGGAGGACGCTCTGACAAAGTGCTTTTTGGACACAAGGTCGATAAGTAGTGTACCTGCCGCAGGGTTGAACATGACCGCCGATAGTGACGAAAGCACCGTAAAACCCATAAGCGTAGTAACTGTCAGGTTGTTAAACAGCGCTAGTAGCCCTATCGCCACCATTATAAGCCCACGTAGCATATCCATCGAAACTATCACAACCTTACGGCTGAGCCTGTCTATAACCGCCCCTGTCACAGGGGAAAGGAACATCTGCACCAGCATGTTAATGGAGGAGAAAATGCCCATCAGCGCCTCAGAGCCTGTAGAGCTGTAAACAAAATAACCGATAGCCACGCTGTAGATGATGTCCCCTATTCGGGAAACGAAGCTGCCTTGTATTAGTAGGAGATAGTTTTTATTGAAAAGTTTGTCTTTAGTTTGCATCTTTGTAGCCTCCGTTTGACTTATGGATGTAATGTTTGAATTTATAGCGTTGCTGTTCATATCGTCGCTCCCTTTCGCTAGTTGTTGTGTTAATTATATTACGGTACTATTCCAATTGCCATATACAGTGCGTTGAGTTTTGCGAAACAAGCTCAACTATAAGTTGTTTTAGCGATTGAAAAGGAGGTTTTGAAAGGAAATATTGCTTATTGGTTGCAAAATTCGCTTCTACAATTGTAGCTGTAATTACAACTGTAGAATAACACAATATACCTCGCCTGTCAAGGTATATATTTAAATAATATAAAAATCTCAAATAGTTAAAAGTCTAATAAATTTGTTAATAAATGCTCAAGGGAAGCAAAACCCTGTAATCCTACGAGAAATAACCACATAAAGCTTCATCGCTACCTGTTGCAAAAAATTGCAACATCCACTCAAAACCCACTTGAAAAATAAAGCCGGTTTGGTATAATGGTTGTAATCAAAGATAGTGTTGCATAACTATCGACAATAGAAACAACATGGAGGAGCCCATAATGAAATACAAAGAGCTTAGCACGCCCTCCCTACTGGTGGACAGGGATATAGTCTTAAAAAACCTCGAGCATATGCGTGACTACATAACAGCGCAAAACGTCAAACTGCGCCCCCACACCAAGACGCACAAAAGCCCCAAGATTGCAAAGCTACAGATGGAGTACGGCGCTTATGCTGTCACTGTTGCAAAAACGTCCGAGGCGAAAGTGATGATAGAGAACGGCATTCCCGACGTTTTCATAGCAAACGAAGTTGTCGGCGACGATAAACTCCAAATGATAAGCGACCTGTCAAAGAAAGCAACCATATCATTCGGCGCTGACTCTATCGAGCACATCAAAGCCGCACAGCAAGTGTTTTCAGCAGCAGGGACTGTCGCAAACATAGTGATAGAGATCGAAGTGGGTGACGGACGCTCCGGAGTAGTGGAAGAAAGCTACTTTGCCGAACTACTATCCGAGATTAAAGCGTCACCGAACGTGTACTTCAAGGGCATATTCTCCCATGACGGCCACAGTTACCGTGCAGAGAGTGTCGAACACTGCCTACAGATATCAAAAGATGCGCAGGAGAGAACGCTCCACTTTGCAGAACTAGCGAAGGCGGCGGGCTTACCGTGTGACGTTGTCAGCTACGGCTCTACACCGCCGATACTATGCGGTACAACAATACTGGACGGCATCACCGAAATTCGCCCCGGTACATACGTCTACAACGACGTAGCGCAGTGTGGCATTATAGGCACACTGGACAGAGCCGCTGTTTCGGTTCTGACCACCGTAATAAGCCGTCCGACAGCGGAGAGGGTTATCACAGACGTGGGAGCAAAGGGTCTGACCATGCAGGAGCGTGCCGACGGTATATGTAAAACAGGCGGAAAAGGTACTGTGTTAGAGTATCCGTCCATAAAGGTCAAAGCTGTGTACGACGAGCACGCTGTCATCTATGACGCAAAGTTCAGAGAGTCGGTTTCCATCGGCGAAAAGCTAAGAATAATACCTGCCCATGTTTGCCCTGTGTGCAACCTGTACGAAGTCGCATACCTGATATCAGGCGACGAAGTTTTAGAGGAAATAAGCATAGCGGCGAGAGGAAAGCTATTTTAGAATGCAAACACCTTCCGATTTCATTTTTGAAATTGGAGGGTGTTTTCTTTTTACCTAAAATCCACCTGAAGTTTACATCTATTCCGGTAGTGTAATTTGTAACACACTCCCCTACTTTCACAACAATGACCTCTCAAGCGTATAATGAAGTAAAAAACCATGAACACTGAGAAAGGGGTGCAGGCATGGGTGGACGAAATCAGCCCACATTTGGCATAATCTGCTTTTGGTTCGGAGGGGGGCTATTGCTTGCGGCTTTTTGTTCGGTGAAGATCGCACTGTTCATAGCGGCTTGCATGCTGATACTTATGGGTTTTTGTATTATAAAGTGAGGATAGGAGGGCTTTTGTGAAAATAGTAGTATGGAAAAGCCCGCGAATACTGCGGGGATTTTTGCGTTTCCTTTTTAAAGTTGAAAAGGATGAGGTCTTGTAAAAACCATGTGTTGTATCAACCGTTTATAAGTTGTGTAACATTTTCTGATTAATCGGCATTAAAGTGGCCAAAAACCAAACGCCATTTTACACAATGTAGCTTTGTGGCTATCTGCCACCATCGCAAAACCTCTTAAGCGCCCACTGCAATAAGCTACATATAAGACTAGCTA
>CAYJIK010000037.1:8179-17724 GCA_964370205.1 uncultured Oscillospiraceae bacterium | reverse complement strand
GCAAAGATAACACCAAGCATAAAGGACGGTAACAACCCTTCGTTGTCTGACGGTAGAAACTTGAGGGATGGTATTTTAAGTGGTTTCACCAGACCGGTAAAAGTAATACCCAGGTATATTATAAACCCACCGCTCACCATCTGTAGCAGTTGTTTATATTCCACAAAAACACCACCGAGTGATGCAAAAAAAGCTCCCATGGCCGTAAACACGACGGTAAAGCCAAGAATAAACATAACCGAGCGAACAGCTAAGCTTATCTTGCTTTCGCTCTTGCTACCTGCCATATACGAGAGGTACACAGGTAAAAGGGGTAGGACACAGGGTGATAGAAATGTCAGTACTCCCTCGGCAAATAGTAGTGGATAGTATTGCATGTGGTACTCCTTTTGTGATTTATCACGTTGTCATTGTTAAGGGTAGCAAAAAGTGGTGTGAGCACTGTTCCATAAAGCTCACACCACCTCGGAAAATGTACCCTTTAACTTTTATGTGTAAAAAACAATGCTCTATACTGCGTGCATTAATGTTTATTTACATTGTTTTCACTTTCGTTACTTTTTCCACTGCTGTCATCACTGCTTATAGTATTAAAGCCTTTACCGATAATGTCGTTTGCCTCGGTGGCTATAACGAACGCTGTGGGATCTGCACGATGGATAGCGTTACGCAGTTTATGGAACTCGTGTTTTCTCACTACAATCATTAGAACTGTCAAGTCCTTGCCTGTATATGCGCCGTGGCCGTCAATTATGGTGACACCCCTGTGGATTTCTTCCATGATTACATGAGCAACTTCTGCTCCTTTTCGTGTAACGACGTTTACATACCTACCCATGTTTGCGCCGTAGATAAGTGCGTCCATAACCTTACCCGACGTGAATGTCATAATTAGGCCGTAGAGCGCCGCTTCTATGTTTTGGTACACCACTGCGGCGGACAGCATAATAGAGCCGTTAACAAGCAATACTATTTGGCTGGTGGGGATATAGGGGCGGTGCTTCTGTACTAGCTTTATGATTATATCAGACCCACCTGTTGTAGAGCCACGCATAAATATAAAACCAACCCCCGAGCCTGTAAGAACGCCACCAAAAAGTGCTGCAAGTAGAGGGTCGCCTGTGTAGGTCGGTAAACCTACCAGAACATAGTCCATAACAATAGTACCGATAACAACAGTGCGAAGCGTACTGAGGGTAAACCGCCTGCCTATGGAGCGATATCCAACCAGTAGTAGCGGAATGTTTACAAAAAGTGAACCTATACCAATCGGTAACTGAGTCAAGTGATTGAGCAAGGTCGCAACACCCACAGCTCCGCCGGGGGCTATATGGTTTGGCGAGGAGAACATTTTGATGCCTACTGCAAGTAGGCTGTTACCGAGGATGTCGTAGCAAATGTTAAGAAAGATGACCTTTATCTGTAATGCGTTAATCTTCATATCGTGACCGTCCTTTCGGTGAGGGTTATGATAAGTAAAGCTAAGAGAGGACAGAGCGTTAGTCGTGGTGTATTGACTTAAAACCTTCGCCCAGTATCTCGCCTGCGTCGGCTACTATTGTAAACGCCATAGGGTCAATAGCCCTGATAAGCTTCTTTAGCTTGTGAAACTCTTGCTTTGAAACGGCACATACCAGTAGCTCGGTGGCTTTTCCGCTGAAAGCACCTTTTGCGTCCACAAGTGTGGCACTACGCTGTAGGTCGTGCACGACGCTGTTCGCTATCTCCTGCGCCTTCATGGACACCACAAGCACAAGCGTTCTCACGTCCGCACCCTTCATCATCTTGTCAATAACCTCGCCTGAGATGTATATAACCACCATAGCGTACATACCAACTTCAAGGTTTTCATACGCTATAGAAGCGGCGGCAACAACCAGAAGGTCAGTAGCAATTATAATGCTACCAAAGGACAGGTGGGGAACACGCATCTTGATAATACGCACCAGTATGTCAGAACCACCTGTGGACGTTCCTCTGATGATGACGATACCCAGTCCCACACCGTAGGCGATACCGCCAAAGACGGAGGCGAGTAGTAGGTCGCCTGTGTAAGCGGGGATGTCTACCAGTAGATAGTCTATAAAGAAAGCTGAAACTGCAAGAACACGCAGTGTGGATATGATAAAGTCCTTACCAACTGCCTTATATCCCCATATCATAAGTGGTATGTTCATAAACAGTGACATGGTGCCTATCGGTAGACCTGTGTAGAAGTTGAGGATAGTCGCCACACCGTTTACACCGCCTGCTACAATTTGGTTTGGCACTGTGTAGACGTTTAGCGCAATAGCTATAAACACCGATGCTATAGAGTCGAGTGCAATGTCTTTTACAAAGGATACTACTTTATTACCCATATTTTGATCATTCCTTTCTCAATGCCTTGTGCAGTTTAAAATCTGCAGAACACACAAAGTTTCGCAAAAAGGCTTAAGCGCTAAACTTGGTGTATATGCCTACTACTCAGTCACGCTATTCTCTGTGATATTTACACATAGCTCCATGACCTTGTAGAGGCGATCAATCCGGTTAGATAGCTTTAGAAAGCCGATTAGCGTTTCCACTCCTGTTGCTTTGCGGTATTCTATGGGGGTTGCGCCTTTGGGGGTGGAGTGGGAGGTGGCGTTTCTGCCACGCTTCATTACGGCGGCCTCCTCTTCGGTCAGGCTGTCGGCGATGATGTCGTACACCTTTGCTTGCGCCGGTGCACATACGTATTTTGCAGACTGTAGGTGCAGTTTTTGTGACTGTATACTGCCGTGGTTTACCAGTAGATATTCACGCACATAAGCGGAATATACACCGTCCCCCAAAAATGCGAGGGAGGGAGGGGAGTACTGCTTAGCGGGTATTGGAGGGGGTGGTAATGGTGTCCTGTTGATGGTGATTCCCCCTATCCTACGTAGTCAAAGGCGAAGTCGCCAACTGTCACGGTATCGCCGTCCTTGACGCCTTTTTCTATGAGTGTGTCCACAATGCCACTCTTAATAAGCACACGCTGGAAGTACTGGAGCGACTCGTAGTCGTCCATGTTTACCCCTTCAAGCACACGCTCAAGCCACGGTGCATTTATGTGGTAAACTCCGTCCACAACATCGATGGTGTAGGAACTTCTGTCCTCGGTGGTTGGCATTGGGGTTTCGTCCGGTGTGAAGATCTCTACCGGTGGTAGTGACGGCAACATTGCCGCTATAGCTTCCATAAGCCTTTCAGTGCCGTCATGCATTGGCGCACTTATCGGGAAGAAGGAGTAGCCCTCACCCTCGATATACTCCTTAAATGCCGCAATCTGCTCCTCTGTTGCGAGGTCACACTTGCTACCTACAACAAGCATCGGGCTTTCCGATAGCTTTTCCGAAAAGTTTTGAAGTTCACGGTTTATAAGCGCAAAGTCTTCTATCGGGTCACGTCCCTCGCTGCCTGATACATCCACAAGGTGTAGTAGCAGTCGGCAACGCTGAACATGGCGTAAAAACTGTATGCCAAGTCCTATGCCGTCTGACGCTCCCTCGACAAGCCCGGGGATATCCGCCATTACAAAAGAAGTTTCTCTAAACTGCACCACACCGAGCACGGGGGACAGGGTGGTAAAGTGGTAGTTTGCTATTTTGGGTTTTGCACCGCTGACGACCGATATAAGTGTAGACTTACCGACATTCGGGAAGCCGACCAGTCCGACATCTGCAAGCAGCTTCAGCTCTAGTGTGAGTGAAAACTCTTCGCCTATATATCCCGGCTTTGCAAAGCGTGGGGTTCTGCGTGTGGCAGACTTAAAGTTTTGATTACCAAGTCCGCCTTTGCCACCTTTCGCTATGACGAATGTCTCATCACCTGTGACATCGCAGAGCAGTCGTCCGCTTTCGGTTTCGTAGACAAGCGTACCCTCGGGGACATAGAGTATAAGGTCTTTCCCACCCTTGCCGCTTTGGTTTTTACCTCTACCCGATTGACCGTCCTCGGCGAAGTAGCGTGTTTTGTAGCGGTAGTCTATCAAAGTGGAGAGGTTTCGGTCCGCTTTTAATAGGATATCTCCACCTTTACCGCCGTCACCGCCGTCCGGCCCACCTGCGGGGACATATTTCTCCCTGTAAAAGGACACGACACCGTCGCCCCCTTTACCTGCCTTTATTCGTATATTTACTTTATCGACAAACATATTGTTCTCCATTATTTGTGTTTTGAGTGTGAGGGCGTTTGCATACGCCAACGATATTCGGTTATAGGTTAGTCTTACCGATGAGGGTTGATGCTTTTAGATGATAATAAAACGACACCTACCAAGCGAACCATCAAAAAAGGCCAAAAGCTAAGATTACTCCCCCGCTTTTGGCCGACTTTGAAAGATGTAACCCAATATTAATTGGGCGTAATCCGAGTATAATCGGACTGTTACCGAGTATATTCGGTACGTATCACGACTGTCCGCTAAGCGGTAGAAGTGATGCCGTAACTAGTTAGCGTAAACTGAAACTTGCTTCTTGCCTTTGCCCTTGCGCTCAAACGCTACTTTGCCGTCTACCAGTGCGAACAGTGTATCATCAGAACCACGACCTACATTGATGCCGGGGTGGATGTGTGTGCCTCTCTGGCGGACAAGTATATTACCTGCAAGCACGGACTGACCGTCTGCTCTCTTGGGGCCTAAGCGTTTGGAATGTGAATCTCTACCGTTTTTGGTTGAACCAACACCTTTTTTATGTGCCATCTGTATTACCCTCCTCTATTTAACGACTAACCGTTTATTGAAACTACTTCAAGCTTGGAATAGGGCTGACGATGTCCCATCTTGCGCTTGGAGTTCTTCTTAGCTCTGTAGGTGAAGACAGTTATCTTCTTCGCCTTGTCGTTCTTGATAACCTTAACAGTTACCGATGCGCCTTCTACTGTGGGTGTGCCGACCTTTAGGCCGTTTTCGCCCGAGATAGCAACAACGTCTGTAAGATTAAGTTCCGAGCCTGCTTCTACATCTAGCTTTTCAACATAGATGATGTCCCCGGCAGTAACTTTATACTGTTTTCCGCCGGTCTTTAATACTGCGTACATGTTTAACACTCCATTTTTAATCTCGCTACAAAAGGCGGCATACAGCACTTAAAAAGCCTCCCATAAGCGGCATAACCCATTCTATCACAGTAGATAGGGGATGTCAAGTTATTTAGTACCGTAAACGCTAATAAAAGGACAGAAAACAAGCCTTTTGGCAGGAGAGTTACAGTAAAGTCTAAAATACAGATGATGTCGGGTAGTTATCTTACTATTTCCCCATGCTGTCCAGTGCTCGCTTTATGATTGCAGGGGCTTTTCTACATTGTTCTTCAGGGGTGGAGCATAGCGCAAAGCGGATACCCATGCCCATCGGTACAACGTAAAGCTGTTCCTTCTTGAGCAGTTCGGCCAGATCAAACGGCTTTTTATGCTCTATACATATAAAGAAGCCGTCGATGTATGGTATGGTTTCCAGTTCACACTCCTTTGCAGCTTCGACAAATGCGGCGGCTCTCTTCTTGAGCATGTCCCTTGTGGAGTTGCGCTCGTCTTCGTATGCCTTTAACTTTGCAGGGTCGCTGTATATCGCTTTCATGACCTCCATCGGGCCTTTGTTTACACTGGACCAGCTGGCTCTTGCCGAGTGCATATTTGCGTAGAAGAACTCGTTTGCCGCTTCTTCTGTGGGGGCTATACATATCGCCGCACCGCATCTGAAACCGTACATAGTAAAGCCCTTTGACATGCTAAACGCTACCGAAACAAGCATGTTTTCAGGTAGATTTTCAAACAGCTTAAAGAACTTGCGCTCGCTGACGCCATCCCCTGCGTAGTCCATATAAGCGCCGTCCACAAGTATGACGACCTTCTTGGACGTATCCTTTGCCGCTTCCTTCATTACACCCAGTACAAGGTTCCATTCCTCTATGGAAAGGGAATATCCTGTTGGGTTTTGAGCGGGTGTGTTAAGAATTGTGAGTATACGCTGTTGACTGTCCACCAGCTTTGTAAACTCCGCCTTAAATGCGTCGAAGTTGAAGTTGTTGTTCTCATCGAACAGCGTGTAGGTGGTTACACTTCTGCCAAACTCCTCCGCCATAACCTGATAGGGATGCCAGTGCCAGTCACTAACCAGAATTTTGTCGCCGGGGTCGGTGTAGTTGAATATTGTGTTACGCACAGCGCCTGAACCGCCGGGGGTTGCGCAGGAGCGAATAAAGGCGTCAGGGCGTTCTGCTCTGAAACATGCTTTTTCTACAGCCTCCAAAAACTCCTTTTCACCGCTGATCTGTGCATATTCCGCCATTACATAGTTTGGCAGGTCACGCAGGACACCAAACACGGTGGGCAGGCATATCAAGTTGCCGTCGTCGTCCACTAAAACGCCTATGGTGGAGTCTATTACGTTGTCTTTGCCCAGCTCCGCCTTTGCCGCTTTCGCTTGCGCCGCAACTTCAAAAATCGGGTCGTTCTTTTGAGGCCATATTGCATGCGCCCCTACAATACTGTTGTTCATGTTCGCCCTTCCTTTACAGTTTAATTTTTTTGATTATATAGCAAGGTAAACCGCTCATAATATCATTGGTTTACCTAAGTATAACAGTGAAAAACCACGTGTGCAAGCTCGGAAGACAGTAAAAACGTCATCCAAGCGCTAGAAGAAAAGTGCTCTTAGAAGTCGATAAATCCATACGACCCACGTAGGGAGATATCCGACGTGGTGGAGATGATAATATGATCCCAAAAGTAGATGTCAAGCTGTTTAAAGGCGAATGCTAGACGTTCTGTCACGTGGATATCCGCTTTGCTCGGCACCGCCCAACCTTGTGGGTGATTGTGTGAGAGCACTACCGAGTATGCACCTGATCGTATAGCCGCCTCGACAACACTGCGTGTGTTGATGACAACAGTGTCGAGCGAGCCCTCGCCAAGCAGGACACAGTTGAGTAGCTTGTACTTTTGGTCAAGGCATAGCAGATACACCCTTTCAACAGTACAGCCAATAAAAAGGTTTTTAAGATAGGCGGTCAACTCTTCGGTTGTACTAAGTACCACTCCGGTGGAGCTTTTGTCGGTCAGATAGTATCGGGCAAGCTCAGGGACCATCTTTATAAACGTGGCGGTTACCTTGCCCACGCCCTTAACCTTTAAAAGTTCGTCATAGTGAGCGTCCAGCACGCCGGAGAAGCTACCGAACTTTTCAATAAGTGTATGCGCCAAGCCGTTTACATCTTTTCTAGCCAGTCCATAGAACAGCAGAAGCTCAAGTGCATTGTGCGGAGGGAAGTTCTCGAGTTTATTCGTGTGAAATCTATCACGCACACGCTCACGATGATTTTTGTGCGGATTATCCTTCATATACGCCCCTCCTTTTTAACCATTCTATACACAATTATACCAAAAAATAAAAATAATTCAACTGAAAATATTCATTATTACGAGAACACCCCACCAATTATAAAGCCTACATTTTGGTTAATTTATCTTTATTACAGTCTACATTACCACGTTATAGCTATTTAGGTTGCCACAGAGCGGTTTTCGGTGTATACTCGGCATAGACTGTATTTCCCTTGTCTCCTTACAAAAACAATACACATCAGCGAGGAATCGTAACAGGGGGAGGGGACAGAAAACGGTAAGGTCACAATATAAACATTTTACCACATAACATTTTTAGCCAATCACATATAATCAACATCAGCGGAGGTAGCAATGAAAACAGTTACAATAGGCGTAAACGATAAAAACAAAAGGGTGGACAACTTCCTCGCACGTAGCTTTCCTGCCCTGCCAAAGTCGCTTATATATAAGTATATCCGCACAAAGCGTATAAAGGTAAATGGAAAGCGCACCGAAATCGGCGCTCTCCTTGCGGAGGGAGATGTTCTCCACCTCTACATAAACGATGAGCTACTTGAGCGTGAAAGTGACACGGCATGGAGGGGCTTGAAGGGCGGTATTGTACCTGTCTATGAGGACGATCACCTGCTGATTGTTGACAAACCGAGGGGACTTGTGGTACACGAGGACGAAACCCAGACCCCTGACACGCTGATAAACCGTATCAAACGCTACTTGTTTGAAAAGGGCGAGTACCGTCCCGAGCAGGAGAACAGCTTCACCCCCTCACTGTGTAACCGCATAGACCGCAACACTCGAGGACTGGTGGTGGCGGCGAAAAATGCCGACACGCTTCGTGTCATGAATGCTGTGATAAAGGCGAGGGAGATAAAGAAATACTACCTAGCGCTAACTGTTGGCAGGGTAGAGGCGAAAAGCAAACTACTCCACGCCTACCTCAAAAAGGACGAAACCAAAAAGCAGGTGACAATTTCCGCCACACCAAAAAAAGGATGGCTTGAGATACTAACCGCCTACCGCCTACTAAAACACATCGGTGACACTTCCCTCATCGAAGTGGAGCTCATCACAGGGAGGACTCATCAGATAAGGGCGCATATGGCGTTTCACGGCTACCCGCTGGTGGGTGATACTAAGTACGGCAGAGCGGCAGACAACGCAGACGAAAAGAAGCGCCATCAAGAGCTGATAGCGTACAAGCTGACATTTTTACCGTCACAGCTACTGGAGCATCTAAGCTATATGACAGGGAAGACGGTGGAGATAACAGAACTGCCAAAGGGGTATTGTTAACAGTCGTTTAGTTTTTCTTGTGTTCTAGGTTGCCGTTTCCTTCAATATGATTAACTGAGGGAGGGCTGGGTTGAAACGAGATCTTGAAACTGCAGTTACAACTGCAGTTTTTGCTCTTCGACACAGCCTTAGTTTTTGTGACATGAGAAGTTTTATGTGACAAAAACCACACAAAACTTGCAGGAAGGAATGAACATTAGTGTGAAAGAAAAAATACAGTCGCTTATTATAGCGATACTAATTCCGTTGGTGGTGGGGGTGGTATCCTCACTGTTGACAGTGCAAAATGTCGGGCTGTTTGAGGTGCTTGTGAAACCACCACTATCGCCGCCCGGGTGGTTGTTTTCGGTGGTGTGGCCGATACTCTATATTATGATGGGTATCTCATCCTACCTTATCAGCACGTCTTCGGGCAGTGCTGAGGAAAAGTCGGCTGCACTTCGGAGTTATGCCCTACAACTGGCTTTTAACTTCTTTTGGTCGATTATCTTCTTTAACTTTCAGTTTTACGGTTTAGCATTTGTGTGGCTTGTCATTATGTGGGTACTCATAGCGAGGACAATTAAACTTGCCTATCCGCTCACAAAGGCAGGCGCACTGCTACTGGTTCCGTACCTTTTGTGGGTAACTTTCGCAGGCTATCTGAATTTAGGTATATACCTACTTAATAGGTAGCTATCACCCCCATCCAACCGACATATAACCTACAGAAATCACCCCCATCTCGGTGGCTGAGCGTGCCTGTTTGACCGCCCTTACAACATCTCCACTTCACGTTACCCATGCGGCCAAACGCCACCCTCCACACACCTACGCCCCCCCCCCGGGGGGGGGGGGGGGGGGCGGGGGGGGCCCCCCCCCCCCCCCACCCCCCACCCCCCCCCCCCCCCCGCCCGGGA
>CAYJIK010000037.1:1501-8169 GCA_964370205.1 uncultured Oscillospiraceae bacterium | reverse complement strand
TTCTCCACTACCGGTTACCATGGGGGAGAACGGCCACCCGCCACACACCTACGCCCGACCCACCCGCCCACCCACCCCCAAAAAAGCCCCGACATCAAACACAGTTTGATGTCGGGGCTTTCTGACTTTCAAAAAGTCCTTAAGAAAGAAAATTCAATGCGCTTTACGGGAAGGATTGGCGGGTAAAACAGTAATGGCCAAACCATCAGGGCATACCCTCCATTCAGATACCCCTCCTGTTCGGATTTTAGCTTACCAAAAGGCTTTTGATAAGCTAAAAGCTACGACATCAAACACAGTTTGACATCGTAGCTTTTTTGTAAGCATATTAATATTCTTCTACCCAACAGCCTCATCAGCTGTAGCCTCTGCTTGAACATCCTTCTTGGGTTTAAGCAGTCCCTTTTTCCACTTGCCGCCAAGGTAGCGTATATACGCCAGTGGTGAAGCGACAAGCCAAGCAATTACAATCCCCCAATACAGAGCTTCGTGCCCAATAAAGCTTGCCAGTACATAAGTCGCCACTATACGGCTGCCAAGCGTAATCATCGAGTTTATCATCGTAGCGTTTACATCCCCGGCACCTCTCAGCAGACCGTTTGCAGTAAACATAACAGAGGACACAGGGTAGAACAGCGTTACAATTCGTAGATAGTTAGTACCGAAGTCGATAACTCCTGCGCCGACATCAGCGTCCACGAACAACATCATTAAGTTAGGGCCAAACAGGTACATAATAGCGGACAGTATCACTGATAGGATAACAGTGATCTTTATTGTAGCCTTAAAGCCGTCTATTACCCTGTCCAGTTTGCCTGCGCCCATATTCTGTGCAACATATGTTGAAAGTGCCATGCTAAAGTTCATTATAGGCATGGTTGCGATTGAGTCGATCTTCGTAGAAGCACTGTATCCTGCCATAACCGTAGAACCAAACGAGTTAACAAGCCCCTGCACCGCCATCATACCGAGGGAGTAGACAACATTCTGAACGGTGCTGGGTATACCAAGCTGTATGATACTCTTCATAATGCCGGTATCAAACTTACGTTCCTCCTTTGGTATGTGTAGTAGCGGAACTTTAAAAGCGATGTAAATTACAGCAAGAATACCGGATGCGCCCTGAGCTATAAGTGTCGCCCAAGCAACACCTGCAACCCCCCAGCCGAGTACAGCCACAAAATAGATGTCCAGCACAATATTGGTCAAGGTGGAGATTATTAGGAAGTACAATGGTGTCTTAGAGTCGCCGAGCGCCCTTAGTAGCGAGCTTGCGTGGTTATATACAAACATAAACGGTAGACCGTACATGAATATTCGCAGATATGCCGCAGAGTCGGCAAACACGTTTTCCGGTGTGTTCAGTAGGTCTAGCAGCGGTTCAACTGTGATTGTACCGATTATTGCTAAAATGACGGAAAGTCCCATCAAGAATACCGTAGAAGTGTAAATCGCCCTACTCATTTCCCCTTTTCTGTTTGCGCCGTAGAGCTGCGATATAAGTATAGAAGCACCCATTGTAAGCCCCATAGCAACCGCAATAAGCAAAAACAGTACAGGGAAGGAAGAACCAACAGCCGCCAGCGCATCCGGCCCTTCAAAGTTACCGACTACAACCGAGTCCACAACGTTATACAGCTGCTGAAACAAATTACCTAAAACCATAGGTATAGCAAACCGTGTAACCGTCATGGCGGGACTGCCTACCGTTAAATCCTTAGCCAAAACATCACTTCCAATCATAAAAAAATTACGCCCCAAAAGGGCGATAAAAAAATATAACCCTCAAGGAGCTATAATGTCATAGTTATTATACCATTTGTACATATACCTGTCAAGCTGATAGGAGGTAGGATGATTGTTTTGAACAAAAGTTAACATTTTAGCAACAGAGTGTACGTAATTCGCTGTTTGAATAGAACGCCTCGCCAAAGTCGAGCGATTGTAGGACGCTAAACTGCATTTTTTGCATAAAACAGGAGCATTAACGAATAAACAACAAATTCCGAATACAAACTACATCAGACTGCTCAGCTCACCATTTTACCACCTCTAAGACACACGAAACTACAAAAGCCGATTATGTACAACATGCTGAGATAACAAAGAAAACTTATCCGAAATTTCAGCTTGTTTAGCCTTGATTTTTCCAATAAAATCATATATAATAACTGTACTAGGTGAAAAGTGGTGTAAAGTGGTTAGAAGTGGTTTATAATTGCTGAAAAGAGGTGAGGACATGCTCATAGGTGAATATCAACACTCCGTTGACGTAAAAGGGCGTGTCAACTTCCCATCAAAGCTAAGAGAGTCGCTTGGGGATAGCTTCATAATCACAAAAGGTTACAGCGAATGTCTGTTTGTTTACTCGATGGAGGAGTGGAAGCAGATGGAGTCTCGCATTAGAGCACTACCCGACACCGAATCCATAGGTATCAGACGTTTCCTGTTTGCAGGCGCTACCCAAGCGGACATAGACAAGCAGGGGCGTATTATTATACCTCAAAAGCTGAGGGAGTTTGCCCATATAACTAAAGACATCATGGTGGTGGGCGTAATGGACAGAGCGGAGATTTGGGATTTACAGCGCTGGGAAGAGAGTGCAGAAAACCTGTCGCCGTCCGATATATTTGACAACATGAAATCAATGAGCATATAAAGACGAAGAAAAGAAAGGCAGGTGCTATCATGGATATGGACAGCTACCACATATCGGTGTTGCCGAACGAAACCATTCACCTGCTGAACATAAAACCGGACGGGCTGTATATAGACGGCACGGTAGGCGGTGGCGGTCACAGCAGTATTATTGCCTCACAGCTTACAACTGGCAAACTACTGTGCATTGACAAGGATAGCGAAGCACTTGCTTTTGCGTCGGAGCGCATGAAAGCGTTCAATAACGTGACCTTTGCAAAGGGCGACTTCAAGAACATGGCAGACATTGCTGTAAAGCAAGGCTTTTCCTCGGTAGACGGCATACTGCTTGACTTAGGAGTATCCTCCCATCAGCTGGACGCCGCTGAACGTGGGTTTTCGTATAGGGCAGACGCTCCACTGGATATGCGCATGAGCGGAGAGGGTGTTTCCGCATATGACGTTGTGAACGGCTATGACAGAGAAACACTGGCAAAGGTGATATTCTCGTACGGCGAAGAAAAGTTTGCGTACCGCATAGCAGACGCAATAGTCGGTATACGTGAACAAAGCCCGATAAAAACCACAACCGAGCTTGCCGAAATCATCAAAAATGCAATACCTGCGGCAACTAGGCGGAGTGGCGGTCATCCGGCAAAGCGGACATTTCAAGCGATACGCATGGAAGTGAACGCAGAACTTGACGCACTGGAGCGTTTTCTTGAGTCGGCTCTACCGTTATTGTCGGTAGGGGGAGTGATGGCGATAATCACGTTCCACTCGCTTGAAGACAGAATGGTAAAGGTGAAGTTTAAAGAGTGGGCTACGGGTTGCACCTGTCCGCCGAACTTCCCTGTATGCGTGTGTGGCAACACCCCAAAGGTAAAGATAGCCACCAAAAAGCCTATAACGGCAGACAGTACAGAATTAGAACAGAACAACCGTTCACGCTCCGCCAAGCTTAGGGGTATTATACGGTTGTAAGGAAGTTAAAATATTGGAAAGTAGGAGAAAGACTTGAGAGCAAACGACAGTTCCGCTTATAAACTTAGCGGTGAAAATACAGCATATTCAAATATGGCGTACTCAAGCAGTTATGCACTTGCAGGGGAAAAGATAGCACAGCCCCCTGAGTTAAAAGTCACGCCTGTAAAGAAACAGGCACCCTTTGCGATGCGAGGTCTACCTGTGTTTTTGTTGATAGTAGCGCTTGTCACTGCGACTGTATACTATAATATGGAGCTTGTCGAGGTGGCGGATTTGATATCCACCCAGCAAGCGGAACTGGACAAGCTGGTAAAAGAAGGTAAGAGTATACAGGTGGAGATAGACAGTAGCGTTTCGCTTAGAACTGTCGAAGAGCAAGCCACTGACATGCTTGGCATGGCTAAGATGGAGCCGTATCAGGTGGAGTACTTGTCACTTGGTCAGCAGGATAGAGCCAGAATAATGAACGAGCTACCGCCTACTTTTATGGAGAGCGTGAAGTCGTTTATCGGGCGTTGTATTGATTACATCAGCTTTTAATTGAGTAATATAAGGATGAAATAGATGTATTTTGAGTGTGCCTGAGCTATTCGGATAGTTCAGGCACACCCTGGTAATACGCAGTATCTTACCCTGAAAATTGCGGATAATCATCGTATATTTACATATACGCATAACTTTGACGCAGTTCGACGTTTACTTAGTATATGATATATGCTATATGCCATATGCTGAGGAATAAACAGGCATAAAAACAAGCTGATTACAGTATTCTTATAATGGAGAACTGAATTTAGTTAAAAAAGTTTAAAGGCGTACAAAAGTGCAAGAACGAGCCCGTGCAACGCTTACATGATATTTTGTGGATGAAAGGAGCATGGGCAAATAACGAAAGGGATGAGCATGAGTTTGAAAACAAGATTTTCAAACTCGCAGTTTTGTGTTCTTCGGCACAGCCTCAGTTTTTGACATGTTAACGATATGTCAAAAAGTACACAAAACTTGCAGAAAGGAATGATCACAATTATGCCAAAGGACACACCAAACACGCAGATAAGAAAAAGAGTAGGGCTCCTAATGCTTATCATTTTATTACCGTCTGCGCTTGTTATTATTTCCAACATCTATAACATACAGTTTGTGGACAATGAGCGATATGAAACCAACGCACTCAACCAACAACTCAGAAGCACCTCCATCAGTGCAGAACGTGGAAGTATCTATGACACGAATATGAAGACACTGGCGATGAGTGCAACTGTTTGGGACGTAGTACTTGCCCCTGCCGACATACAGAGCACAGAAGAACTTAATTTGATAGCGGATTTCCTTGAGGAAACGCTTGGGGTTGAGCGTGAAGAGGTGTTGACACGAGGGGCGAAGACGTCCAGCCTTTACGAGGTTGTGGCACGGAAGGTGGAATCTGACCTTGCTGAGCAGGTAACACAGTTTGCGCAGGACAATGGTCTGAAAGGCGGACTGTATCTGGAGGAAAACTCAAAGCGATACTATCCGTACGGTAACCTAGCCTCCACGATACTCGGCTTCACAAATGCTGATAATACAGGCGCATACGGCATAGAGGCGATGTACGAGGACGTATTGGGCGGTTCTCCCGGTATGACAATATCTGCAAAGAACGCTAAGGGTGGCGATATGCTAACTACGTATCAGCAAGTATATGAGCCTGTACCGGGTAATTCGTTGGTGCTCACAATTGACGAGGAAATACAGCACTTTTTAGAGAGACACATGGAAATAGCGGTGAATGAGCATAATGTGCGTAACCGTGCCGCCGGTATAGTTATGGACATTGAAACAGGTGCGATACTGGCGATGGCGTCAAAGCCGGACTTTGACCCTAACGAGCCACTTGAGATATACGATCCGAAAACCGCCGCCGCACTGGAGGAATTCAAGTTAACCGCCTCAGCTGAGGAGTACAATGAGATGCTTGGGGAGGCACAGTTTAATCAGTGGGCTAATAAGGCGATAGCGGAGTCGTACGAGCCGGGGTCGGTGTTTAAGGTGCTTACAGCCGCCGCAGCACTGGACTCTGGTAAGGTGACTGCGACAGACCAGTACTTCTACTGCCCCGGTTATCACATAGTCGCAGGGCGTGTCAAAGGCTGTTGGAAAGCCTCGGGGCACGGTGAGATAGACTTTACCGAAGCGCTTAAATACTCCTGTAACCCTGCATTTATGATGGTAGGTGAGCTACTTGGTGGTGATTTGTATGACTTTTACTACGAGCGTTTTGGACTGAAAGAGGTCACAAACATAGACCTCCCCGGCGAAGCGGACGGCCTTTACTACCCAATTGAACTGCTAAACAAAGAGTCGGGCGAAGAACTCGCCTCCAGCTCTTTCGGCCAGACCTTCAAGGTAACACCGATACAGCTTATAACCGCCATATCAGGTACATTAAATGACGGCAAGCTGATGCAACCTTATGTAGTGGAGCAGGTGCTTGACCCTGTCGGTAACGTGATTAGCGAGACTGAACCAACTGTCAAACGACAGATAGTGTCGGAAGAAGTGTCCGCAGAGGTGGCAGGGATGCTTGAACATGTGGTTATGGACGCAGATGGTTCAGGCAGATACGCATATGTCCCCGGTATACGTGTGGGTGGTAAGACCGGCACGAGCGAAAAGCTTGACAAGATGGTGGACGGCGAAGTAGTGTATAACGTTTCCTCGTTTTTGGGAGTGTTTCCGAGTGACGACCCCGAAATAGCGATATTGTTCTTGATGGATGAGCCAATAATGGAGAATACATACGGTTCTGTTATAGCGGCACCTGTTGTTGGGGCGATTATAGCGGATATAGCAGGTTATCTTGGCATATCTCCGATATACACAGAGGAAGAACTGGCTGTAACCGAGATTAAAGTGCCGTATGTCACAAATATGGAACTGCACATGGCGACCACAAACATCACAAAGGCACAGCTTGACTTTAAAATAGAGGGTAACGGCACAACAGTAGTAACGCAGGTGCCGAACTCCACCGCAACCATGCCAAAGGGTGGCACAGTAATACT
>CAYJIK010000037.1:0-1401 GCA_964370205.1 uncultured Oscillospiraceae bacterium | reverse complement strand
GCCCCTACAATAGTTACCACAGACGCAGCTATCGACAGCACCACACCGACGGCTACCAACGCAACACAGTAAGGAAAGCAAAACCTCAGACGTTAAAAAGTGGGAAGAAAAATGTCCCCCAAAAATAAAACGCTGAGGTGAACAGATTGAAACTGTCAGAACTACTAAAGGGAGTGGCTGTAAAGAACGCTCCGAATGACTGCGAGATAATTTCCATAGCCACCGACACGGGCGAGGTTACTGAGGGAAGCTTGTTTGTCTGTCTGGAGGGCAAACACACTGACGGCCATTGTTATGTAGGTGAAGCAGTAAACAGAGGGGCGGTGGCAGTCGTCTGCTCTCGGGAACTATGCTGTCACACAAATTCAGTTATAGTAAATGACACACGAGTAGCGCTGTCCGTAATAGCGGCAAACTTTTACGGTAACCCTCAAAACGATTTAAAACTTGTAGGTGTCACCGGTACAAACGGCAAAACTACTGTGACGCATATAATGAAACACATTTTGTTAAACTGTGGAAAAAACAGCGGCATTATAGGCACTATAGAGAATTTGGCGGTGGACAACACATTTCCGTCTTCCTTTACCACACCGTCACCTATGGAACTATACAAAATATTTCGTGAAATGGCGAATCTCGGCTGTGAATATGTTGTGATGGAGGTTTCGTCACAGGGGCTATCACAGTTAAGGACAGAGGGGCTTATGTTTGAGGTGGCGGTATTCCTGAACTTGACACAAGACCACCTCGACTATCACGGCAGTATGGAGGAATACTACAGTGCTAAACGTAAGTTGTTTGACTGCTGCAAAACCGCTGTGGTAAACATCGATGATAGCTATGGCAAGAGGCTATTTGACGAAGTTAACTGTGAAAAATACAGCTTTTCCGCAGGTGATACGACCGCTGACTATACCGCCCACGCTATAAAGAAGTGGGACAGAGGGGTAAGTTTTGCGTATGTTGGCAACTCGCTTATAAAGACAGTACAGCTTATGATGCCGGGTGATCATTCTGTGTCCAACGCTCTGGCGGCGGTGACTGCTTGCTACTGCTTGGGTCTACCGATAAGTGATATCGCAAAGGCAGTGGGCGGATTTGAGGGCGTGTCGGGTAGGTACGAACATCTGGTGTCGGGGAGAGGGTACAACATTGTGCGTGACTATGCGCACAGTCCCGACTCGCTTATGCACGTCGTTAAAACTGCCAAAGCGCATACAGATGGCACGGTATACCTGCTGTTCGGCTGTGGTGGTGACAGGGACAGGACAAAACGCCCGATAATGGGGGAGCTTGCCGCAGAGTATGCTGACTTTTTGATAGTCACCTCCGATAACCCGAGGAGCGAAGACCCTGACAGTATAATCGACGATATACTGGAGGGGGTTGTGCGACACA
>CAYJIK010000036.1:0-17864 GCA_964370205.1 uncultured Oscillospiraceae bacterium | reverse complement strand
ACAGGCACTAAAAACCCTGCTAGGCTGAGCATGTAGTCCTTTGCAAGCGAATACAGACTGTCACTCACATTTAGCAGTTCAAGGAGTTTGTCAGGGTAATAAAACACTACAGCGGTCATGGCTAGTCCGAGTATCGCTCCGATGATGTATATTACCGTCAAAAACTCTCTCGCTTCTTGACTTTCCCCCTCCCCTAACAGCTTTGCAATCACAGCGTTACCGCCGGTGGCAAACATCAGCCCGACCGCCAGTACTATACCGAGTAGTGGCATTACAATGTTGACAGCCGCCAAGGCACTCTCGCCAACATACGCAGATACAAAAACCCCGTCTATAATGGTATAAGTTGACATAAAAACCATCATTACCATACTCGGCAACGTGTACTTTAAAAGCTCTTTCATGCTAAAGCTCTTCGCAAGTGGGCTATTCATTTTCTTTCTCTTCTCCTAACTCTTCTAACAGAAGTGCAGACAAATACTCGATAACATCACAAAAGATGTCTACCTTTTCATCGCCAAACTTCGCTAAGACGCTTTGCTCCAGTTCAGATTCGTAGTTTGCTGTGGTTTCATAGTCTTTAGGACTATCGGGATTTACCGAAAGGTAAAAAACACGCTTATCCGTTTCGCTCTGCGTCCTTAGAATGTAACCCTTCTTGCAAAGCTGATTGATCTTCTCCGTCACCGATGGGCGAGTAATTCTAAGCAAGTCCGCAATCTGGGAAGAAGTGTACTTGTTCGGGTGCGCTTCTATAATGTTCAGGTAAAGGGTATCATGGTATGTGAGACTACTCTTCTTATCAAAGCTATAAAGCCGCTTTAGCTCCACAAGCGCCGTGTCATGTGTTATCTTGTGTAGTGCTGTTATCAATCTTCCGTTCATTCTCTAACTCCTTTATAAGTATTTTAAACTAATTACTTTTAATTAACTACTTTTCGCTAACTACTTTAACCTAACTATATCATTTTGTCAAGAGGTATTTTGAATATTTAAAAATTAGACAAAAAATCGTTTTCACCTTGTTGTTATGATGCTACTGTGATATTATATAGATAGTAAATTTGAATGCTAACTATATACAAGGAGGGGTAGAGCTATGATTCTTTCAGATACGTCCATCAAAAAAATGATAAATTCAGGCGAACTTAAAATCTCTGAATTTAACGACAAACAACTGCAACCTGCAAGCTATGACATTCGGCTTGGTAACACCTTCAGCATTATAGAGGACACCACCACGGGCATTATATCTATCGACAGCGAGATAATGTATAAAACCTTGGTGTGTGAAACATACCTGCTATTGCCGGGGCAGTTTGTGCTAGCGACAACCATGGAGTACATATCATTGTCTGACGGCATTACTGCCTTTGTCGAGGGGAGAAGTTCGCTTGGTAGGATGGGACTTTTTGTCCAAAACGCAGGGTGGGTAGACCCCGGCTTTGAAGGGGAGATAACACTCGAGCTATTCAACGCCAACAGGCACGCTATCGAATTAAAAGCGGGCAGACGTGTCGGGCAGCTTGTGTTTTCAAAGACACTTGACCCAGCCACAAACCCATACAAGGGGAAATATCACGGCCAAAAAGGGGCTACAGGATCAAGAGCGCATCTTGACGAAGATAGGTTTTAGCAACTTAGGCTGTGCGGTTATGTCGATAGCTGACAAGTACGTGAAAGCAATTTCCAACCCCCTTTGCCGATGTATATGCTGCAAATATAAAACGATACCCTTTGGAGATTGTTGAAATAATATGGAGGAAACAATATGAAAAAGCTTATTTGTTTAATAATGATATCCGCACTGCTTCTGGCAGGGTGTGACGACCCGATAAGCAGTACTCCGGGTGACGTGGTAAGCGGTAATGGCGGTACTTCAAGTAGTACACCTGTCATAGAGCAAAGCAGTACAGCGCCTTCGTCGGTTGACCCCGTGTCAAGTAGCCAGTCGGCTTCTTCGGCAACAAACAGTAGCAGTACTGCACCTGCCGAAAGTACAGGCCCGAACTACAGCGCTTATTCCTCATTGATTTACGCCTACGAGAAAGCAACAAAGCCTTACTCACATATAGAGGGTACGCTATACGCTAACCTAGTGGACTTTAACGGTGACGACGTTTTTGAGCTTGTCATTGCGAGAGTGTACGACGATGACGACACGCAAATTATCGACCTAATCAGCGAAGATGACAACGAAAATCTGTTTAACACCAACGTGCAGATTTTTTCGTTGGACGATAACGGCGGTGTTAAACACGACGGCAAAATGCCACTGTCCTACTGGGGCGGAGCAGACAGTTCAAGCTTTACCTTAGGCTATCTGGTCAAGGACGACGTAACATACCTTGTCCACTCAATGGTCGACCCAATGGGCGTGTATGGTGTGCTCCATAAATCGTATTGGCAGTACATAACTGAAGGCTCTGACACGTTTTTCGGAGATAAGCACACTATGAATATCGTCCGCAGTCAAAGTGTGGGCGCAACCGATGTCTACATGCTTGACGACGAAGAGGTGAGCGAAAGCGAGTTTACAGAGTGGTGGGAGCCAACATACAGTCATGTTGTTGTGAGTGAGAGCGGCGAATTCGACGCTGACGAGATCACGGCACAGACAAAGGAATTCCTAGCCGACTACCCGAGGGCAAACAGTGTCGGCACATCGGCAGTGTTTGAGGACGGCTACTTCGTGATAGTAGAGGGCACCCCCGAGAACACCAAACAGCAGCTTGTCATTGATTACCATATAGCGCTACTTCAAGACAACCACGACGAAATGGCGAACGTTTTCGGCACTACCAAGGTTGTGGACGACATTTTCGAGATGAAGAGCCCGATACCGGGAACAATCATCGAAAACTTTGAAATGCTGGCTACCGAGGACATCCTCGCAACGTCCATAGCACTTAAGCAGCTTATCAACGAGTCTATCGACCTTGCGTATCTCGTCGACCCTATACTCGTACAGTCGGACATACAGTCGGTCATCGATATGGACGTAGTTCAGTATACAGGGCAGTACGGCCAGAGTAGCAGGGAGTGGTATGTAATAGACCGACATGCGGACGACAACGAGTATATGGAACTTGTCGTTACGGACAACCACTTTATGGGTCTGCCGGACAACGCCTTTAGTGTTGAATTTGTCGGGTACTATCAAGAAGTTCTAAATACTCAGGGCGATGATATTCCCATGTTTGACACGATACTGTTCGACTCGGAGCAGGAGAGCATCGAGCGTTTCGAAACGGACTACGGCAACGAGTTTTATCTCATCAGAAGCAGATTTGACACGCCGATACAGGTATATCAAACATTTATAAACAACAACGGCGACTACGAGCGTGGTCAACTGCTCTACGAAACAGAAAGTAATATGCTCTATATACTCTGCAATATCAGTGACCTATACTCGGAAGTGGAGATAGTCACAAGCTGGCAAGGTCATGGTGAATATAGCTACTATCCGGGCATCAACCTTATGGACGGCAGCATAGCTCTGGGCGATTATGCGGAGGAGTTCAGGACATTAGGCGAGTAGTGGTGCTTCTATGAAAAAGATTGTGATAACGCTACTTACCTTACTGATATTTATGGTAGGATGTAGCGGAACTACGGAGAATTCTACCAACGGAGATGATAACATGAACAAAATCAAGACATTTACCTACAGCGTAGTAAGTAGAAACGACATGGCGGAAAACAGCCGTACCGAAACCACTTACTATCTCCTTGGCTTCAGCAACAAGCTATCCATTCGCATTATAGACGAACCTAATGACGAAAGTTATGACAAAACACATAAACTAAGTGATGAAGAGTTGGCTACACTGTCCGCCGCTCTGGTGGCACTGATAGACGAGCATGACATGGAGAGTTTTGCTGACATGGAAAAGCCTGAAGAGGTTTATTTTGCCACCGATAGTCATTTCAGTCAAGAGCTTAGCTTTTCTTACAATGATGGTGATGAGTTTAGATGGACTGACAGCCAAGAGCGCCCCGAAGGTCTGGGAGATGCCATAGTGGCGATTAGAGAGCTTTTTGATAGCTACAAGTAGGATTTCGACGTGGCAAGTTGGTGTCTAAAAGGAATAAAAGAAACAAAGGGCAAGAACGATTTCGTTCTTGCCCTTTTGGTTGTTTTTATGTAATTATCTTGCAGACACTGTCCCCTGTGCGGCGTCCAGTGACGCTGTTAGGCCATGTTTCAGCAGTTTAACAGCGTTCTTCACGCCGACGACTGTGGGTATGTCCAGTGTTAACCCTACCACTGCGCCATGCGAATTCATACCCGACTCCTCGCAAATGATCCCTGCCGCTGTTTTGAGCAATGGCATGAGTTCATTTGTGGTCTTAGGGATTACAAGTATGTCACCGGGTGAGAAGATTTTTAGCGCCTCCGCTGTGGAGTTTGCAACACAAAGGCGTGAGATTATCTTGCCCTTGCCAACACCTTCACCTGCCGCCAGTACATTCCCAACGACATGCGCTTTTATAAGGTTTGTAGTCCCCGGCACACCTATAGGCACACCTGCGGATATAACAGCAAGGTCGCCGTCAAGTAGCACACCTGCCTGCCTTGCGGCTTCAATGGCGTTATCAATCAGACGGTCACTCGATTCCTTCTCCTCCGCCATTAACAGCGGCACAACTCCCCACGACATACTTAAATGCCTATAGGTGGACAGCAGTGGTGTACATCCGATAACAGGGACTGATGGGCGCATGGAAGCGGTAATTTTAGCTGTGTAGCCTGAATGGGTGATGGTGACGATCGCCTTTGCATCAATGACATGTGCGGTGGTGCAGGTGGCGTGCGCTATGGCGTAGGTGAGATCAGGGTTTTCGGGTGGGTTGTAGTTGTCGCGCAGACGTGCTCTGTAGTCGATGTCCTGCTCTGCACGCTGTGCAATTGTCGCCATCATCAGCACTGCGTCCAGTGGATATTTGCCGACAGCGGTTTCTCCCGAGAGCATGACAGCACTTGTCCCGTCGTAGATAGCGTTTGCAACGTCGGTGGCTTCCGCTCTGGTGGGACGTGGGTTTTTGGTCATGGAGTCTAGCATCTGCGTGGCTGTTATGACCATTTTGCAGTTTTCTATGGCTTTTTTTATCAGTTGCTTTTGAACTACCGGCACTTCCTCAGGTGGTAATTCCACGCCCATGTCACCACGGGCAACCATTATACCGTCCGACACCTTTATGATTTCGTCGATGTTCTCTAGACCCTTTACGCTCTCTATCTTCGAAATGATTTTTATGCTTTGGCAGTTTAGTTTGTCCAGCATTGAGCGTATTTCCAGCACATCCTCAGGTCGGTTTACAAACGACGCTGCAATAAAGTCAAACCCTGTCTTGACAGCAAACTCGATGTCGGTTTTATCCTTTTCGCTTATGTACGGCAGTGAAAGCTGTATACCGGGGACATTCACGCCTTTTCTATTGCTGAGTGTTCCACCGCTCACGACGGTACATTCAATGTCCTCGCCCACGACCCTTTCGACTGAAAGTTCCATCAGCCCATCGTCAAGCAGTATGCGACTGCCCTTTGACACGTCCCTGTAAAGCAGTGGGTAGGTTATTGCTATGCGCTCAGATGTGCCTATGACTTCATTTGAGGTTAGCACTATTTTGTTGCCTGAAACAAGCAGTATCTCACCGTTTTCCATCTCTCCTGTACGGATTTCGGGACCTTTTGTGTCCAGCATCGCCGCCACAGGGGAACCTAGGTGGGTGCGCACTTCGTCGAGCATGTCAAACATCTCACGGTGCGACTCATATGAACCGTGCGAAAAGTTAAAACGTGCCACATTCATACCGTTTCTAATAAGCCCCTCGAGTTTATCCGGTGTGGCTACCGCAGGGCCCAGCGTACATACAATCTTAGTCCTTCTCATACACTTCTCTCCTTCATTAATGTTTATATAAACCGTGTCGGACTGATACAATATCCCTTTTTATTCATTCTACTAAATAGCAGAGCAACTGTCAATTAAAGCTGTGAAAAGTAGCTGTAAATTTTCCGAGATATTTTTATTAGACGAAGAAAAGCGCTGACGCTTTCCGTTACCGCCCTCTGCAGTGCTACCTAAAAAGTCCTTAACATATTACATGCACAGTTAAATATCTCCACTAGTTTACTCATATTTTGAAAAATCCACTTGACAACTACTGTATCGCATGTTATATTTACATCAGGTGAACTAATACAACTAATACACTTAGTGTTATCGACACACTCCAATTATTTTTAGTTCAAAAGGCGACACTAACAAATTTTCAGAAAGGAGTATGCAGACTATGATCACTATAGACCCAAAAAGCAAAGAGCCGATCTATACGCAGATTATAGGCGCAGTGGCACACTTAATAGTGGAAGGCGCTCTGGCTCAAGATGAGCAACTACCATCCGTGCGAACCCTTGCCAGAGATTTAGGGATTAACCCGAACACAGTCAGCCGAGCGTATATGGATCTTGAAGCACAGGGTATCATCTACCAGCTTCAAGGTAGAGGCAGCTTTATAACAGGCAAAGAAGCAGCGCACAGTTATCTAAATCGTCAACTTATTACGCAGCTAACATCGCTTATCACAAGAGCGTACCGTGCAGGGCTAGGCTTTAACGAGGTACAGAGCATAGTGGACAGTATATATAAGGAGGGGGAAGTTAAGTGATTTCAGTTAATGTAAGTAAACATTTTGACACAACAGTAGCTCTTGATAACATAAAACTACAATATGAAACAGGTAAGATATTCGGACTGGTCGGCGCAAACGGCTCCGGTAAATCTACACTTCTCAGGCTTATTTCGGGGGTTTACCAAGCTACGGAGGGTGCTATAGAGCTTGAAGGTAGCGACGTGTTTGAAAACGCCGAACTAAAAAGCACCATATTCTTCGTGTCCGACGACTTCTACTTTGACCGTGACGCAACACTGGAAAACACCGCTCTATACTTAAAAACCATCTACAAGAGCTGGGACGACGAGGTGTTTCGCAAACTGTGTGACATATTTTTGGTGGGTATGCTGAAAAAGAAGATTACCACCTTCTCAAAAGGTATGAAGCGGCAGGCTGCACTGATGTTAGCGCTTAGCTGTTCCCCGAAATATCTACTGTTGGACGAAGCGTTTGACGGCATTGACCCTGTTATCCGCTTTACACTGCGTAGGGTTATATCGGACATCATGTCAAGCAGGGACATGGGCGTTATCATATCGTCGCACAACTTGAGGGAGCTTGAAGATTTCTGCGACGCAATCACAGTTATACACAAAGGCAAGACCATTCTAAGCGGCGACATGGACGCAATCCAGACAGGCTACTGCAAGCTACAGCTTGTGCTAAAACAAGGCACAAACATAGACACTGTAGATCTACCGATAATCAGCAAGAGTGTCAGAGGTAGTGTAGTACAGCTTGTGTGCGGTTGCAGTCCCGAAGCGGCACTGGAGAAACTGGAGAGCCTCGAGCCGGTCATGTGCGAAACTCTACCGCTTACTCTCGAGGAAATTTTTGTATATCAAATGGAGGTGGCAGGTTATGACTACAAGAACATCACTTTTTAACTTCGGTCGCTTTAAGGCGATGTACAAAGCGACATTTTTAAAGCATAAAGGAATACTAATTTCACTACTACTGTTCACTACAGTGCTACTGGTAGTACCGTTTATTATGACCGCCATTGATGAAGCACAATGGATAGAGTACTCTATAGAGCGTACTATTGCAGAAACAGGCAATTCAGACTTTTTACAGGATGTGTATGCTTACTTCCCTGATATGATGACGTACAACGGATTTTCGATTGTTGCGTTTACTGCTTACATTTTCTTGATGTGCTTGTTTGTTACTTCTACCATGTTCAGCTATATGCAAAACAAGCGCTCCGTTGACCTCTTCCACGCACTCCCTGTCACCAGAGGTGAACTAATGCTTGCAAACTCCGCTGTGTTACTCTCCTACTTTTGGAGTGCTTTGATATACGGGTTTACAGCTATCGGTATCACAAGTTTTGCGTTGTTACCTGTGGGTGTGGATTACTTGTTGATGGTTGTAACAGAGCTACTCATGTGGATGGGTATGCTGTTTATACTGCACACTATTACAGTGTTTGCGATTATAAACGTAGGCACAGTGTTTGACGGCGTTGTGTTCTCACTCGGACTGCTGTCAGGGCCTGTTGGGGCGTATCTCATGTCCTTCTTGGTGTTTGGTAGCTATGTATACGGCTTTAACACTGAGCCCTCCTTTGAGGTCAGCATGTACCTCTCCCCTGTCCTTATTATGGGCGACAGGTTGGTGGACGTAGGCATTGGCACAAACTACAGCTATGTTGACGGCGCTAACGAGCTGTTAGCAGGCAACCTGACTATGTTCCTTTGGGTGTTGATTGCTATAGCGCTCTACTTTGTCACCTACTATCTGTACCTGAGACGTCACAGCGAGATAGCGGAATCAGTAGGTAACCTCGGGCCGCTACAGATACTGATGAGAGCGCTCGGGACATTCTTGGCAGGCATCGGTATTGCAATGATATTCCTAGCCTCGCTGGATGTTTACGACAACAAGACGCTATTCGTAGTATTCGTGGTGCTTTTCTCGGCACTCAGCTACTGCATAGGCGAGTTTATACTGGTGCGCAAGATTGCCTTCACAGTAAGACTGCTAAAGCACGCCGCTATTGCAGGTGTTTTGATGGGCGTGTTCGGTGTTGTGAGCGTCACAGGGTTGTTTGGCTATGAAACACGTTTGCCTTCTGTTGACGAAATTGAAAGCGTTCAGCTTGAAACTTATATGAGCCACTCACAGTCAGGCGCTTCGATGGACAATTACGGTGGAGTTGCGCCATTCACCTCCCCCGAAGTTATAAACGCTGTACTGGCGATACACGAAGGTTACGTATCCGAGCGTGAAAATCTTGATAATCGCGGATACTTCAGAGTACACTATACCCTCAAAAACGGCGATGTGGTTTCACGCTATTACGGAAGTGGCACACCTTCAAACTACTACGAGCAACTGAAAATATTAGGTGGCTCTGACGAGATTGTACAGAAGCAGAGTGCGCTGTTTATAGCTGATGATGGCCGTGTAGAGAGCATGGAACTTTACAGCGGAATGTATACGCTAAAAGGCGATGACAATAGCTTATACATCGACCGTGACGATTACACCAAAATCCTTGACGCTCTCCGCACCGACCTATTAGCAGTTGACGAAAACTCACTGAGCGAGCCGGAAATGGTACTCGGTAGCATATGGATAAACTACGAGTCGAAATACTATGATGAAGATTTTTATACGTCAATGGCTAGCGTACACACAAGAGTGGGCGACGCTCACGTTAACATCAGAGAAAGCTTTACAAACACCATTGCCGTGCTAAAACAGCTTGGTTATGACGAGTATCTAATCCCGACTGTGGACGAAGTGGTGGCGGACGCACAGAAGGTGTATGTCTACGACTATATTCGAGACGAACAGGGACTGACATACGCAAGCGACCGTGAGATACACTACATCGACGCAGAGGATATTCACAGTAGTTTTGTGGAGATGTCTGTAGCAGAGCTTGAGGAATTAGCACCGCACCTGTTCAGTGTCGCATACTTCACAGAGAAAATGGCGATGGTGGACATTACGGTGGAAACATCGGAAGGCTTTGTAACCTACCTACTGCCGTATGAACTGCTACCTGTAAACCTTCCCTACGCAGAGTACTACGAAGAAGAGAAGATATATCTGAACGGCACCCCTTCTGTGGCGATCTATGAAACTAATACCGCTGTGGTTATGGCAGAAACACGATAAATTACCGAGCTAAAAGAACAGGCGATGTGAAATTCACATCGCCTGTTTCTATTCTTCTCTTTTTGATTTCATATACTTAACCACAGATAATATATACCCGGCGATTACGCCAACCGCCAACACTATCGATATATACGAGAACACGTTATACGGCTCACCTTTCAGGTACGGCAATACCGCCCAGATTATCACTGCTAATACCACCGGCAAATCTCGTTTTGGGCTAAACTCATACCTTTTCACGTACTTACCTCCTTTTTACAACTACGCAACAGTAACAGATTTTGTCGTTGTTGTCAACGATAGGTGGCGCAAATGGACTACCTCACTATACCCAAAAACCAAAAAGGAGCGGCTCTCACCGCTCCTTTAAATCCATCTCTGCTATCTAACCGCCACATTCTGCACATTACCGCCGAATACTATAAACGGATGTGCGCTATCTTCCACCGCCGAACGTACTACCGATTCAGCACGGACAGTGGCGATATTTACCGCTCTTGCCTGTGCCGGCAGAGTGGTAGCAAGACAACACAGTAGCGAACATAACAAACATAAAACCGGCCGACTCATATAATACATCCTTTCTTTACGGCTTTGACCGCTAATTCTATTAGTATTATATGCAAAAATGTCGGAAAAATAAGCTCAGATAATAATATAAGTTACATTAAAAGTTTATGTCTTCAATCTCGGAAATAAAAGCCGCAAAGTTCATATCGGACGGCATATGGAAACTACAGCTATTGAGGTTCACATCGGTGATTGAGGCGCTGTCCGGTGCTAGACTGCGTTTGAACTGCGCAGGTGCAAAGCGCTTTAGGAACAGTACCAGCTTCTCCTTGATAAAGTCGGGCATGTAACTGCCGGAGAACGCCATGCAAGCGTAGTAATACAGTTTTGAAGGGCGGAAGCCGTAGCGCACAAAGTAGTAGAGGAAGAAGTCGTGTAGCTCATAAGGGCCAAGTATCTCCTCTGTCTTCTGTGAAGATGCTCCATCCTCATCGGGTGGCAGAAGTTCAGGCGAGACAGGTGTAGCCAGTATCGCCTCGAGGACATCGTTAGCATCTCCAAAAAGATTCTCCTGCACCAAAAACGATATAAGTATGCGTATAGTGGTCTTAGGTAGGCAGACATTGGTGTTGTAGTGCGCTAGATTGTCACCGCCGAAGGTGCAGAAGCCGAGTGCTTCCTCGGAAAGGTCACCTGTACCCAGTACAAGTGCGCCCTCCATGTTGGCTATGTCCAGCATTATCTGGGTGCGCTCCCTCGCCTGTGCGTTTTCGTAGGTGACGTCACGACTGTTTATGTCGTAGCCGATGTCGGTGAAGTGTACACGTATAGCATCACCTATCGGTATATCACGTGATGTCACGCCGAGTGCTTCCATCAGTAGGAGAGCATTTGACTTCGTGTGGGTTGTTGTGCCGAAGCCGGGTAGCGTGACACCTATCACTGACGAGCGAGGTAGCCCCAGTGTGTCAGCGGCGGCGGCGGCGACAAGTAGCGTCATGGTGGAGTCCAAACCACCTGAAACTGCGACAGCAAGCTTTTTAATACCTGTGTTCTCAAGTCTGCTAACCACGCTCATGGTTTGCAGTTTGAACAGCTCGTGGAGATAGCTCTCAGTCTGTGTCTGCGGAATAAAGGGGGTTATCTTTAGTATTCTGTCCAGTTTCACCTTTTTGCAAGCAGGGACAACCGAGTGAACCGCTGTCTTACTGCCGCCGAAACGCTTTTGCGAGCGTATGATGTCAGTGTCAAGGTCGGAGACGACGCAGAAGCTGTCCCTCTCACCCACTGCTCCTGTGAGCAGTTCGCCACACTCATAAATTGCTGTGAAGCCCCTGTAGATATACGGCGAGGAGGTGTCTCCCACTCCGCCGTTTGCAACAGCCACGGCACAGCCGAATGTCCTCGAAGTCACTTCAACAGCTTTGAGCGCCTTTTCGGTGTACCCTGCCGTTACAGGCATGTAGGACGGCACAAGTATGAGGTCTACCCCTGTACCGACTAACGCCGAGGCACGGACAGGTAGCAGTAGAGGGTCGCCTGCAAGTATGCTAAAACGCAGGTTGCCCACCGAAAACACCGTGTCACACGGCAGAATGTTGTCCGAGTATAAATCACTGTCAAGCGGTGTGGGGTTGTCCTGTGTACGGATAAGCGACACAAGCTTCCCACCCTGTAGCACCGCAACAACGGACACAGGGTTGGATGAGTCAGAAATCACAAGCCCCACCACAATGTAGGCGGAATACTTAACAGTTTCAACCATCAGCTCCTCAAGTGCGGACATACAAGTGTCATGCAGAGCACTATTATAAAACAAGCTACCGCAAGCAGGTGAACAGAGAGAAAGTTGTGGGAGTAAAACAATATCGCAGGGGTTTTCGTCCAAGAAGCTGATAAGCTCCGTTATGTTCGCTGCACAAGCCGCTGCATCTCCCACCGAAACACGGTTGACAGCCGCCGCAACCTTTATAATTGAATTCATATATAACCATTCCTTTCAGTCGGTATGTTGCTGAAATTAGTGCCGTTTTACGACATCTACTATAATAAGCGTTTTTCTCTGCCTATTATAGCACATCAGTGTTACAAATAAAACAATAAATTCACTGAATTCGACAAAAAACTGTGTTGTAGATATTTAGTTGTAGCACAAACAGAACAGTTATCACAAAAAACACATCCCAAAACGCTTTTAAAGTCGATATACCGCGATGCTAATACGTTTCAACATTGTTCGCTAAAGGCAAAGTCACTGCCATAACAAAGCAATCTAATGCAAAAGTGTAGGGGTCGATGCCTTCACTAACCCGAAACATCGATGTTACACCACAGTCTCGGGCTGATGAGGGCATCAGCCCCTACATTTACAGATTGTATGATTTATCGAAAATCATCGCAAATGAGGTAACGCTCCTACTTAACCTCAATAATAGAGATGTTCTCAGGGGCTATGTCCACCTCTTTTATGATGATGTCCTTCATCTGAGCCACTTCGTTAGCGAGTAGGCCGTTTGTCTTTACAATAACGTCCACACGCTCTGTGTCATAGTACACCATGCAGTCGTTAAAACCTTTAGCCTTAATCATAGTTTCTATCTTACCTTCAGCTTCGATAGAGTCGGCAATCTCTGTAGCCTTGACAGCAAGTTCCTCTTTCTGCTCCACGCTCACAGTGCCCGAGTCCATCAGAGTCTGTAGGGTCATCGCCGCTTCGTCACGGGTCTTTTGACGCTCAAGCTTAGCTTCGGCAAAGAACACATCGGTGTTGTCCTCGGTGGACACATACTGAGCGTCCCCCAGATTTTTAGGGTCGGTGGTGGAGGTTACGTCCAGATCCACCGGCGATGAGTACTGCCAGTTAATGTATACCGCCACCGATAGACAGAGTATAAGCGCCGCCAGTACAATTTGCTTCTTGCCGAGTATTAAGGATAGTCTCATTTTCTTTAGTTTTTTCACGATATTACCTCCTAATTAGCTTTTTTTAAAATACAAACCTGTAGGGAGTTTACACCAAGTGCTGTGGTCGTGATTTCGTTTATGCGTTCTACCACGACAGGGTTGTCACCCCCTTCGCACAGGATGATTACCCCCAAGATTTCAGGTCTTACCTGACTTACAACCAGTGCCTCTCTTTGCCCTCCGACACCGTCCACCATTATGTATCGCTCCTGATCGTTTATAACCTCCTTTGCATACACGTTTTCGCCATCTTCTCCCGTTGTAATCATAACCGTCACTTCCCCCACTCCCTCGGCGACCGAGAGCACGGATCTCAGCTTTTCTTCTAAATCGGTCACATACTGCGAACCGTAACCGCTTCCCTCCTGTGGTGTATTGTCGGCGGTTGATGACGGTGTAAAACTGCTTACAAGCACAAACAGCATACCAAGCAGTCCTATGCCGACCACTACACCCATGGAAACGTTGACACCTGCTATTTTAAAGGATAAATCACCGCTTTTACTATCAGCCATCGGTTCACCTCTTCTCTTTTGTTATGCTTTGCTCGTATGCTACGGCAAGCTACTTCCCGTAGAGTACACAGCAAGCCTGACATAAAAGCCGAGTTCTTCCGCTAAAAGCTCCTCTGCTTCTATAAGCTCGCCTCCTGTGAAGTCGTCTCCTAAAGTCGTCCCTACAAATGCTGAAGCGTTCTGTACGCTCACTTCACTGTCCTCTACACTTATATCTATTCTTACCGAGTATACTTTTATTCCCATCTCGTACAATTTGTCCTCTATTTCACCTGCAAGGGTACTTTTTACTTCATTTAAGTAGAGATTATTCTGCAGTGCCTCATAATCAGCGCCCTCGGGGAGGTCAAATTCCGGAAAAAAACCAAACAGCGATCCGGACAGTGGCGACGCTACAGTGAGCAGTAGTACAAGCCCGGATATCAGGCGTAAACTCTTTTTGAGTGCTCCGGGTGGCGCAAGAAACTCACAAAGCAAGATAATAACACTACACACCATTACCGACATGCCAAAATCACGAAGCCCCTCCAATCTGAACACCCCCTCCCGCTCTTAACTCTTCACTCTCAACTTAACTCCCCCCACCTGAAGACAGCATCAGTGCGGTGGTTATTACCATAATAAGCATGAGCGATAGCAGTATAGCGGTTATGATGCTTAGGACATCCAGAAAGCCTTTTAGCACTGTTTTGCTCCGCTCGTCTCCGACCGTCTCCCCTACCCACACGGCAAGTGATAGCGCTATCCTCCATGTGGTGACATTCACCAGCACAGGCAAAAACACAGCCGCCGCCACTACTATTCCAAAGCTACCCACCGACGCCTTTATAACACGCAATCCGCTCTGCGCCGCAACCACCGCATCACTCAGCGCCGCCCCCACAACAGGTATAAACGAGCTAAAAAGGAACTTTACTGTCCTACTTGTTGCAAGGTCAGCTGTACTGGATATAACGCTCTGCAGTGCCAAAAGCCCCACAAAGACACTCACTAAAAGGGTAAGCGACCAGTTAACAAGGTTCTTAAACGCAGCAGACAGTGATACAACGCCGTCCACCCTGCAAACAGCCCCGACGATATTCATAGCAAGATAGACACACAACATTGGAAGAAGCACCGCAGTACTGAGCTGTGCGACGATTTGCGATACAAGGAGAACACTACCGGTGTACATCGCCGCACTCGCAGGCATACCGGAGGTCGCCACTATCCCCCCGAAGATAGGGACATAGGACAGGAAGAAGGTAGCGCAGTTTTCCAGTGCCGCAATAGCGCCGTTTATGCAGTCCAGCACCGGTTCAAGTAGTGTAAGCGATATGATAAGCCCTATGCTAATGCTGTACATCTTACTGTAAGCAAACGACTCTCCGTCCTCTATAACGCCCAAAAGCGCAGATATAAGTATCACCCCCACAAGACCCATCAAGCTTAAACGAACGCTGTTTATCGTACCCCAAAACAGGTCTCCCACCATATCTACAAGCTCGTCAAAGGTAAGCGTGAGGATGCTCCCAACCGAGAATTCCTCGCCGTCACGCTCCAGAACCTCCCCTGCTTCAGGTGGAATAATGTCGGGTAGCTTGTCCGCCCCCAGCTCCTCTTCAAGTGACTGCTGTGTGACATTCTCGGCTTCGTCGGGGTGGTAGATATACTCACTATCAGCATACGAAGCAGAAGCAGAAATCGCAAGCAGCATATTTACAATAATGACAAAAGCCAGACACCGCACAGTCCCTTTAATCCACCGCAGAAAACCACCCCCTTTAACGTCCAATCAATAAACCCAAAAAACCTTGCTACATCGGTTATAGACAAATATGTAGTAGCACGGCTTGCCATGTCAGAACCCTGCTAATTAAGCAAAATCCCGGTGATTCTAAGCAGTTCAAGCACCAGTGGCAAACTGAGAACAAGCAGTGCTATCCGCCCACACATCTCAAGCCGTCCCGCTATAGCACTCTCTCCTGCGTCTTTACATATGTCAATACCGAACTGAGTGATAAGCGCAATACCCACCGACTTGAGCATCACCTCTATGTAGGTCTGTGGTAGGTTTACCCCCAGCATGAGTCGTGATATCTCGCTGATAGCAGGTAGTGCGTAACTGACACCCCACACCGCCAAAAACACGCCACAGCTTAGGGACAACACCAGCGCAAAGTCGGGGCGCTCCTGACGCAATGTAATGGCAAGCAGTGTTGCTCCAACTCCAAGCCCCACCACCGAAAACAAATCCATGCTAGAGGTTGAACACCGTCTTAACGGTGACGAACAGATTGTTTATTTCGTAAATCATCATCATAAGCACCACAATTAGCCCTGCCAGAGTTGTAAGCATGGCCTGTTCCTCACGCCCTGCACGGGTGAGCACCTGATGCAGTACCGATACTATTATCCCGATGGCGGCAATACGAAATATAAGATCAACGTCCATAGTCATTTCCTTCCCCTCCTGCTCTCTACAGAAAATATAAACACCTAAATGAGTACAATCAACAGGAAAAACCCAATAACCGTCCCCATTGTTACCGCCATCCTCACCTTGTCCCCTGTTTCGCTCTTTAGCGTGCTATAGAGTAAGTCAAGTTTCTTTATAACAAGGTCAAAGCTGTGTAGTTGACTTTCAAGGTCTCCACGGCCGAGTATGCTCGATATCTCGGACAGTATGTCCACCTCTTCTCCATTGAGTGAGTTAACATACATTTGGAGTGCGCTGCTAAAAGCTCTGCTAAATACTGCACCACTGTTCATTGCGCAAATACAGTCGTCCACAAAGCTGAGTGTAGTGCCTTCTCTGCCCCTTTGTAGAGACATAAGCAAGTCATAAGGCGGTGCGGAAGTGAACTTAAGCTCCTGCTTTAAGAGCGTTACAAAGCTAAGCATCTTTGCTACCTCTGTAAGTCGCTTTCTGTATGCCGCCGCATACATCTGCCCCCCCAGACAACCGCTTACCACCACCAACCCAAGCCCAACCATCTTTACCGCCGACATCATATAAATCAATCACCTCTTTCACTTCTCCGGGTGTACCCCGACCTTTTAACATCACTATGTATCTAAACGCTTCGGTGTCCAACAGTAGCTTTGCAACCTGTCGGCTTCTAAACTCTGCCACACTGCCGGCGTGAACCGAAGCTATCACTGCCACTCCTGAGCCACTTGCCCATGTGACCGCTCTGCACTCCTCCTCTGTCGCCAGCTCGTCACACACCACAACATTCGGCGCAAGGGAGCGCACCGCCCTTGTGATACCCTCCGCCTTAGGATATCCGCTCAGAATGTCTACTCCACCGCTGTTCTCACTGTTTAGAGAAGGGTAGAGCTCTCCACGCTCATCACTGATAGCAACAGAGAGCGGCTCACGAACTTCTCCTGACGAAAGCAGGTGTGCAACCGACGCAAGCACCGTACTCTTTCCGCTGGACGGCTCGCCCACTATAAGAGTTCCGTACACTCTATCGCTGTACAATCTTTTTACAAGAGGGACAGCTGAATGCAAAAAAGAACGTGCTACACGAATTACAAAGGAGGTTATATCACGAACTCCCTTGACTTTCCCATCATCATCGTAAACCGCTGTACCACCTACTCCGACACGATGGCCGCCTTTAATTGTTATAAACCCTGCCGCCAGCTCACGCTGATATGAATGTACTGAGTAGTCACAAAGCCGTATAAGGCATTCGTCCATGTCGCTCTTTGTGACAGTTTGACAGCTGTTTGAAGGGTAGTCTAAAACAGCCCCTGAAGTGCTTACAAACCCGACCACGCCTTTTCTTGTGATGACAAGTGGCGCATTTCGCCGCAAGCGGATTTCGCTGATGTCGTGCTGCACACTTACAGGGAGCGATAGCAGTGGTTTTGCTATATTCTCAGGAAGTTTTGAGGCTATCTCCCTTACCCGGGAATGTTGTTTACTATCCATGATTTTTCCTTTCCTGACACAGCTAGCCTTCGCTATGTCTTGTCCTTTGTTTGTAAATAGATATTATATAACACGGAAAAAAAGAACCATTCGTCGGTAAAACCCAAAATCACAGTGATAAGTCTATGTTT
>CAYJIK010000035.1:7446-18292 GCA_964370205.1 uncultured Oscillospiraceae bacterium | reverse complement strand
TCCGCCTACCGAGGATTTGTGAAGTATGTATTTTCACGCTCCTTTTCCGTCTTTGGAAAGGAGCGTTTTTATATTTCTAAAAGGTGGTGAACAGATGCCAAGCAAAGCAATACTTGAAAGCAAACAGCAGATAGTAAGCGATTTGACCGAAAAGCTACAGCAGTCAGTTTCCGGCGTGTTGGTGGACTATAGAGGTATCACCGTTGCGGACGACACTAAGCTGCGTAAGGAGCTGAGAGAAGCAGGGGTTGACTATGCGGTTATAAAGAACCGTCTACTGTCCCGTGCAACCGAGAGCGCAGGTCTTACAGAGCTAAACGTGCTACTTGAAGGCACAAACGCACTGGCTGTTTCTAACGAAGACCCATTTGCACCCGCAAGAATACTTGCAGACTACGCCGCACAGAGCAAAGGCAAGTTTGTGATAAAGGGCGGATATCTAGAGGGTAAGTTTATGGACGTCGCAGGTATAGAAGCGATTTCCAAGGTTTCCTCTAAAGATGCGCTTATATCACAACTACTGGGTATGTTAAATGCACCGGTAAGCTCACTTGCAAGAGCCCTAAAGGCGATAGGCGACAAAAACGGCGGTGGAGAAGCAGCACCTCAGACTGAGGAAGCAGCAGAGAGCACCGAAGCGTAAAAACGCAGTGAATACTGCGTATCAAAAACAAACTTATATTGAGGAGAATTTAAAATGGCTACAGAAAAAGTAATACAGCTGGTTGAGGAAGTTAAAGGCCTTTCCGTGCTTGAAATACTCGACCTAGTTAAAATGTTGGAAGATGAGTTCGGCGTATCCGCAGCAGCACCCATGATGATGGGCGGCGGCGGTGGCGGTTCAGCTCCCGTAGCAGAAGAGAAGACAGAGTTTGACGTTATCCTAACAGACGCAGGCGCATCTAAGATGAACGTTATCAAGGCTGTTAAGGACATCACAGGTCTGTCCCTAAAGGAAGCAAAAGAGCTTGTTGACGGCGCACCTAAGCCTGTTAAGACAGGTATCTCCCGTGCAGACGCTGACTCTATCGTTGCTAAGCTTGCAGAAGCAGGCGCAAAGACAGAAGTTAAGTAGTTAAAACTCGTTATACACATGATTTGACCGCCGCACATAAACCCTGTGCGGCGGTTTAAAGACAAATTCAGGCACACTTTGCACAGATAGTGGCTTACATTCACTAAAACGTAACTGAAAGTTCATTTTAGTGGTATATATTTCACTTGACCGCTCGGTGCGCTTATGATAGTATTTATATAGGCAAAGCCTATCATGCATATGAAATGAGGTGAACCGCATGAGAGAGGGTATCCATCCTAAGTACACAATGACCACAATAACTTGTGCTTGCGGCGAGGTTATAGAGACAGGTTCCACAAGAGAGAATATCCGTGTGGAAATTTGCTCTAAGTGCCATCCGTTCTACACAGGTAAGCAGAAGCTTATCGATTCAGGTGGTCAGATAGACAGATTTAACAGACGTATGGCTCGCTCCGGTAAGTAAGACGAGAGGTAGGCGACTTTTTGGACAACCAAAAATGCCGACAGTTCGAGAGTAGTTGCTTTACAGTAACAACTCTACGGAGATACAGCGCAGTCAAAAAACTGCTTGACGGTTTGTGGCTGTTTACATTCAAAAAACAGGGTGTAGACCTAGAATTTTTAAAATTCTAGCCGTCTACGCCCTAAAGTAGTTTTTCAAAGCGAGAGCCTTTTCTGCGGAAAAGGCCGGTAAAAACCTCTGTCTGCGGACAGAGCAGTGATGGTATTGCCTTACGGCGATGGATATTATGCTATTACAGTTCACTCTATTCCTCGCCCGTGGCGAGATAATATCGTCACGCAGTGACACCTTCACCATTAGTCATTAGCCGCCTTATCCGCAGATAAGGCTGTATCCGCAGACAATGCTTTCACTATTCACTAAACAAAAAAGGGGGCGATATTTTGCAGGAATACACCACTGTCAGCGCTATAGCGTGTGACATGTTTACTGAGAAACGCTCAGTGTTTAATACTGCTATCTCCCCTGTCCTTACCGAAGAGGAAGCCGTGCAGTTTATCGCCGCCAAAAAGGCCGAGTTTTGGGACAGCACCAGCGTCATCTACGCATACACTCTCGTCGAGGGGAATATTTCACGTTACTCGGATGGCGGCGAGCCAAAGGGTACGGGCGGTATACCTGTGTTGGGTGTGATAAATAAGCACGACTTAAAAAATGTCTGCATTGTGGTGAACCGTGTGTACGGTGGGACACCACTCGGCGCAGGCGGACTTGTCAGGGCGTTTACTAAGGCGGCGACACTTGCGATATCTGCGGCGGAAAAGGTGGTAATCTCGCCACGCTCCACCGTGGAGCTATCCTTTGAGTACACCCACTACAACGCTGTCCTAAAAATCGTAGAGCAGTATGACACCGTCACAAAGTCCTGTGACTTCTCGGACAGTGTTCTACTCACACTAAGTGTCAAAGACGACGAGATGGACGAGATGTGGGGTAAACTGTTTGACACGCTGTATGGACGTATTGAGAAGGTTGTGACATCTGACTACTAACCACACAAAGGGGGTAGGACATGACGGATATAAGAACAATGCAGGAAGAACTGGAAGAAAAGACACTTTCCCCGCTTGCTACGCTATCTGCCCAGAGCCGTGGACGAGAACACCCGATGTCCCCCTGTCCCATTCGCACAAACTTCGCCCGTGACCGTGACAGGATACTGCACTGCAAAGCTTTCAGGCGCCTGAAGTATAAGACGCAAGTGTTTCTCTCCCCCGAGGGTGACCACTACCGCAGTCGGCTGACACACACGCTTGAAGTAGCGCAGATCGCACGCACAATAGCACGAGCGCTGCGACTGAATGAAGACCTGACCGAGGCTATAGCCTTAGGGCATGACCTTGGACATCCGCCCTTTGCCCACGCAGGGGAGATGGCGCTTGACAGTGTGATGCCGGAGGGGTTTGTGCACGCCGCACAGAGTGTGCGAGTGGTGGAACAGCTTGAGAATGACGGTAAGGGTCTTAACTTGACCTATGAAGTGAGGGACGGCATAGCCTTCCACTCAACAGGTCAACCCGCCTCGACACTTGAGGGGCGAGTTGTACACTATTCCGATAAGATTGCCTATCTGAACCACGACATAGACGACGCAATACGTGCAGGGATACTCACTGAGGAAAGCTTGCCGTGGGACGTGCGCTATGTACTTGGTTCAGGGCGTTCAAATAGAATATCGTCACTTGTTTTTTCTATAGTGGAGAACAGTGCTGACGATATAAAGATGGCGGACGATGTCCATGCGGCTTACAAGAGTTTGCGGAAGTTCTTATTTGATGAGGTGTACCGTCACCCTGTCGCTAAAGCGGAGGAAAGCAAGGCGGCGGCGATGGTGGAAACGCTGTACAGCCACTTCATGAGCCACAAGGACAAACTCCCACGCAGTTACCTGGACATGTCCGAACGTAACGGCCTGTCAGTAACGGTAGCGGACTACATCTCAGGCATGAGCGACAGATATGCTGTGGCAACGTTTGAGGAGTTGTTTGTGCCAAAGTTCTGGCGGGAAAGCTAGCACCGTCTGCGGACAGTAGCCTTTTCTGCGGAAAAGGCCGTCGAAAGACTAAGAGTGAAAGACTTAGGGTGAAAAGTGGTGGTATCGCCTTACGGCGATGGATATTATGTGTCACTTACCACTCCATCTTCGCCGAAGCAAAACAATATCGTCACGCAGTGACACCTTCACCATTAGTCATTCACCATTAGCCATTAGCCACCTTATCCGCAGATAAGGCTGTATCCACAGATAAGGCTGTATCCGCAGATAAGGCTTTAACCAAACAAGGGGGGTGTGAATTTGCTATCCCGAACATTTTTAGAAGAGCTTAAGTATAAGACCGATATCAGAGATTTGATAGAGGGGTATGTGAATTTAAAAGGTGCCGGGCGGACCTCTAAAGGGTTGTGTCCGTTTCATAGCGAGAAAAGCCCCTCGTTTGTTGTTTACAGTGACACGCAGTCCTTTTACTGCTTTGGATGTAGTGCAGGCGGTGACGCTGTTACATTTTTGATGAAGCTTGAGAACCTCACCTATATGGAAGCGGTAGAACAGCTGTGCCGCAGAGCAGGTATGCAGATGCCCGAAGTGGAGTCTGACGGTAGCGAGCGACTGCGACTGCGCATAGCCGAGATTAACCGAATAAGCGCCCGATTTTTCTATGACACTCTGTATTCCCCCCTTGGGGAGCGTGCCATGAGCTACCTAAAAGACAGAGCAGTCACGGAGAAAATGATACGTAAGTTCGGTATCGGTTACGCACCGGCAGGGTGGGACACTCTCAAAAAGTATCTGACCTCACAGGGGTTTACCACCGAGGAAATGTTGGCGGCAGGCGTGATTGTGAACGGTAGGAACAACTCACAGTATGACGCTTTTCGTAACCGTGTGATATTCCCCATAATAGACAGCCGCAGTAATGTCCTCGGCTTTGGCGGTAGGGCGTTACCGCCTGACTCCACCCCTAAGTACCTCAACACAGGGGACACACTGGTCTTTAAAAAGAGCAGAGAGCTGTTTGCGATGGGCATAGCGAAGAAGACGGCACATCCGTTTTTGATACTTGCCGAGGGGTATATGGACGTAGTGGCGGTAACAGGGGCAGGGTTTGACTGCGCTGTAGCGTCACTGGGGACAGCACTTACCGCTAATCAGGCACGAATGTTGTCCGCACTGCAGAAGCCTGTGATACTTGCGTTTGACTCGGACGAAGCAGGACGTAGAGCGTCAGCGAGGGCGGCGACACTACTTGAGGAAGCAGGCGTTGATGTCAGGGTGCTGACCATGGAAGGCGCAAAGGACCCTGATGAGTACATAAGGCGGTATGGCGCTGTGAAGTTTAAGTTGCTACTGGAGGAAAGCCCCGGTGCACTGGCGCACGAGATAGCCATGCTGAGAAAAAAACATGACCTCACCGCAAATGAGGGCATAGCAGCCTACGTATCCGAGTTTTGCACCGTTATAGCGAGGGTGGGCAATCCTGTGCTCGCAGAAGTGTACACCGCAAAGATGGCGGAGGAATTTTCTCTGTCCCGAACAGCACTGGACAAACAGATAGCGTCCAGGAGAAAACAACTGTACTCCCGTGATCGCTACCGAGAGGAACGGTCACTGCTCAGTGGAAACGGCGGTATAAACATAAAGGGGCGTTCAGAGAATATTCGCTACGCTTTGGCAGAGGATAGCATTATAACGGCATTGCTGAAGAATACCGACCTACTGAGAGATATTGTGAGCGCGCTTGATGGTAACGAGCTTGTAACCGACATGGGGCGTGAGGTGCTTAGCATCTTGCGTGAGCGAATTGAGCAAAACCTACCGCTTGAGATGTTCTACCTGTCGTCTGTACTTACCGAACAGCAGATGTCGTATATATCATTTTTGCAGGCGAAGGAAACGCCTACAGCGACAGATAAACTAAGCGTATCACAGTATATTGACACGATAAATAGCTATCACAACAAAAGAAGTGACGCAGAAGTGGCGTTGATGGCAGAGGATGAGCTACAAAGCTATATAGAAACTTTGTCGGCTAAAAAGAATAGGGGGAGCTTACATGGCGATCAATAAGGCTCAGGTTATAAAGGAACTTATAGAGAAAAGCAAAGCCAGAGGCAAGGTGAGCGTTAAGGAAATTGGCGACATACTTGAAGAAGTGGACTTTGACGTTGAACAGGTGGATAAACTCTATGAAACATTGGAAAAGTGCGGAGTAGAAATCGTGGACGACGATGTTGTGCAGATAGAAACGCTTGACATACGTGCGTTACCTGTGGGCGAAGTGGCTGAAACCTCCGCCGCCGACATGAATATTGACGACCCTGTGCGTGTCTACCTCAAGGAGATAGGTAGAGTACCGCTGCTTACTCCTGCGGAGGAGGTAGAGCTTGCCATTCGTATGCAGGATGGTGACGAGGAAGCACGTAGAAGGCTGTCCGAAGCGAACCTTAGACTTGTTGTGTCCATCGCAAAGAAGTATGTGGGCAGAGGGCTACAGTTCCTCGACCTTATACAGGAGGGCAACTTAGGTCTGATAAAAGCGGTTGAGAAGTTTGACTACAACAAGGGCTTTAAGTTCTCGACCTATGCTACATGGTGGATAAGACAGGCGATTACAAGGGCGATAGCTGACCAGGCGAGGACGATACGTATACCTGTCCATATGGTGGAGACGATAAACCGCCTTAAAAAGGTAACGTCCCAGCTACTGCATGAAAACGGCAGAGACCCCACCATGGAGGAAATCGCAGAGGAACTTGACATAACTGTTGAGAAGGTGCGAGAGATAATAAGGGTTGCACAAGAGCCAGTATCGCTTGAAACACCTATAGGCGAGGAGGAGGACAGCCACATAGGCGACTTCATCCCCGATGACGACGCCCCTGCGCCTGCTGATGTTGCGTCGCTCACCCTCCTGAAAGAGCAACTTACAAAGGTACTCGGCACACTCACACCACGTGAGGAGCGAGTTCTTCGCCTCCGCTTCGGCATGGAGGACGGACGTTCACGCACACTGGAGGAAGTGGGCAAGATTTTCAAGGTGACACGTGAGAGAATACGCCAGATAGAAGCAAAGGCACTGCGTAAGCTCCGCCACCCCAGCCGTTCTAAGAAACTTAAAGACTTTTTGGATTAGTATTATTGCGAGATACCGAGTGCATCGCTTAGACCACGAAATCACGTTCGGTAACAGAGGTGTTCGGTGGTTTGGGGGAAACGTAGGCAGTTTGAAGGTCGGGAGATATCATAATGAAAGGAAGCGTACACACGAGCCGGCTGTTTTGCGATCGTATTGTGTGCGTACGTGCATGGTAAATATATGCATATTACATTAGAGGCGGATTACGCCATCAGAATAGTACACTGCTTGTGCGAAACAAACAGTCGAATGGACGCTTCCAGTATCGCCGGCAAGACAGGGGTAACACTGCGCTTTTCGCTGAAGATACTGCGCAAACTTGTAGGCGGCGGCATAATAAACTCCTACCTCGGCAAGTCCGGAGGGTACGAGCTTGCAAAGTCCGCTGACGACATATCGCTCCGAGAGGTAATAGAAACGGTGGAGGGGCCGCTGTCCATCAGCAGGTGCCACACCGACAGCTATCAGTGCGAAAACCCTTGCGGCTGTAATGTCAAACACATATTTGACAAGCTGACCAATGAGCTTAGGGTGAGCATGGAGAGTGTGAAGTTTAGCTCACTCAGTTGCGAGCCTGACGCTTTGCCAAGGTTGCCGTAGAGGGTGGTATGACATTAAATATAGTGGGGCGGATGTTATCCGCCCCACGTTCTTGCTAATAACATAAAAATCAGACGCTTTTTTACATTTTCGGAGGGAATGGGGGTTTGGGGGCAAACTGTCAGGGTTTGTCCACCATTTTGATAACCCCGCCACAGCGGTCCCAGCTTGTCAAAAGGCTTTTTGACAAGCTGGGGCGGATGTTATCCGCCCCACGTTCTTGCTTCGGTATTTTTTATGTGTTGTATTTTACTGAAGGTTGTTTATATTTTGCGAGGTGATTTATGGAGTGGCCAAAACGAAAATCTATGCGATTAAAGGATTATGATTACAGCCAAAATGGTGCGTATTTTGTGACGATATGTACCCATAACCGCAAATGTTTGTTCGGCGAAATTATCGTAGGGGCGGTTCTATATCCGCCCGAACTCCCAACACCATATCCGCCCGAACGATAGATGAAATATTTGTAAAAACCCTAAATAAATATAAAAATGTTTATTGCCCTAAATATGTAATAATGCCCAACCATTTTCACGCAATTATCGTAATTGATAGGGCAGACATAGATGCCCGGGCGGATATAGAATCCGCCCCTACGTTGTCGCAAATAATTCAGACATTTAAAAGGTGGTCAACGATAGAATATACAAAATTGGTAAAACGTGGCGTATTGCCACCATTTAACAAATATATTTGGCAACGCTCATACCACGACCACATAATCCGTAACGAAACAGAATATCAAAAAATATGGGAATACGTTGATACAAATCCACAAAAATGGGAGGAAGATTGCTACTACGTCAAATAAGCATAGCACACCTCACATCACAAAGATATGTAGGGGATGATGCGCGCATCGTCCCCTACAATACAGGGTGCTATACTTTACTAAAGGCTCTTTATATAAAGATTGGAGAATAGCAATGTCTAAGCTGATAATTATAAGAGGGAATTCGGGCAGTGGAAAAAGCTCTTTAGCAAAACAACTACAGGAGAAGTTAGGTAAAGAAACAGCGTCATTGCTTCTTTCACAAGATGTGTTAAGGCGTGAAATGTTATACGCAAATGATGGCTTTAACACACAAACAATACTACTACTAATAAACTTACTAAAGTATGGAAAGCAAAATTGTGATTATGTTATTTTGGAAGGAATTTTAAAAGCAGATTGGTATGATGCGGTTTTTAAAGAGGCTGTTTTACTTTTTGATAATGATATATATGCCTATTACTATGATTTACCTTTTGAGGAAACTTTGAAACGGCACAGTGCAAGGGAAAAGAGCTTAGAATTTGGGGAAATGGAAATGCGAAGATGGTGGAATGGGGAAGACTATCTTCAAAACATTGACGAAAAAATTATAACCGAAAATGATAGCTTAGAAAATGCACTGTACACTATAAGTAGTGATTTAGATATATTATGAAGAACATGAACCACACACAAAAACAAGTGGCTGTAACGAAATTGTAATAATACACAAAACTTGTAGGGGCGAGCCTGTGTGTTCGCCCGAAACTAATGGTAAAAACCACGGTTTCGGGCGGTCACATAGGATCGCCCCTACAAGGTTTCGTCACAGACCCTTGTTTTTGTTTGAGCGGTAAAATTGCGGTCACTCCTGCCTTTTTCGCTTTAGCACTTAGTCACACTCTCCATAAGCCCCCTCATATCATCACGCACTTGCGCTGTCACGGTAAAGCCGCCTGCGTAGTCACGCACTGTGGCGGTGTGGCAGTGTAGGGCGGTGGCGGAGATGAGGTCTGCCCTGCCGCCGTACAGCGTGTCGCCGAGTAGGGGGTGTCCGATGTGGCTGAGGTGTACACGTATCTGGTGGGTGCGTCCTGTGAGTAGTTCCAGTTCCAGAACTGTGTAATTGTTACCGTAGCCGAGGACGTTGTAGATGGTGTGAGCAGTCTGACCGCCCTCCATAACCCCTCGCTTAACTGAGTCGGTATATAGGCGGTCGATGGGGAGGTTGATTTCATCTTGTGGTGGGTGTACCTGCCCATGCGCCAGTGCTATATACCTTTTCGTGATAAGCGGAGGGAGTGTGGAGGCGACATAGCGGTTCTTTGCGGCAAACACCACACCGCTCGTGTCCTTGTCAAGGCGGTTTATCGGCCTGAACACAAGCCCCTTACAGCTCCCAAGCGACGCAAACACATTTCCCAGACTATAACTCGGATGTGCAAGCGACGGATGGGTCGGAAGCCCCGACGGTTTGTTCAGCACAATAAGCCCTTCGTCCTCGTATAGGACATCCACAGGGAGCGCCAGCGGTGTATACTGCCTGTCCTCGTCGCCCATGTCCACCGCCACCACAGCGCCACAGCGGACAGGGTCAACACTTCGAGTGTGTACACCGTCCATTGTAATGCCCATCGGCAACAATTTCGCACGCCGCATAAGTGCAGAGCTGACACCGCAATACTCACGCAGAAAGTACTTCATAGCCCTACCGTCCCACTCGGACGGCACCGTAAACGTCAAAACAGCCACACAAACCCCTCCCAATAAAAAAAGGACACCACGTCCAAAAAATCATCACCCATTATCCCTAAATCCCCACAACAACAAGTCAAAAGCACCAACGTAGAAGTTTCAGCTTCCATCCCACACAAGTCCGCCACACAACCTAGAAGTTTCATATGTTTTTCGAAATAGTCCGCAGACTAGTTCGAAAATTTGGTCAGTGACCAAAAATATGAAACTTCCAGGAATGAAGTCCGCAGACTTCATTCTACACAAGTCCGCCACACAACCCAGAAGTTTCATGTGGTTTGACAATAGTCCGCAGATTATTGTCAAATTTCGGTCAGTGACCGAAAAACATGAAACTTCCAAGAATGAAAGCCACAGATTCCATTCCACACAAGTCCGCCACACAACCTAGAAGTTTCATGTGGTTTGACAATAGTCCGCAGACTATTGTCAAATTTCGGTCAGTGACCGAAAAACATGAAACTTCCAAGAATGAAACCCACAGTTTCCACCCACACAAGTCCGTTTCACCAACCTAGAAGTTTCATGTGGTTTGAAAACAGTCCGCAGACTGATTTCAAATTTCAGCCGGTGGCTGAAAAACATGAAACTTCCAAGAATGAAAGCCACAGTTTCCACCCGCACAAGTCCATTTCACCAACCTAGAAGTTTCATGTGGTTTGACAATAGTCCGCAGATTATTGTCAAATTTCAGCCGGTGGCTGAAAAACATGAAACTTCCTGGAATGAAGTCCGCAGACTTCATTCTTTGAAGGTCCAAAACCTATTTATCCCAAACCCCACCACCATTGTAGCGGCGGTTGCAGGAAGTTTTGCGACGATTTCCGGCAGCGCCCAAACATCGTGGAAAAGATATAGCACTGCATAGCTGATCAGCAGACAAACGGCACTCACCGCTAAGAATTTCACCAGCGTCATGCTCCAGAATTTTGTACCGCTGCTGAATGTCCAACTGCGGTTTATGATGTAGCTATTCGCCACTCCTGCCGAGTAGGACAAGCTTTGTGCGAGGTACACTCCCACGCCAAGCCATATAA